>CAYTJF010000118.1:0-12193 GCA_964437945.1 uncultured Granulosicoccaceae bacterium
CTTCTGAGCTGACTTCTGAGCTGACTTCTGAGCTGACTTCTGAGCTGACTTCTGAACTTATTTCAAGGCTTACTTCCGAACTTACTTCTGCCATTGCTTCTGTCGCCGTTGCCGCTTCAAAAGAACTCACGGCAGTATCATCGTCCTGCTCTTCAGTTATATGAATTTGCTCAAAAGCACGATCATTAGCAGCGCCTCGGCTACTTATTCCGATACGTTTGTTCGAATCGGTTGGTTGCGTATGGCCTGGTTTCGAATCGCTTTGTGACGAGCGAGAACTACCCTTGGCATTCGCAATATTGCGAACACCTTTAGGAACTGTATCTTTACCTGGAACGTTCTCATGTTTACCTACCAGGTCAATATGATCGGCGTCAGGTGTCGCGTGGTTTTCAACTTCAGTTTCATCGACTTTTTCGACCGTATCGGTAATGTCAACCAGATGAACATCAATCCGGTTAGTCGTTTGATTTTTTTCAGATTTGGTAGAACTAGCATCGGGCGCAAGACGAATGCCATCTGCGCCAAAACTTACCCTCAGTTCTTTTGATTTGGCAAACGCTTGTGTTCGCTCGAGGCCCGTCATTGCTGAGTACGTCTCAAGCAAAGCATTAATAGTCTCTGCAGAGCTTGCCGATTGCGCTGATGTTGCCAATGAAGCTGTATCAGGAGTTTCAATCGGTGTGGCAAAGGCACGTGAAGGTGCCGCCGTCACCGGTGGTTCGGTAACAGCCGTATCAACAGAATGATCAACCGCGTTCCTTCGCGTTACATCGTTCAGTCTAGCTAGTCAATGCAGCGTATCGCCAGGCTCGGGCATGCCCGCTGGCTGCGTATCATCTCCAACACGTTGCGATAGATCGCTTAAATCGGTTTCGACTATTTCAGCTGCTTCATCCGTTACGCCATCCTTGGCTTGCACAATCTCTGCTTCCAACTGATCTCGTGCATCAACCTCCTGTTGATGTTCGTCTGAAAAATCTGAAATAACACGCAGCAATTGACGTTCGGCATCAGATACCTCCTCATCGGATTCCTGCAGCTCTTCTTTATCGTCTTTACCGTCTTTATTGCCCCTACCTTGTTCAGAACCAGCATCGTTTTCTGAATCACTTGGGTTTGCATCCGCGTCCTGGTCCAGCATGGCGCTCATCTTCTGAATACGATCAGACTCCGTTCGTTGCTGGGATTGTTGCTGGTTATCGTCGTTACTTTGATTTTCAGATAGGTTGCCAGATTGGTTAGCCGAGGAATTCTCTTCAGTACCTTCATCATTTGCCGCATCGCCTTGTTCTGCAACTTCACCGACTTCACCAACCTCTTCAGCCAATAGCTCATCGAACTGATCAAGATCTTTAATATCGGCAAGTTCGGGCAGTTCATCGAGTTTTTTAAGGTTGAAATAATCAAGAAATTCCTTTGTGGTACCAAGCAATGCCGGTCTGCCGGGAACTTCCTTGTGACCGAGCACCTTCACCCATTGGCGCTCCTGCAAGGTTTTGATGATGTTCGAGCTAACGGCCACGCCACGTACATCTTCAATTTCGGCCCGAGTAATTGGCTGGCGATAGGCAATCAACACCAATGTTTCGAGCAGTGCTCGCGAATACCTTGGTGGTTTTTCCTGAAATAAATTGCCAACCCAGTCGGCGACTGATTCATGCGACTGCAAGCGATAGCCGCTGGCGACTTCCACCAATTCAATCCCGCGACCTTGATAGTCTTCTTTTAATGCTTGCAGTGCCGCCCGGATTTGTTTGCGATCTGGTTTTTCTTTATCGTTTTGAAACAGGGCTTCGAGTTGTGCAAGGCTCATTGTACGAGCGGCAACAAGTAATCCAGCCTCAAGGATATTCCTTAATGTTTTATCATCCATAGTCTTTACTCTGATACGGATTTTTCATTAGCGATTGCCACATCCTCGATTGTTGGAATTGAGTCGCCTTCACGCGGTTTTAAATAGATCGGTGTAAATGGCTCAGACTGAACGATATCGACCAAACCCTCTTTACACAGTTCCAACATGGCTAGAAAAGTGACTACTACACCCAGGCGTCCTTCTTCCGGGTCGAATAATGTTGAAAACTCGCAAAACTCTCCAACGCGAAGTGCGGACAACACAGCGGTCATGCGTGCACGCACCGATAAGACCTCTCGATTAATATTGTGGTGCTCGGCCAACGCGGCTCGGTGAGCAACATCTCGAAAAGCTAACAACAATTCCTGTAACGTGATGTCCGGCAGTGGAACATCGCGCTCAATTACCGGAGGCACAACCCCAAGCTGAAAATTTTCGCGCAGCATTCGAGGCAAAATATCAAGACTCTCAGCACCTTCTTTAATACGTTCGTATTCCTGCAACCGTCGAATAAGTTCTGCCCGTGGGTCATCCTCATCGTCGCCGTCTTCATCCAGGCGTGGAAGCAACATGCGCGATTTGATTTCAGCCAGCATTGCGGCCATCAGCAGATACTCCGCAGCCAGCTCGAAACGCATGGTTTCCATTAACCCGATATATTGCATGTACTGCTCGGTAATTTCGGCAATAGGTATGTTGAGGATGTCGAGATTTTGCTTTTTAATCAGGTACAGCAGCAGGTCCAGCGGACCTTCAAAGGTGTCGAGAAAAATCTCAAGCGCGTCAGGTGGGATGTACAGATCTTGGGGCAGCTCGACAATCGCTTCACCAGCCACCATAGCGATTGGCGCAGGTGGTAGTGGTGGCAGCGCCTGTTGCGGCTCTGCGGCTGAGGGATGATTAACTTGCATCTAAGGCCGTCCCGTAGGTTTCTACTATTATAGCTCGTCAAACATCAAACCAAAGAGTTTGACGCGTGTAGATGCACTTTTTAATGTTTTTTCGAGAAAAATGGTCTAAAAACGAACATTCATTTTAGTCCACATGGCCATCAGTTCACGAAAGGCTGCGATAAAGTTCAGGTGCGACGGATTCATAAGGTAATTGTTGACGCTCCCGGCCCCGTCAATCGAGAAAATCCAAAGCCCCTCTTCCCTTCCGGTTCACAGTTATTTCACCGCTTTCACCGAAAGTCAGCACAGAAGTAGGTTCGAATCCACAATTTCCGCCATCGATGATCAAATCCACCTGCTTTTCCAGCAGCTGACGAATATCAGTAGCATCGGTTTCCGGTAAATCTTTACCCGGCAAGATCAGCGTGCTGCTCATCATCGGCTCATCCAACTCGGCAAGAAGGCTCTGGCATATTGCGTTGTCAGGCACACGAATACCAATGGTTTTTCGCTTCGGGTTTTGCAATCGTCGAGGCACCTCATTCGTTGCTCTTAGTATAAAAGTATATGGTCCCGGGGTCAGAGACTTGAGAATGCGGTAAGTTGAGTTGTCGACACGGGCATACAGAGAAATATCGGAAAGATCTCGACATACCAAAGTGAAATTGTGCTTTGGCCCGGTGCGTCGTATCCTAGCAATACGTTCCATTGAAGCTTTGTCACCCAGATGGCATCCTAGCGCGTAGCAGGAGTCAGTGGGATACACAACAACACCACCCCGCCGAATGATGGCAACCGCCTGCCCAATGAGCCGCTGCTGCGGGTTATCGGGGTGAATGTCGAAAAACTGGCTCATGTACAGCTTAAAAGTGGCCCTTTATTGCAGTGATTGTACGCGCTAGCGGTGCGTAGATTGCATAATCTGGCAAACTAAGGGTTTTTTACTCGTTCTCTCTTGGAAAGAACAACAGACTGGATTGTATTAATGAACACACGAAAGGCAGCAATAACCCTTCTCATTTCAACAGCTATCGCTTGTGTGCTGGTAAACAGTACCGTTTTGGCAAACGAAGAATCTGAAAATACGCCTGAAAACCCAGTGCTTGAACCAACTGAAACGACTGACACGACTGTGATGACAGAGTCGAGCGATGATGACACGAGTGAAAACGAGGCAGCGAATAAAGCGGGTACGGAAACCATTGCGATAGTCAATGGCAAACCAATATCCAGCTTGTCTTTAGATCGTGTAACAGCCCAGCTATCAGCGCAAGGACAGAACCCAGATCGTGAGCAAATTGTTCAGGAATTAATCAACCTCGAGATTCTGACTCAAGAGGCAGAAAGATTGGAACTCGACAAAAATACTGACGTCGCAATTGCCTTACAGTTGCAATACACACAAACCATGGCAAATGCCTACCTGGGCGAATTCAACAGAGATTTGCGAATCACTGAAGAAGAAATCAGAGCTAAATATGACGAGCAAATAGCTGCCATTGAAGCCAGAGAATTCAAGGCCAGCCACATACTGCTGGAGACCGAGTCTGACGCGCAAAACGTTATTGCCGAGCTTGCCGCAGGTGCAAATTTTGCTGTGTTGGCGGAGACTCACTCAATTGGACCCGCTGGTGTCAATGGTGGTGAACTTGGATGGTTCGAACCAGAAAATATGGAACCTGAATTTTCAGCAGCACTGACAAGTCTTGAAAAAGGTGGCACCACCACGAAACCTGTCAAAACAAGGTTTGGCTGGCACGTTATTCAGCTCGTTGATTCAAGACCAACAGCAAAACCAGACTATTCACCAGCTGTTAAAGCAGGCATTCAAAACACCTTATTAAGAGATGCCATGGCCAAAAAAGTCGATTCATTAAGATCTGCTGCAGTTATTGAAATTCAGTAGTGCGTTACTAGTGGTCCGACAAAGCATTATCCAGATCTCTCTGGATATCGTCGACATCTTCGAGACCGACTGACAAGCGAATCAACCCATCGGTAATGCCTGAGGCCTGTCTGTCTTCTGCTGACATTCGGCCATGGGTGGTGGTTGCATTGTGCGTTATGGTGGTTCGGGAATCGCCTAAATTGGCTGTAATTGAACACAGTTCAGTGCGATCTATGGCTCGCCAGGCGGCCTCTTTTCCACCGTTAACGTCAAACGACACGATGCCACCGCCCGCCTTTTGCTGTTGTTTTGCCAATGTATGTTGAGGGTGTGATGTCAAGTCTGGATAATGCACCTGCGACACAGCTGGATGAGATTCCAACCAGCTCGCAAGGACACTTGCGTTTCGAGAGTGTTGGTGCATTCGTAGCGACAGAGTTTCCAGGCCTTTTAAAAACACCCAGGCATTGAACGGGCTCATGCACGGGCCAGCGCTGCGCATATACGACGTTAATTCTTCTATCAGCTCCTCTGTACCTGCCACTGCACCACCTACACAACGACCTTGACCATCCAAATACTTTGTTGCTGAGTGAATGATGACATCTGCACCAGACAACGCAGGTTTTTGCAAAGCCGGTGTGCAAAAACAATTGTCGACAACCAGCTTTACTCCTGCAGCCTGCGCTACCTCAGCAATAGCACTAATATCGGCCACCTCCGTTAGTGGATTAGTGGGTGTTTCCAGGAATAGATAGCGCGTTTTTTTAGTAATCAGGCCGGCCCACTCTGCCGGATCAAAGCCATTTGCCCAACTCGTTTCAATGCCAAAACGGGGCAATAGATTCTTTACCTGATTTACTGTGCTGCCAAACATATTACGAGTGCAAACCAGGTGATCACCTGAGCGCATGGTGCCCATGAAGAGCAGATTAATTGCCGCCATACCAGAAGCGCTGGCAATGCAGCTTTGCACCTGCTCCATCGCCGCCAGACGTTGCTCGAAAACTTGTACTGTCGGGTTAGTGAAACGCGAATAGATTAGACCATCTGCATCACCGCTGAATCTTGCAGCCGCTTGGGCGGCGCTGTCAAATACAAAACTCGATGTGGTTACAATCGGCTCGGCGTGTTCCATATAAGAGCTGCGCTCGAACCCTGCGCGAACAGCCAAAGTGTTATCGCCGAGCGATTTGCCGTCTTCTGAACTCAAGATTTTTTACCTTGCCAGGTTAAGGAGCTAACGTACATTTACACACACCCAAGACTTTAACCAATATCCAGCCGGCCGCGTTCACTTTTTCCGATATTTTCAACATAACCCATCCAATTGGTGAAGTTTCATAGTGTGTCACACTGGTTTCCGATCTTTGAATCAGCGCACAGGAATCTGGTTCAGATTGTTTTTATCCAATCTGTTGGCCACTTTTTGCGACCTATTTGCCCCTTCATTCCAGTAACGAATGTAATTAACCTCAAATGGGCATCAAGTCCACCCCGATTTGGCCGATTTTTATGACGTACGCGGATAAATCGCGCACCTGAACTTGCAGCTTAACCATGCCAGCAGATGTTTAAAAAACTATTCAAATCTGAGGAAAAAAAACCTGTACGGCGGCGCACCAAGCCAAAGCCGAAAGAGGGGCATACTCAACGAACCAGAAAGCAACGCGTGAAAATCGATGTTGCGGACTTGCGCGTGGGTATGTTTGTCGTGGAACTGGATAAACCGTGGGAAGAGTCCGGATTCATGTTTCAAGGCCTTGAATTAAAATCTGCAACCGACATCCAGGCCGTGCAAAAAGAGTGTTCGCACGTTTGGGTTGATTACGATGAGTTCTCGCTGAAGAAATCCAGCAAAAGCACCGACGATGCAACACAGTCGCCGGCAGGTGCTGGCTCGCGTGATACAGGCGTTACCGTAGAAGACGAGTTTGAAGCAGCAAAAGAAGTGCACTCGCTGGCCAGTGAAGCGGTTAGCAGTTTGTTCGAAGAAATCCGACTTGGCGCAGAAGTCGATGGTGGTAAAGTCAAGCAAGCTGTTAATGGATGCGTAGACAGTATTCTTCGTAATCCTGACGCATCTGTTTGGCTTACGCGTATACAGGCTAAACATGAGGCCACCGCTCAGCATTCGCTTAACGTTGCTGCCTTGAGTATTGTTATGGCAAAAGCGGCTGGTATGTCACAGCGTGAAATGGAAGATGTTGGTGTCTGCGGCATGCTCCATGACGTCGGAAAAACCAGTATATCAGCCGAAGTGCTATCCAAAACTGGCAAACTAACGGCTGAAGAACATCTGGAGATGCAAAAGCACACACGCTATGGGCGAGATATTCTCCTATCAACCAAGAGCGTGATGTCAGGTGCTGCCGATGTGGCTCATTCGCATCATGAACGCGAAGATGGTACTGGCTATCCTCGCAAGTTACCTTCCGAGTCTATTCCGATATTTGCCAAGGTTGTGGCCATAGCGGAGGCCTACGATACGATGACGACCAAACAAACCTATCGCGATGCGTGCTCGCCTTCTGAAGCCTTGCAAGAGCTCTATTCGCTCAGAGGAAAACAGTTCGACGAAGATATGGTCATCAAATTCATCGATGCTGTGGGTATTTTTCCACCAGGCAGTATTGTTGAGCTACTCAATGGTGAAATAGGAATAGTGCTGGCCAATACAACCGATAAGCTGCGTCCTCGCGTTATTGTCATCCTTGATGAGGCCAAAGAACCCATCCAGCAAATGATCGTTGATCTTTCCCAAATGGAAACGGATTCCAGTGGCAATGTATATCAGATTAAAACCACGCTCAGCGATGGTAGTTTTGGTATTGACGTTGCAGATTTTCAGCGTGCTGGTTTGCGATTGGGATAGCGCCAGCTCGTTTTCTGACCAACATTCGAATATACTGGTGTCGACGCAGGACAGTTTCTGCGTTTAGTTGTTCTATTCAGCAAACTAACTGTTTCTGGATAAACACTAATCTGCACAACCTTACACAAGGTGGAACGACACATCAGCATCAGATCCGAGTTTGACAAACAATTTTTGAAATATTTCTCGCCCATCTATCGCCAGTACCCGACCCACCTGCATGAAACCGGTGACTACATATCAGATAGTATACGCAAGAGAAAAACGTTCTATGAACTGCCGCTGTTGCATTTTCTTCGCAAACAGACAAGTTTTGACAAAGTCATTGATGTGGGCGCTAATCTTGGCAATCACAGCCGATTTTTCTCTTTATTTGGCGGCGAGGTATTTTCGATAGAGCCAATAAAACGCAACTTCGCCCTGCTAACTAAAAACGCACCCGAGTCTAAAAAATTCAATATCGGGGTAGGCAAGGAGCCGGCTACGCTTGAGTTTGCAACCTATCCATCCAACTTTGGTGGTTCTTATTCATTAAACGCGTTTGATGGTGTTATGAAAGATAGAGGTTCACCTATTTGCAAGGAGACTGTGGAAATCGTTACAATTGACAGTCTCGATATTTCGTCACCATCGCTTATAAAAATGGATATTGAAGGCTCAGAGTTAGATGCTCTGTTAGGGGCAGAAAAAACACTGACCAATGCGCGAAATGTACATTTATGTATCGAAATTTTTTCGGATGAGCTACTAGAGTCGGAACAGTTCCCGTACACAAGAGATGACATAGAATTTGTTCTTAAAGACTACGGATTCAAATTCCAGCACCAGATAAACAGTAGTAATGTATTGTTCCATCGCAAGTAGCGCGTTTTTTGGCAGATGCTTAAAGCGTATGGGTGAGCTGGTTAGTGAGATGTCTTAGTGAAATATCCAGTAAACTTTGATGAGCAATGTAGCTAATACAATGCCTGCAACTCCTGCCGATATTTCCATCGTTATTCCAGCCTATAACGCGCAGATGTATCTGGCATCAGCGGTGCAAAGTGTACTTGACCAACAACTGCCGCCTTCTGAAATCATCATCGTGAATGACGGCAGTAACGATAATACCTCTGCTCTGGCTCATAGTTTCGAGCATCCCGCTATAAAGGTTATTGACCAATCGAATGCTGGACCCGGTGCTGCTAGAAACGTCGGCATGCTTAGCGCCACTTGCCGATGGATTGCTTTTCTGGACGCAGACGATCAATGGCAGCCAGATTTTCTGTCACACGCCATGAATAGTTTACAGGCGTATCCAGATATACCGGTTTTTATTTGTAAGTCGCATAAAAGTGCTGACCCCTCCACGCCAAAACCTGCTATGCAGACTGGCGAATCTATAACTACTGTGTTCCCGGTTAATAAACAGGCAACCGTTAAGCAGATCAGGCGCAAGAGCGCAGCACAAATGGCGACGGTACTGGCAGAACGCCAGTTGGTAAAATCAATGGGTGGTTTTTATGAGAAAAATCACTGTACTTACGGTGAAGACGGAATTTTGGGATTTCTACTGTGCTGGAACTACCCTGTATTACATTCTGAGCGCAAATGCCTTATCTATCATGTTCTCGATACCGGTTTGACAAGCGCACGACAGAGCAACCCCCAAATAAGACCATTTATTAACGATCCAGAACATGTGCTGGAAAGAATACCTGATCAGGACTGGCCGGTAGTCAAGCGGTATCTTCGGTACGTAACGTCAAAAGAAATCAAGCGCTTAGCCAAACAAGGACGTTCCAAAGTGTCAAAAGAACTTTTTATCAAGCATCAGGTTTGGCGCAGTTTGCACAGGCCAAACATTCTCTGGTGTTGTTTGTGTGTCGTGTGCTACTCAATGGCAAATGCAGTCAACTCCCGTGTGTTCCATCGAAGCTAGAGAAAACAGATTCAAGCAACACGTTGCGACACATGAGAACTAGTTGCGTAAATGAGGAAACTGTGAGCAAATGTAGATCAATTCCAGCGATGTTCTTATGATTTTTTCTTTTCTGATTTTCTATTTTAAAGTCCAGGTATAGGCTTCGATGGCAACTCGTGTATTGGTACCGTCCGGTGTACTCGGTCTTGGCTTTGATCGTGACGCGCTTGCTCGAGGTGTGGCCATGAAACCAGACATCATCTGTATCGACGGTGGTTCAACTGATAGTGGTCCTGCAAGTTTAGGCACCAGCACGTCAAAATACTCGCGCGCAGGCTGTAAGGCTGAGTGGAGCGACCTTATGAAAGCGCGCCACGAATTACAAGTGCCGCTGTTAATCGGTTCGTGCGGTACTTGCGGAACAGACGATATGGTTAACTGGATGTTCCAGATAACCGAAGAGTTAGCAAAAGAGCTTGGCCAGTCGTTAAACGTCGCGTTATTGTATAGCGAGCAAAACGCGAAAACCATCATCGAAAAACTTAACGCCAATCAATGCCATGCACTCGAGCCTGTTATAGATCTGACCGAAACAACTATCCATGATTGCAGCCACATTGTTGCTCTGGCGGGTGCAGAACAAATTCAATTGGCGCTTGAATCGGGCGCCGATATCATTTTGGCCGGACGTGCAACCGATACTGCTGCGATTTGCGCCATGCCGATCATGTGTGGTGAACACAGTGGGGCTGCATGGCATGGAGCTAAAATAGCCGAATGTGGTGCGTTGTGTTCCACTAATCCGACCAGTGGCGTTATTCTGCTCGACGTAGATCAACATGGTTTTACGGTGCAGCCAATGGCCTCTGATGCTCGCTGCACCCCACACTCGGTGTCGGCACACATGCTGTACGAGAACAGCGACCCGAACTTGTTATATGAACCTGGCGGAACACTCGATGTAACACAGGCACAGTACTCGCAATTCGACGAACGCTCTGTTCGAGTAACAGGTTCGCTATGGCACGAAGCAGAAAAATACACAGTTAAATTAGAAGGAGCCATCCGAACCGGTTTTCAGTGCTCTATCATTGCCGTGCTGCGTGATGAACACTATGTCACTCATGCGCAGCAATGGCTTGATCAATTGTCCGCTTTTCTAAAAACCGAGATAGACAACAGCATGCAACTTACTGCTGACGACTATTCTCTGGAATTCAGATTGATCGGTGTTAATTCGGTACTTGGTGCGCTGGAAAATAAATCATCGGCTGCTACCGAGGTCGGTGTATTGGGTATTATTACAGCAAGCACTAATGAACTCACTGAGGAGCTTGCAAAATTAATTAATCCATTTTTGTTGCATTACCCACTATCGAAGGATGAGTCCTTACCTACGTTCTCGTTTCCCTACTCACCAGCGCATAGTCAACGCGGCGAGGTGTACGAATTTAGTTTGAATCACGTAATCGAGCTGAACAGCCCTATGGATGCGTTTCGACTGGTTCTCAAACAAGCAGGCCGGCATGAAACTCAGTGAATTGGTAACCGACGTACGCTCTAAAAACGCAGGACCCTTCTGGGTGACCATCGATGTATTCTGTGGCAATGAAACAGCCTATAACAGTTTGGACAACCTGCTTAGCATCGCTTACGTTTCATCGATCTACCAACAACCTGAAAACGTAATGAAGCGTTTCGCCCTACCTGAACTTCGTGTTCTAAAATTCAGTTTTCCACGACCCGTCGTACAAGGCAGTCGTTATGATCGCGATATGCATGGGGCACAATACAGCGTATTGTTGGCGGAGCTGGAACTGCCTGAAAAAATGTTTGACTAATCAGACGTTAAACATTATTTCCAACAATACTGATACGCTTCACAACTAACAAAGTTAAAGAGAGACCAACAATGAAATGCCATGAAGTCGATTTTGAAATCTTCGGTGACGATATGCAGATCATCGAGGTGGAGCTTGACCCAAAAGAGATTGTTATCGCCGAAGCCGGTGCAATGAACTATATGGAAGATGGTATTGGCTTCGAGACCAAAATGGGTGATGGCTCAAAACCAGTCAAAGGTGTGCTCGACTCTTTAATGCACGTAGGAAAACGCGTACTCACCGGAGAGTCTATATTCATGACTCACTTCTCCAACGATGGACAAGGCAAGAAGCGCGTTGCTTTTGCAGCTCCCTACCCTGGAAAAATTATTCCACTGGATATGGCTCAGATTGGTGGTGAGCTGTACTGCCAGAAAGATGCGTTTCTATGTGCAGCTTTTGGTACCTCAATCGATATTGCTTTTCAGCGCAAACTCGGTACTGGCTTCTTTGGCGGTGAAGGTTTTATTCTGCAACACCTGCAAGGCGACGGAAAAGCATTCGTACACGTCGGTGGTACTGTGATCAAGCGTGAATTAAAAGGGGAAACCCTGCGCGTTGACACTGGTTGTTTGGCCGCTTTTACCGACGGAATTGAATACGATATTGAACGCTCTGGTAATTTAAAATCAATGGTGTTTGGTGGCGAGGGTTTGTTCCTTGCAACGTTAAAAGGCACCGGAACGGTTTGGCTACAGAGTCTGCCCTTCTCGCGATTAGCGAATCGTGTGATTCAAGCCGGTGGCATAGGCGGCTCCAAAGGTGAAGGGTCGGTCATTGGTGGGCTGGGTGACCTTTTTGGTGATAGATAAAGGGTGATCGATAAGCTCTCTGATTGATAAACTGGGATCGATAAACTGGGCGATTGATAAGCCCAGTGATCGATAAACCCA
>CAYTJF010000118.1:12293-17073 GCA_964437945.1 uncultured Granulosicoccaceae bacterium
GGATCGATAAACTGGGCGATTGATAAGCCCAGTGATCGATAAACCCAGTGATCGATAAACCCAATGATCGATAAACTAAGTACCGACCTTTATAACCATTTTCCCAAAGCTTTTGCCCAGTAACATATCATTCAGTGCTTCAGGTGCATTTTCAAGACCTTCAACCAATTGCTCTTTATAGACAATCTTGCCAGCCTCTAGCCAACCAGACATGGCCTCTACAAATTCCTGGTAAGTACTTTCTGGAAAGCTGTCAAAGATAATGAAGCCTTGTACCTTCACTTTCATGCGAAGAATGGTACCCATTATTGCCGGACTAAAATCAGGCCCTTCGGGCAGCCCGGTGAGGTTGTACCATGAAACAACGCCGCACACAGGTACACGAGCGAATGCGTTTAATAGTGGCAGCACAGCATAAAGCACCTTGCCACCAACATTCTCGAAATACACATCAATACCATCGGGACAATGCGCCTTAAGCTGATCTGCCAAATCGTCGCTCTTGTGATCAATGCAGGCATCAAATCCAAGATTTTCCACAACATGCCGACACTTTGCGGCACCGCCAGCAACACCGACCACCCGACATCCTTTTATTTTCGCTATTTGACCAACCGTCGCACCCACTGGTCCGGATGCTGCCGCTACCACCACGGTTTCTCCAGGGCGTGGCTCACCAATTTTGAGTAAGCCGGCGTAAGCCGTGTATCCGGGCATACCCAAAATACCCAAAGTCCAGGATGGGTTTTGCGGGTCTTTGCCCAGATTCAACACACCTTTGCCATCTGACAACGCATAGTCTTGCCAGCCACTGCCAGACAAAACATATTCGCCAGCAACAAACTTTTCAATATTGGACGACACCACCTGCGCGACAACCTGGCCGGTCATTACTTCATCAATTTTTACCGGTTCCGCATAAGACTTTGCATCGTTCATGCGTCCACGCATGTAAGGGTCTAGTGACAGGAACTCAGTTCGCAGTAACATCTCATTGTTACCAGGCTCTGGCAACCCGACCGATTCAAGCCGTAGCGTATTTTTATCCGGTAATCCCTTCGGGCGTTCAGCCAGAACTATTCGCCGGTTGCTATTCGTTGTTTGTGACAATTGATTGCTTCCTCAGTGTTAGTCTACCCGCTGTTAATTTAATGTCGCCAAGCAGTAAATAGCCACTGTAAACTACTCACGCACCTTACGCACTACATCAATTTCGCCACCAGACGCGCAATTAGATGCACTCCAGCTGCCTTGAAGCTGGTTGGCGTCACCTGTCAATTGAGCAACCATATCGATGCAGGCCATTTGCCCAACATCCAATGTATATGAATAAGGAAACGCAAGGTTCATTTCAAGCTGCCCTGTGCGCCATTCGCCTTCAAATCGACGATTAAAGCTGAGCTCATCAGGTGTTCGAAGGCTAAACAAACCATTAACAACAGGACCGCACTGCTCAAATTCAATTCTGGTATCCCAATTTCTACCTAAATCGGGGTTGGTCAACGTACCGATAAAAACCCCACTTACATCTGGTACTGGCGAGCCATCCACATCAACAAAAGGTTGCCCTGTACAAATTACATCAGGAATATCTATCCGACCTTCTACCGCCAACTCAACGATACTATCGACCTTGTCAGCAAGATCAATTTGCACCTGCATAATACTTTGCGCAAAGTCCACATTGTTAGTCGCACCAACATCAACAATGCAGTTATTCAACAACCGCACATTGGTAATACCAGCATTCATGCAGGTGTTTGTTGCCAGGTCTCGAGCATTGGCGCTCAAATCATCAACAGTAAAACGCTGCCCCGGAAAAAGCCTATCAGTAAAAAATAAGGTATCTTCGTTATCAAAATAAACGAAAAGCGAATTTTCATCGCTCACCCGCCAGCCGTTTGTAAATATGCCATAGAGCTGACCGGCCTGTGGGGTTAATGAAATATCGACCCCAAGGTTGGTGCGCATGTCGTTCACCGGATTATCATCAAAGTTACCCAGAAGTCCTGACAATTTTCCTTTATGAACTTCGGCTACCAGTAACGATAAATTCAGAAAACCGGTGTGCACATCAACGACGGCTTTCGACCCATCCTGCCAGTTAACAGTTATGGCATTTGCGCCAATGCTCAACTGACCACCATCGGGTAATGCAATGTTTGCTTGCTGTGATTGTTCTCGGCTGTTAACAAATACTTGCAGATCATTGCTGGAGTTAAACGCAACAGCGACCTCGTCAATTCCTACTTTAAACGCAAAGCCCGAATTAACAGAAACCTGCGAATTTACCGGACCTGTTTGTTGCTGCCTGGCTTGAACACTAAAATTGCCCAGCTCTGAATTCGCCAGTATAAACTCGCCAATGGCCTGAAAACTGTACGCAACGCCATCCAGTGTGATGAGGTGCGGATCGTTGTAAGAAACCGGCATTGCGCCCAGTGCGGCTACTCCACTTGCGGTGCCATCTACACCATTATCATCGGCACTAACGCTAGCGCCAATACCAGGAGCCTCGACAACAACATCATTTTCATCACATAGCCAGGTCAGTGTCCGATTCACTTCAGGACCATAGGTGATATCAGTTGTCCTGCCTTCACCTGCAATCGGTCCTAACCCGTATCTTATTATGCCAGGCAGCCCGGTTGCCAGATCACTCGGGCTTGGCTGGTCGTTCTCGTATGGATCGTTACTTCGGGGATTGCTCGTGCCAACGCCAGGGTGGGTGTGAAAATTACCCACCAAACGGCAGGCACTGCTCTGCGTGTTCGAAGGGTATGTGATCGAGGTGAGACCACCATTACCCCAATCAATTTGTGTTGTGTACACAATGCCATCAACAGCCAATGGGTCATAGCACTGATAGATATTGAAACCTTCTATGTGCTCTTCGTCAGTACCTTCTTTTGAATTACTCCAGGCGGTATCCATCGCTGAAGCTACAGTCGGGTTACTCAATACATCATTAATTCTGGCCGACGGACATCCCATAGCTTGTGCAGAACCAGCGACTGAGGAAGTGGCTACAAATAAAAGCACAGCAAAATGCTTTCTCACAAAACGCGTTCTCAAGTGTATACCTGTTTCGCTCATTGCCAGGTCGTTATCGAGTGTAGACAATGCTAATGATCTCGCTCTGGGCAAGAGAGTACTCGACTATGGGCGCTCCACCCACGGTGTTTGGATTTATAAAACTAAAGTTAACTGTAACCGTATCACCGTCTTGTACAAAAACAGGATTCAACTTATCAAAATCATACTGCGCACCATCTGCAGCCGAGCGTTGTTTTACCCTATCGAGTATGTTGATCTGACGCGCATCCAGCATTGTGACAGGCATGTTTGTCGACGTGTTCTCCAGCGGCACAACAAGTCCATCATTATTATTTTCACCTGAGTTTCCACCACACGAACTCAGCAAAGCGGCTGCGCAAAAAACCAAATTTATACGGCTTGGTACTGCCATTGTTAACACCTGTTTTGCTTCGCTGAAAGGCCTGCCAATTGTCCAGTGATCAGTTCCGAACGTCGACAACTTGACCATAACCCAGATTGTATTGCACAAAAGTCTAGGGGTTCCGTTTTAAACCTCATTTTTGCTTTTTTTGGCACAAACATCTGCCAAGGATCTCACAATTCAACCTACACATGGGATTAATTTCCTGCAACCATGTACACTATCCGCTATGGGTAGTACATACAAAATTGATCGAGATTTTTTTTCAACAAGTTTATCAACCAGCAAAGTGGTTATCGCAAAACTCACATCCTAAACGTGGATTGAAAAGGCATTGGATTCATCACATAAAGTTCGATTGGCGCGTGCAGTTGTCAGCATGTTGCGCCCACTGATTCGCTTGCTCATCAGGCATGAATTCACGCACGAAGATCTCACCGCGCTTATCCGGCAAACATACGTCGAAATCGCCTATGATCATTTCAGCATTCCGGATACTGAAATGACTATTTCTCGTGTTGCCGTGCTGACCGGTTTAAGCCGCAAAGAGGTTGTGCGTTTACGCGATGGTCTGAACAACAATGAAGCGCTACTTAAACTCAAGCCCAATCGTGCACAACGTGTAGTACACGGTTGGCTAAGCGATCCAGAGTTTCTGGACGAGCAATCCAACCCGCTGGACCTTCCTCTAAGCAACAAAAAGAACGGTAAGCAACACGCCAGTTTCCTTGCCCTGGTAAAAAAATATAGTGGTGACATCACTATCGGCGCAGTACTAGAGGAGCTCAATCTTGTTGGTGTAACACACCAACCTGACGAACACACGGTACAACTGGTAAACAGTGCCTACGTGCCACGCAGCGATGAACTTGAACAAATCAGGGTTGTCGCAACCAGCGTGGCCGACCTGTTCGATACCGCACTTCATAATGTTGAATCGTCCTCCAGAAAAAAACGCTTTCAAAGACAAGTTGTCTATTCTGATATCAACGAAGAGTTTGTCGAGGAGTTTAAAAAGTTAACTGCCACAAAAGCAAGCCCGGTTATTCAAGAGCTCAATGCACACCTGTCGAAACGTCAAAGAGAATCAAAAAAGAGCGACAAAACCACACAAACAAGACTGGGTTTTGGCATTTACTACATTGAAGGACCCGAAGAGCCGCCAGAGGATAAAATCCGCGGAATAATAGAACCGCCAACTAAAAAATAAAGCAACCCGGAACGCGACAGTGCAAGCGGCCATTTAAGCTGTGGCCATGCTTTCTGATTTCGACTATAAATTGCGACTTGTGCACTATATTCGAACTCTTTCGCGTTTTG
>CAYTJF010000119.1:0-17054 GCA_964437945.1 uncultured Granulosicoccaceae bacterium
CAAAAGTTGAAAGTAACAGGCCAAGAAACCCGGCAATTAAGCCACGATACAAAGCACCGAAGGTTACCGCTGCAATTGATGTTAAACCAAGCAATGCGACCAGAAAAAATTCTGAAGGGCCAAACAACAATGAAAATTCGGCAAGCGGTGGAGCCAACAACATTAGCGCAACACCAGATATTAAACCTCCGACAACGGATGCAAACGTTGATATTCGAATAGCTTCAATTGCTTTGCCACGTTTGGTAAGTTCGTATCCCTCTATTGCAGAGGCTGCTGAGGCAGATGTACCCGGTGCGCGCAGTAAAATAGCCGAAAACGAGCCACCGTATATACCAGCGGCATAACAGGCTATGAGTAAAATAAAGGCGGTATCTGGCTGCATCTGAAACGACACTGGAATCAGCAATGCAATTGCCAAGGGAGGACTGAGCCCTGGTATTGCACCTATAACCAATCCGACACTGACACCTATTAGCATTGCTAAGATGTTTGAAAAACTCAGCACATTCATTGCATAGGCAAGCACGTCCGGATTCACACGCAAACTCCTAAAGCAATGATTGTATTGTTATCAAAATAAGGGCATTCGTTGTTAAGGTAAGCCCGAGTATGGTGGTTTTTCATAGCAACACACCACGAGGCATCTGGGCTTTCAGGAATAGTTCGAAAAAAGCGTACATCAGAGGCAGTGTAACGATTGCCGTCAGCGCTATTGTCTTCAAGTTTCTAACCCCGACAACATAGGCAATAATGATTAGAAATAGAAATGAAGATGTGTAGTAGCCGAGCTCGAATATAATTAACACATAGCCAATCACAGCCGCTGTCAACAGTAAAGGCTTTGCTTGTTCAACGATGTTTTCTACAGAAAATGACAGCTTTGTTCCTGAAACAAATACACCCGGAGCAAGCTTGCTTCTAATGAGCATTAAAATAGATACAGCGATAATGGCAAAACATGAGAAAACCGGAAACTGATTGCCGCCGGCTGGAAAATCCCATGCTATGTAGGCCATGAAAACCGCACCAGCGCTGCACAACAATGCAGCGATTCGTTCACCCCAAATAGTCATTGTAGAAGCACTCCTGCAAATTATTACTATTAGCGTTAGCGACGACTATTGACGAATTTGTCTGGCATACACAATATTGAAATTGGTAAAACTGTACGCACTGAAGGGATACACCGGCAGCGCTATGCTTACCGGTGTACATTAGTCGTAGAACAATAACCCCCTTTCGGGTTTTGATATCCTGTTCCCAGAACTTTACCGATTCAACATACTCTTTGGTTTTAGCAATTTTTTCGGTAATTTCATCACTGGTCATAGTGACAATATTGTTTTTATTATCGGCTTCCTTTTGCAGATACTCGGGATTGGCAAGGGCACGATCGACTGCCTCTGCATAGGCGCTTTTCTTTTCATCTGCCAAGCCGGGAGCTACTACCATTGTACGACCGGCAAATGAAATATTATCTGTGCCAGTCTCTTCTTTGAATGGTTGATCTGGGTGCAGATGAAAGTGCGCGCCATGAAGCATCATTTCAATCTTATAAGAAGAATTTTAACGAACAGCTTGAATTACATGAGGCTCGGTTCAAGAGTGCGTGAATTCACTAACTGGTGATTTGTATATTCGCTTTACGACCGGAACTATCGAAAGTCTGCGAAGGAACACCAGACTGGCTTTGCCTTAGCTTCACTTAGCGACTCGAACAGGCTTCTGTTTTAAAGAAAGTTTTGGGACGCCTGTCCAAGTCGAACTGCTGACTTAATGATTGGCCAAATCAATATCTCTACCGACGAAGCGGTCAACGCTTGACTTTAGTTATTTCGAAAATACCGACCGTGCCGCTCACTTCGAAGCCGACAGCCAATAGCGCATTGCCGGTGGGACTGTCTTTGGCTTTGATAAACGCGAGTCCTTCTGGGCTAAGATCCCCCGCAGTGCCCGACTCTGGGTCGCCTGAAAAATCCCGAGAGTTCAGGTAATCGACAAATTCGGCGGCTCTGGGTTTCGTAACATCGTACACCATAATACCCCCGACTCTCTCCAGTCCGATAAACGCATAACTGCGACCAGCGATCTTTCCGACCACAACGTATTCGGGTTCAGGGCCTTTGTCATCGCTGCGAGCATCGAAGGAATCGTTTTCATCATCGTTGGAATTAAAATCTGCAGGCAATAAAGATGCTGTAATTCTTTCAAAGTCATCACCGCTGTCGAACACAAGTTTACCGTGCGCATCGCGAATCGAAAATGAACGCGCGCCATAGGCGTAAATGGCATCAACGTCGCCATCACCGTCAGTATCACCTGTGGCCGTTGTGGTTTTCAGGCGACCTAAATTATTTTGATCTTGTAAGAAGGCTGTGTTAGGAAAGGCGCCAGGATCAAGCAACAAATCTTCGACCCGAGTTTCTTCGGAGAAGCCGCTGTAGTCGCGAGCGTCACCTTCGTTGGCAGTAACTATATAGGTGCGGCCTCGGGTACGATAAGTGGTGATCGCGTCAGGTTGGTACATACCGAAAACAGGCCAGTTCTGGATGTTTATTTGATCGTCTTTGTCACTGGCATCGAAACCATTTCCCGACTGTTTATGGTTCTTGAAACCCAAGCCGACGATGTTGGTAAACTGCGCTTTGCGGATATCAATGATACCAATCGCGTTATTTTCTTGAAACGAAACCCAGGCCAATTTTGAGTTATGAGAAATCGCAATATGTTCAGGTTCGAGATCTTGCGCGACGCTAGCGTTAGGTCCAAAGATTCTAATACTGGGGTCCAGAGAGTTTTTATCAAACGCATGTAATCCAGCGGTGCGAACATTTGCAGAGGTTATTTTTTTTACGCCTTTGCTAATATCAATAATACTGACGGACCCTTCCGGATCAACGCTGTAATCGTCACTCGGCACGCCCTCGTTTGCAGTCAACAGCCATTTTCCATTAGGAGAAAACACTAGCATGTCTGGCCGCGAACCGATTGTAACTTTGTTAAGTAACAGGCCGTCGGCGTCAAAGAAAACAACTGCGCCAGGATCTTGCCGAGTTGCCCCTTCGATGGTGACCGCAATCAGACCTTTATGAGCGTCAACATTAGTTGGCTGCCCACCCGGTGCAATGCTATTCAGCAAACTGGGACTAGTTGGGATGCTGATGTCAATGATGTCAATGGCAGCTGAATCTGCATTTTGCACAAACAGGCGTTTGGTAGCAGAGTCGTAAGTTAATATTTCTGCTGCACTGGCACCAAACACACCGGATTCATAAGTACCTATTTTTGTCAGCTCAATTTGTGCATGACTAACGCTTGTCGCCATTGTCGCGCCAATCAGGCACGCTTTTATTACAGGTGTCATTATAGTTATCTCCTTAAAATTACATTCAACGCAATATTTTCTATTAAACGACTTCCCTCCAGAGAGGTATGCTCGTTGACTTGGCTATCGAAGGTGTGACAGATCGAGACTATCATGAAGTTGTGCTTCAGCGAGTAATAGATCCGCAGGGTTGACAGTGAAGTACGAGACCAATTACAAAATCCCCGGTGGTTTAAAAAAACCGACCATGATTGTTTTGATATTACGTATGCAGACCTTTATTTTGAATATGCGGATATTGGCTCAATAATTAATTGACTTAGTAACGAGTAGTATAATACTGATAATGGAAGTGAATTTATTAGAACTTGAAGCCTTCATAGTGTTGGCGAAGTCGCAGACTTATGTTGGTGATGGCAGGTTCTCTGAATCGTGTCGTTCCGGATCGCATGATGTAGCCTATGACAAAGATGGTTGGTCATATTTGGACAGCTATTTTGGAGGCACAGACTTTATCGGGCAAGAAGTTGTTTGGGAGTCGAATATCCCTGTATGGGTAATGAATTACTATGGCAGAGTTTTATTGCCGCAAGTGATCAACGCGGAGCACGCGGGTAAAATCATCAAAGAATCGCTTTCAGAGCTCTACACCGAAGGCAGATTTCTTGGAGGATTCAGGAAAGAAATCGAAAATGCATGTTACGTTGATTCGTCGGAAGGTAGCGTAAGCGAGTTTAGTGGTACGGAAAAAATCATTATAGGCGACCTTACAGCCTACCGACTTGATTATCACGGTGGACTGGTGAAACCTTAGACTTAATCAATCAAACAGAGAACACAACGGATTCTCGTGCTACCACTTTCATAGTGATACGGCAGATATCAATGAGTAGTTAGAACCGGTCCTGGCTTATTCGATCCCTTCAACAAATCTTAAATCGCGCGTTATCCCATCATCAAGTGCAACCAGTGCTTTTTGATAGTCTGGGCCATCATGAGTGGCGATTGCCGCCTCCAGTGAGTCGAACTCAATTATGGTAGTACGTTCAAGAATGCCAGATTCATACGCCTTGGCAGCCATACCACGCGTAATAAAAGTGCCGCCACCCTTTGCGATTGCGGGACCAGCAAGGTCAATGTAGGCTGCAAATTTTTTATCATCATCTATTGAGTGGTAGGCGGCTACCCAGTAAGCTTTTGGCATGTGATGTTCCTTTTTTATTTGTTGTGTAGGTACTAAGTGGATTGTTCAGCCTTTTCAAGAAAGGCTTGCACCGTCGTATTCCACTTTTCAGGATGACGACGATAGGAATAGTGGCCGCCATCTTCAAAGAACAGCACTTCCGAGCCCGGTATGGCGGCGTTCAGATCTTCAGCAAAATAATAAGGAATGGTGGCATCGTCTACCGTGCCGATAATCAGCGATGGTTTATCTATGCTTGAAATTTCATTTGTCCTGTCATGTGCCAGCATCATATCAAGGCGCGCAGTCAGAATTTCTACAGCACCAACCGTTTTTAATGCACGTGCTTCAAGCTCCATAACTGCATCAAAGTTATTGCGGAACTGATCAGCGCCGGAGGTGAACATGCTGGACACTTTTACATATTCCTCTGGCCCATAGGATTCAGCAATGCGCTTTCTCGTGGTTGCAACGCGTGTAATAAATTCATCGGCAGTTACCCAGGTATTGTTGAAGATACATGCACGCACCCGATCAGGATGATCAAGCACAAGATTTTGCAAGATGCAGCCACCGGTAGAGGTGCCAACAATATGGGCCTTGTCTATTTCCAGTGTGTCCATAAGTGCAATAACATCTTTGGCAATCGCTTGCGTTGAGTACGCGCCAGGCCCGGTAGGTTTATCGCTTTCACCGGTGCCGCGATGATCAAACGTAACGCAGCGATAATGTTTGGCAAAATGATCGAGCTGGAATGACCACGCATCGTAAAGGCCAACCAACCCGGGGATTAACACAAAAGCATCACCTTCCCCAACATCTGCACAGTTCAGTGTGATATGACCAACATCGATACGAGTCATCGCCCTACTCCTTGTTGAATTTAATATTGCTCGCGATATCGAGCATCGGCTCTTCAATCGGAACTCGTAATCCGTCATTGAGACGATTCAAAAGCCCCATTGCAGCTGCAACAATCGTGACTTCAACGCGTTCCTGATCAGTTGTTTGCTCAGTGAAAGCTTTAATCACCTTCGGCGAGATAGCACTTGCATCGATCGTCAGAGCTTCCGCATATGCGAGAATGGCCCGTTCTTTTTCAGAGAACGCTGGATGAGTCAGGTAATCATACATGTTGTCTATTTTCTCCTGCGCAACTCCCTGGCTTGCCAGAACCTTCAGCTGATGCGCTGAACAATATAAACAGGCATTGATGTTCGAAACCTTTTGCCGAATCATGGCCTTCATTGGTTTTGGTAAGTCGCCGTGATCCCAGACATCATCAAGAAACTGGCGCATGGTTGCGCCAAGTTCAGGGGAGTTTGCCATGGCTCGAACGTTATTAGCGACCATACCAACGCGTTTGGAAACGCGCTCAGCTGATTTCTTGAAAGCAGGTGTGAAGTCTTCATCTGTAACCATTGGTACGAGAGAGCCAACCGTTTCATTGCTCATTTAATATGTGCTCCTGTTTACTTGTATCAAATTAAGTTTTCGATGTTTTCTGTTTCTATCGCTGTCAGAAATTCGAAATCACATCCTTTGTCAGCCTGTAACACCTGTTCCGCATACAATTGATCGTATCCGCGTCGCTTTTTTGCTTCAGGTATCGATGAGGAAAGTTTGTTTTTGCGCTTTTCCATTTCTGCTGCATCTATCAATAAATCAATGCGACGCTCCGCGACGGAAAGTCGAATCCGATCTCCATTTTCAACCAGTGCCAGTGGCCCGCCTAATGCTGCCTCTGGTGTCACGTGCAATACAATGGTACCGAACGCCGTTCCAGACATACGCGCATCGGAAATTCGAACCATGTCCTTCAAACCTTTTGAACTAAGCTTTTTGGGTATGGGTAAATAACCGGCTTCCGGCATGCCAGAATCGCTGGTAGGGCCAGCGTTTTGCAACACCATAAAATCATCTTCGTTGATGTCTAAATCAGGATCGTCGACGCGCTCGGCTAAATCTGCAAGTGAAGTGAATACCACTGCACGACCTTCTTTTTCGAACAAGGAAGTATCGGCTGCGGAGCGTTTTAGGATGGCGCCATTGGGTGCAAGAGAACCAAACAAGGCAACCAATCCACCTTGCGGCTCCAGCGGTTCCGCTGAACTGGCGATAACCTCTCGATCGATATATTCCATTGGTTCGGCTAATCGCTCACCCAACGTTTCGCCAGTCACGCTGCGACAGTCAAGATTTAGCAACGGCTTTAGCTCACGTAAAACCGCACCCATTGCACCCGCATAAAAAAAGTCTTCCATGTAGAAATTGCCCACCGGCTTTAAATTCACTAACACAGGGGTTGTGTCAGAAAGTTCATTCAGCCATGACAATGGCAGATCTATTCCTAGTCGGCCAGCAACGGCGGTAAGATGAATAATGGCGTTAGTAGAGCCACCCAGCGCTAATAAAACGCGCAATGCGTTACCTACAGACTCTTTTGTAATGACTTCACTAGGTAGTATTGGTGCATTGGTCAGTTTGACGGCCAGTGCACCCGTTGCTTCCGCCATTCTAAGCCTGTCGGCGTGTACAGCAGGAATGGCGGCAGATCCAGGCAAAGACATGCCTAAGGCTTCAGCAATACAAGCCATAGTTGAGGCGGTACCCATCACTGCACAAGTGCCTGCCGTTGTTGCAAGGCTGCCTTCAATGACCTTAATGGTTTTTGTATCCACTTCCCCAGCGCGATATTTACCCCAGAAACGCCGACAATCGGTGCATGCACCTAAGCGTTCGTCGCCGTACCGGGATGTCATCATCGGACCGGCTACAAGTTGTACTGCAGGTACATCAGCTGAGGCTGCCCCCATAAGCTGTGCCGGAACCGTTTTGTCACAGCCGCCCATGAGTACAACAGAGTCCATAGGTTGGGCCCGGATCATTTCCTCGGTATCCATTGACATGAGATTGCGAAATTTCAGACTCGTCGGATTTAAAAAAACCTCTCCAAGAGAGATTGTTGGAAACTCAATTGGCAGTGCACCGGCGCTAAGTACGCCGCGTTTAACAGCATCGAGTAATTCGGGAAAATGTCGGTGACAATTGTTAAATCCAGACGGGGTATAAGCAATCCCAACAACAGGCTTGTCAAGCATCTCTCGAGAGTAGCCCATTGAACTTGCAAACGACTTACGCAGATACAGCGAGAAGTCCTGATCTCCATAATTGGTCAGGCCTTTGGAAAGTCCTTGTTGCTTAATTTTGCTCATTGGTCGTGTTCTTCTTTTATATATTAATTTGCGTTTAGGTACCGAATCCGTTTATTTTATATCCGACGATAAAACTCACCGGAGAACTTATTTGTGATTGGAAAATTAAACCACATCGCTCTTGTTGTACCTGATTTATCAAAAGCGGCGGCAACTTATTCCAACCTCTTTGGTGCCAGTGTGTCTGTGGTGCAACGCAATGAGGAGCAAGGTATCAGTATGGTGTACGTAGAGCTTCCAAACACCAAAATTGAGCTACTGCACCCGCTCGACGAAACATCACCTATTTATAATTTTCTTGAAAAATCTCCTTCAGGTGGAATGCACCACGTCTGTTATGAAGTGGAAGATATTGTGGCAGCCAGAGACACACTGATCGCAAACGGGGCGCGATTGCTTGGCGACGGTGAACCAACCATTGGTGTTCACGGAAATCCAATTTTGTTTTTGCATCCTAAGGACTTTTTTGGAACACTGATTGAACTGGAACAAGTTGTCAACAGTTGAGCATCAGCCACTGGCCTCTACCTGAATATTAATCGGTAAGGTTGCAGCCAGTGTTGCATGCAGATAGCAGGTCTTTGCTGCAATACTAAGCAACTTAGCGTGAGTATCTACATCGGCATGACCATTTAAGAATAAGTGCGTTTCCACAGGTTCAGCCTCACCCACACCGTCAACCACTTGGTACGGTGATACCTGAACCAATCTAACCCCTTCTATGTCGAGCTTCATATTTTCAATGTAGCGAGATAGCTGAGTCATATAGCAAAACGCCACGCCGGCACTTAGCAGGGCTAATCCGCTCGGAGCAAGATCACCATCGGGTCTGTCGTCAGTCGCTAATGCGAAATGACTGACACCCGGCATCTCCAGCCAGGTGTCGGTGTCGACGGTTTCTAAGTTGTTTGTAAAACCACTGAGCCCTGAGACGGTACGTATAATTCGTGTTGTGGTTCCAGTCGGGGCTGGCTTGATATCCCCCTCCTCCACAACACTGGTTTTACGAATCGGATCTTCGCGGGTAGAACCATCAGGTGCCGGTGGTGTTGGGTAGGTAAAATAGGGGTCCGCTGCATCGTCACTTTCACACGGATTCATGCCAACAGCCGTTGTACGACGCCCATTGACGTATAAGGCAAAGGTGTTTTGTAACGGCTTCTCAACCGCATGGAAGGCAGGAGACGCTAATTTTGCAGCACTTACAATGTTAGTTAATTTTTCTACATGCTGATTGGGAACCTGCAAACGTACTTCGGGTGAATCTGCAAACCCCTCACCGGTACCTTTAATAAACGAACCCGTCATCCAATAAAAGTTTTGCAAACTTAACTTCATATCTGCCATCGGAATACCTGCAGCTGTTGCTCTGCTGGCAATGCGACTCATTAAATCTCCTTGCATGCCAGCATTAAAAAAACCAAGTGGGAATGGTGCTAAGTCGGTACCTTTTAAATGAATGCCTTCATCGCTGGTCACTCGCCACTTTGGACCGCCTTCTCCTTCACGAACAATGGCTTCCTTTTGATGGCCACCGAACATACGGGCTTCGGTGGTGAAAACCGATCGACCATCACCGCTGCCAAATAGTGCGGGCCGTGTACCATCCTCTACTCGAAATGCCAAAGGATAACCCGAAGTTTCTATGCGATCTGACACGGTAATGTTCTCCTGATTTATTAATTAAATCCCACATTGATTAATCTACGTTAACTAATCCATTATGAAAATTTGCTACCCCTGCACACTTGGTTTCAATTCCAAAAAAATCTATTGCATTGAGTCCGCAGATTTTTGCTTTATCGTCCGCAGACAAACCAGATGTGCTTTGTACATGTTCGACTGGATCGTATTCGCCCATATCGAATGGGTAATCGGTGCCCAATAGCACCCGATCAGCACCAAACTTTGCGCTCAATGTTGCAAGCTGATCATTGCCAAACACAACTGAGTCGAAATAGAACTGATGCAAATACGTTGTTGGGGGCCTGGTTATTTTACCTTTGCAATCCGGCCTGGCACCCCAGGCGTGATCCATTCTGGCAGCATAGGCTGCAGTATAAGCACCACCGTGTGCAAGGATAATTTTAAGCTTAGGATAACGTTCCAGCACGCCATCAAAAATCAGATGATGAACTGCAACAGTTGTTTCCAGCGGGTTACCGATGATGTTTGTCAAATAGTAAACTGACAATCTGTCGCTGGCAAAGGCAGTTGGGTGCAACAAGACGCACGCGCCCAATTCCTCAACGCGTGCCCAAAAGGGTTCCAACCGATCGGCTGATAGTTCGTCCTCACCTGCATTGGCCCCAATTTCAATGCCAGGTAGTCCCAGCGTGTTTACGCATCGCTCTAATTCCGCAATGGCACGCTCCGTGTTTTGCAGTGGTACCGTGCCCAGAGCTATCAGGCGACCCGAAGAACTTGCAGCCGATGCTGCCAACTTATCGTTTATCAATTGGCACGATTCCAAACACAAACCCGCATCGGCAGCGTAGTTAAATTGAGGTGGCGGAGGAGAAATGACCATAACATCGATTCCCATCCGGTCCATTTCAATCAAGCGTTCCTGTACACCCGACATCGCTGCGAAACGATCTTTACCCTGGACAACGTTTACAGCGCGCGATTCAGCCGATGCGTATTTCACTGCATCCAGTTCAGAGGCTGGCAAATGCGGCCGGACCAGTTCATCAGATTCAGGCACCGACATATGACCGTGGCAATCTATTGTGATTGTATTTGGTCGCGAATACCCGGCCTCGTCATGCTCTCTTGCAAAAGTTGCCCCATAGGGCCGTAAAGAATCGGTCGAACTCATCGTTAATATTCCCCACGATACTTATTCAATTTATCTTCGCTAACCCGTATACCAAGCCCGGGCTGCTGCGTCACCTCGACGGCGCCGTCGATAATGCTCACCGGTGTATCCACCACATCATCGGCGAGATATTGATTGGTAACGCTGGTCGCCCATTCAAGTTCTGGAAGCACCATAGCGAGATGCGCTATAGCAGCACTGACAATGCTGGTCTCAGCAACCTTGCCTGCAAGGTTCACAGACATGCCTAGCGAGGACATCAATTGCCCGGCTTTCAGGGTTGGTAGCACTCCACCCAATTTAATCGTTTTAATGCTCCCGCCGGAGGCCGCTCCCATTTCGTGATGTTTATAAATGTCACCAATAGAATGTATGCCTTCATCAGCTCCAAGAGAAACAGCTGAAATTTCTGCGCAACTGGCCATTGCAGCCAAGTCATGGCCTTGTACCAGTTGCTCCATAAAATCCAACCCTACGCGTTCTGCCGCTTCTGCAAATATCAGAGCCTGATCTGGAGAATATCCCTGATTTGCGTCAGCGGAAATTTGAACTCCGGAGCCTAAAGCGGTGCGGATAGCAGCGACACGGGCCAGGTCAACATCAACAGCATTCACGCCCACCTTCACCTTGAAAGCGGTAAAACCATCATCGAGTTGCCTCCGCGCATTCTCAACTTCCTGCTCCAATGTTCCACCTGCAACCATGGTAAGAACGCGCGCACTATTACGCACAGCTCCGCCAAGTACCTGGTGTAACGGTTGATCAAGTGTCTTGCCAATAAGGTCCAGCAGTGCAATTTCAATCGCCGCTTTTGCACCTTCGTTTCCATAGATGAGCGGGTCAATCAGGTCATGGATAGTATCGAGGTCGGTTATTTCAGCATCAATGAGCTGAGTACCAATATATCTGGCGGCGGCGAGCATACCTTCAGGCAGTTCGCCCGTCATGGTGGGAGCCGAAGCTGACTCTCCCCAACCGATACGGCCTGCTGTATCTTCAATTTTTACCACCAGATTATCGGCGCTGGTGATAATAACGCCGGCCATTTTTACTGGTTTTTTAAGTGGAACGCTTACTAATAAGGCATGGATGTTTTTTATTCTGAACATTAGTTGCCTGGCTCGATAAAGGGCTTAGTTGAAGGAAGCGTCGTTTCTGCTGCAAGCGTCCAAATCTTGCGAGAAGTTGCAAACCAAATAATTGTGAGAACTAGTACGCCAGCACATAGCAGGAGTGCTGTTTGATATGCCTCTGGCGGATATGCACCACTAGTGGTGCGTGGCCAGCGGTCTAATAATATGCCTAATGCAAATTGCAATACAAAGGCGATAAAAAAATTGGTTGTTGCAAGCACAGACATGACACGCGCGCTGACATTATCTGGAAAGCGACGTGAGAGTAACGGATAGCCTAATGCACCAATGTTACCGGTATAGCCTAATACGATCCACGGCCACCACGCTATCGGTGCCAGCGCAAAGCTCAGGGTAAGTATGGCAACCAACATACCGAGCACACCTACCAATATCACAGCGACCAATGGCACACCGAAACCTGCTAATAAATCGCTAAGAGTCCCATTAATCAGCATACCCGCAGACATTGCCAGCGCCATAACCAGCAAGCGCTTCCCGATTGCTGCCTGATCCAGCAATGCAACATCACTCATCCATGCATTGGCCCAAAGTCCCTGTATGGCGAAGAACATGGCCATGCTAAACGTCGCAATTGGTACTAGCCGCCAAAACAATCCTGTTTGAAGTACCTGCAAATAGATATTTGCTGTAGACACAGTTGCTCGGGTTGCATCGCGTGGCTTATGCTCCGGAGTGAACCAGAAAACCCATGCACATAAGACAACGCAAACCGCTGCAGCTAACCAGAAAATTCCCTGCCAACTCACCCACTCCAGCAACCACTGTAGTGGCTGGGTGCTGGCTATGACGCCCAGACTTCCAACACCCAATACCAGCGAATTTCCGGTTGCCCAGCGTTTGCGGGGCAGCCACACCGTTATGGCTTTGAACGCCGTCATTAAACATCCGGCAACCCCGAGACCAATGATCGTTCTGGCCACCATCAGCCAAATCAGTGTTTCTCCAATGGCGAACATTAAACACCCGGTTGCCGTAACCAGGGTTTGCACTATGAGCACTTTTCTTGGGCCGTATCTGTCCAGTAACATCGCCACTGGTAAACAAACAAGGGCGGCTGCAAGGAAATACAAACTCGTCAGCAGTCCGATATGTGTGGCTGACAGAGAAAATTCAGAGACGATTGATGGTGAAAGCACCGCGTTAGCGTTGCGCAAAAAGTACGAGATGAAATACCCAAGGCCGAATGGCACTACAACAAATGCGGCGAGCTGCGTTGTTCCAAGCCCTTTAAATTGACTGAGTGCCGTTCTCAAATCACACCGTCGCGTCTTAGGACATCGATTTGATCTGAGGCCATACCGAGAATCGAGCCAAGCACCTCATCGGTGTGCTCTCCCAGCGCTGGCGGCGGCTTGGAAATTTCGGCCGGTGTTTCTGACAGTGTGTAGGGGATACCCAACAGTTTTACAGGGCCTGCAGTGCTGTGCTCTACCTCTACCACCATATTACAATCTTTGGTATGTGGGTCGGCCAACGCATCAGCAACGGTATTAATCTGACTGCATGCCACCCCTGCCTTTTGCAGCGCTTTTAGCCAATTGGCAGTCGTGTTTGTCGAAAAGACTGACTGCAACATCGAATCAACTTGCTCACGATGGTTAACCCGCGCTGCGACCGTTTTAAACCTTTCATCATCAGACCATTCCGGACTGCCTAACGCACGCGCCAAATTTTTAAACTGTGAGTCGTTACCTACCGGCAGTGCTATACGACCATCCGAGCAATCAAACTCTCGATAGGGCACCGAGTTTGGATGCCCATTACCCAATCGGCGAGCGGGTTTACCACTCATTAAATGAGAACTCCCCACATTTATAAGCATGGCTAAACCTGTGCTGTACAAGTTGCATTCTATGTGCTGTCCCCGCCCGCTCTTTTGGCGCGCTTGTAGTGCAGATAGAATGGCTATTGCGGCGTATTGTCCGGTGCAGAAGTCAACAATGGATACACCATATTTTACGGGTTCACCATCAATAGGTCCGGTTATACTCATTAACCCTGATTCAGCTTGAGCAAGAAAATCGTACCCGGGTAGCTTTGCTTTTTCGCCAACTGAGCCATACCCGGTAATAGAACAACGAACAGCTTTCGGCGCAAAGGCCTCGAACCACGCCTTGTCGAATCCCCAGTTATCAAGAGTGTTCAACTTGAAATTCTCAATGATCACATCACTGGATGCGATGAGTTTGCCGAGGATTTCCTTGCCTTGCTCAGACTTTAAGTCAAGCGTTACTGATTGCTTGTTTCGATTTGCGCACATGAAATACGCCGCTTCGCCCTCTTGAAAAGGCGGGCCCCAACCCCTGGTGTCATCACCCGATCCCGGACGTTCAATTTTAATAACATCGGCGCCCAGATCCCCTAAGGTCTGTGCACAAAAAGGTCCTGCCAGAACACGGGATAAATCCAGCACTCTGATACCAGCTAACGATTGGGCATTAGCATCCATTAACTTTTCTGCGGCGCGCGATTGCCATCTTCGGCAATAATGTCCAGATAAGTCTTAACCGATTCCTGGCGTTTGTTTCTAAATTGCATAAAGTCGGGTTTACGTTTTTCGAGAAAGGCGTCCATACCCTCAAGACTTTCTTCTGAACCCCAAATTTCGGCCAGTAACTCCATGCCGTGTTGCCAGGAGGCATACAGCATGTCCGACTCGAAGTTTAAGGACTTCTTGGTTGAGCGGATTGTTTGTCCTGAAAAACCTTTTATATTTTCACACCACTTTTCCGTTTCGGCGAGCAATTGGTCCTGTGGCACACACCGGTTGATCAAGCCAACTTGCTCGGCTTCTTCGGCAGAAAATGTTCGGCACATGAAAATCATTTCACGTGCGAGGCGCTCACCAATGAGTCTGGGAATGTATTGGGTGGCTCCAACGGTTGGACACGCGCCTACTTTAGCGCCGGTCTGGCCAAAGTGAGCATTTTCAGAGGCGATGACAAGGTCGCACCACAAAGCAAGTTCATGCCCGCCTCCCATACACCACCCGTTCACCATGGCAATTACAGGTATCGGCAAGCCGCGAATGGTCATGGCTAATCCGAGCATGCGATCGTTCCAATGTGAAGCGTTCGCACGGTTGAGCTTATTCATCGCGTGAAAATCACCACCGGCAGAAAATGCCTCCTTGCCAGCACCTGTGACCACCGCAGCAGCTATGGATGCATCATTGCGGGTTGATTTAAAGGCATCAATCAGCTCATCGAGCGTTTGTTCGCGGAAAGCGTTTCGTACTTCTGGCCGATTAATCGTGATCCAGGCAATGTTGTCTCGAACCTCGAACAAAATCTCCTGGTAATCATCTGTTTCTGGTGTCGCCATGGTCTTACGGTCTCCAATATTTGTCCGTATCTTTCATTATTAAATGTACCATTGTACGTATCTACATGGTATCGTTTACTGGAAAATAATAAGAATTTAATAAAAACACGCGAGTTTTGGTGCTTACATTCGGACATTCAATGAAGACATAAAAATCGGAAATATCCGTCGAATGTGACTTATATAAAGGAGGAGTTAAAGATGCAATTCAGAAAAATGTTGCGAAGCGCAACGATAGTTTTAGCAGCAGTCGCTGCAGCCGGCTCGGCAAACGCTGCCGATCCAACACCAGGTGGGACTTTGAACTTTGCTGTAGTAGCAGGCCCACCAACCTACGATCTACATTCCGCAAACAGTTTTTCGGTCATACATTATTTGGCTCCGCACTATTCCACCTTACTAACCTTCGATTGGGAAAACTATCCAACACTGGAAGGTGATTTGGCGGAAAGCTGGTCGGTATCGGACGACCAACTGACATATACCTTCAAGTTGAAAAGTGGCGTGACGTTTCATAATGGCGCGGCCCTGACATCTGCCGATATCGTTGCAAGTTATGACCGCCTGAGAGCACCTCCTGAAGGTGTCGTCTCAGTTCGACAATCACAGTTTTCAGATATCGAATCCATTGAAGCGCCGGATGACTCAACCGTCGTCTTTAATATGGCAAAGGCAAATTCAACCATGCTGATGGTTTTTGCATCACCGTGGAATGCTATCTACTCGGCTGCAGATTTAGCCGACGATCCACGCTCTCCTGAAACCAATGTCAACGGCACTGGGCCATTTACATTTGTTGAACATATTGCTGGTTCACGTTGGGTCGGTGAAAAATTTGGCGACTATTTTGCCGAAGGCAAACCTTATCTGGACGGCTTTGTCGCATCGCAAATTGCTGGTAAGGCATTGGTTAATGTTATTGAAGGTAAACAAGCCATGACTGAATTTCGTGGTATTGCGCCACCGCAAAAAAAGCAGCTGGCTGAAGCTATGGGGGATGAGATCAAATTTCTCGAGGGTCCCCGCCTGACCAATTGGTTGTTTGCTATTAACACCACTAAGGCACCTTTTGATGATAAACGAGTTCGCCAGGCGCTTAACCTTGCGATTGATCGTTGCGACGGCTTGCAGCTTTTGTCTGAAATAACGCTGGTGCTACCTGATATGGCAACAGTGCTGTGGCCCGACAACCCAGATGTATTGTCTGCTGAACAATTGGCTGAACAACCAGGTTATAGCTGTGACATAGAAGCCAACCGCGAAAAAGCCAAGGCATTGCTAAAGGAAGCCGGGCAAGAAAAATTGACCTTTACATTGACCAATCGCGCTATTCCTCACCCCTATGATGCATTAGGCATATATGTGCTGGATCAATGGCAACGAATCGGATTGCAAGTAGAAATGGATTCACTGCCAACGTCAAACTACTCAGCTGCAAGAAAATCCGGGCAGTTTGATGTCATCATGGATTTTGCGCCTGAGTTTGCCGACAGCGCTGCGATGAATTGGGGTAAGTACATATCCTATTCTAAGTCTCCAGCAAACTTTGCACGCTATGAAGACGCAGAGTTGGACGGACTATTCGATACAGTAAAATACTCAGCAGACGCTGGCGAACGAAAAGAGGCAAGCACAGCATTTCAGCAACGTATGCTCGACGAGGCTTACTACATATTCCTAAGCTACTCTACTCGCATTGTGCCGATGGACCCATCGGTAAATGGTTGGGTATTCTCGCCAAGCCACACGCTAAACCAAAGTTTGCGTGACGTTTGGATTGCACAGTAAGCGTTTGCGACATACCGTCTATGTGGCCATCTACAATACGCGTAGATGGCCGCATTAAGGTTGGCACAGCGCACTGTTTTTCACATTTGATTTAGCCAATAACGAGTGGTCCATCCACATGATACTTTCGAGTTCAGAGCCACAGAGCTACTCCAGTGCAAGACGCAGCTCGCAGGCAATGGTTGTTCCCTTGCCAAGAGGTGCAACGCAGCAATGGAGTGGCTCTGTGGCTCCCTTC
>CAYTJF010000120.1:0-16968 GCA_964437945.1 uncultured Granulosicoccaceae bacterium
CGAGTCCCCACATTGATGTATTCAATGAGCGTATGTGCATCGGTGGCGAAATGCTTAAAGACCAAATCATTGTCGACGCTCTGCACGTCGTTGAGATGGCTCGGGAGCCAGATACGCTAACTTATTTCGAATACACCACACTGGCATCCATGGTGGCATTTAATCGCTTTGATTGCGACGTGGTTGTAATGGAGGTTGGATTGGGTGGACGACTTGATGCCACAAACCTGTGGGATGCAGATTGCTCGATTCTGACAAGCATAGCGTTAGATCATCAGGACTATCTGGGCAATTCTCGAGAGGCCATAGCGGCTGAGAAAGTTGCCATAGGAAGAGCGGGCAAAGCCCTGATTATCGGTGAGCAAAACCCGCCGTCTAACTTAATACCCCTGGCTGAACGCGGTCGAATGAATGTGCAAATTGTTGATGATAAAAATCTGCCACAGTCTGCGCTTGCAGGACGGCACCAACAACGCAATGCAGCGTGTGCAATAGCGGCGATTGACGATCTGCGGGAACGGTTGCCGGTAGACACACACGCAATGAACGCAGGGTTGGCTTCAGTGCGCATGCCTGGGCGCTTTGAGCAAATAAGGGTTGCTTCACAAAGCGTGATTCTAGACGTTGCACATAACCCGGCCGCAGCCCAAAGTGTGCATGACGCTTTAGTGATGCATTACCCAGATCACCATGTATTTGCGGTTTTTTCAGCCCTGAAAGACAAAGATATTCAAGGTATAGTTGCAGCGCTGGCACCAGTGGTAACAGCTTGGTACTGTGCTGAACTAACCAACGCACGGGCGACACCATTGCAGTCGCTGCTTGAACATATTTCACAATACGCAAAAACACCACCGCAAGGTCTAGAGACCGTAATTGCAGCGTGGAAAGCAGCACTTCACGCGGCCCAGACGGTAGCAGATGACAAGCCAACAGTGATTCTTGTGGCAGGGTCGTTTTATACTTTAACCGAGCTGCGAGGCGTCATAGATTCGCAACATACCCAAATTTCAATGGACGCAGGGGAATAGCGATGGATCCGACACAGGAACAAAAATCGGTACGTTTACGAAAGCGCTTATGGGGCGCTGCACTAATGATCGCATTGTTAGTCATTTTTTTACCGTTTTTACTGGACGGTTCCGGTAGTGAGAGCCAGAGCCAGAGCCAGACCCAGTATCGGCGGGTAGAGAGTTTACGAGCTGAACCTCCCCGAATTATCGATTCCAATGGTCAGATTGAGATAACCGGAGAATCTGCTGGAAATACGCCAATTATTCGTGTGAATAATAACGGTGAGCAAACCGGATCAAGTGTTCAAGGCGGGCAGACGCATCAGGCCACTGAAGCCGGGCAGGGTCAGCAAGGCAGTCAGGGTGGTCAGGCGCAACAAAGCGATCAGGACGGGCAGGGCGGACAGGGTCAGCAATACGTACAGGATGGGCAGCAGAGTCAGCAAGGCACAGCAGATGGAGCAGATGGGCAGGGTCGGCAATCCGCGCAGGGCTTACAGGATCAACAAGGCACTCAGGATGGACAGATTGCTCGGAGTGAGCCAAACGGGCAAGTTGGATCGCTTGCTGATGACGATAAATCGATAGATTCGGATGCAGCGTCGCAAGTGGGCACTGAAGGTGGACAATCGCCCGACACAGAGCAAGTAAGTGCGTGGGTAGTGCAGGCGGGCAGCTTTTCTGACGAGCAAAATGCCCTCGCTGTTCGCGACAGATTGCGCCAGGCCGGGCATCCGTCTTTTGTTACTCCTACTCAGTCGGACCCGCCGGTATTCCGCGTACGGGTAGGCCCGATGATCGATCTACAGCAGGCTGAGTCTAAACGGGACGAAGTAATCGACTATTTGGGAAGAGAAGCTATTGTAGTCAACTATCCTTAGTGAATGGCTAGTGGTTTATCTTTGATAGAATGCCGCGCATGCGAAGAGCTGCGCCGGGAGGTTATGTGTTTTCAGGTGTTGACCTAATTATATTGCTGGTTATAGCGGTGTCGGTTGTTGTTAGCGTGGTTCGAGGATTCTTTAAAGAAGCGGTTAGTTTGCTAACCTGGGTATCGGCGATACTCATCACCTTGATGTTTACGTCACGGTTTGCCTCCTTGTTACCGCGTGAGACTATAGAGGGTCCGCAGGCGCGCTTTGCCATTAGTGCACTGATGCTGTTTTTCGGCACCATGATTGTGGGTAGCATGATCAATTATTTGTTCCAAAAAATTCTTGTCAACAGTAATCAAGGTAAACTCGATCGGGTGCTTGGTATCGGATTCGGCGCGGGCCGGGGCGTTGTTATAGTAACGCTCCTGGTATTAATGGCGAATTTAATCCCGACGTTTAAACAAGAACCCTGGTGGCGTGACTCGGCACTTATCCCGCCAATGCAAAAGGCGGCAAAGTTTATTCATGCACAGCTTCCACAAGAGTTGGCGCAACATTTTTATTTTTCACCAACGAGCTCCTGAATAATATGTGCGGCATTCTTGGAATTGTTGGAGTAGAAGCGGTTAATCATCGGCTTTATGATGGGCTGACTTTACTTCAACATCGTGGGCAGGATGCAGCAGGTATAGCAACCAGTCATGATGGTCGTCTGATACTGAGAAAAGCGGCGGGACTGGTTCGCGATGTCTTCAGTAGTACTCATATGCAACGCATGGAAGGTAATATGGGTATAGCGCATGTGCGTTACCCCACAGCAGGTTCTTCAGCTGCTGCTGAGTCACAACCGTTTTACGTCAATTCGCCCTATGGCATCGTTATGGCACATAACGGTAACCTCACTAATGCCGAAGATCTGCAACGTGAATTGTTCGAATCAGATTTACGCCATATTAATACAGGCTCCGATTCTGAAGTATTGCTCAATGTTTTCGCACACGAGCTACAAGCTTTGAAACCGTCTAAAAGCGTTACACCTGAACAAATATTTGCAACCGTTGCAGCGGTACATAAACGATGCAGTGGTGCTTATGCGGTCGTTGGTATGTTGGTTGGTCGTGGTGTGTTCGCCTTTCGTGATCCACTTGGGATACGGCCCGCGGTAATAGGCGTGCGTCATACTGACAGCGGAAGCGAGTACGCGGTAGCCTCAGAGAGTGTTGCGTTGCAAGGTCTTGGGTTTACACTGTTACGAGATCTTGCGCCCGGTGAGGCTATATACATTGACATTGAAGGCAACTTACATTCACGACAGTGTGCCGAAAATGCCCGCCTGGCACCGTGCATTTTTGAATATGTTTATCTGGCACGGCCCGACAGCATTATCGATAACGTTTCAGTATATAAGTCGCGCTTGCGAATGGGTGAGAAACTGGCGAAAAAAATATTGCGTGAGCGGGCTGATCACAATATCGATGTTGTGATACCCATCCCCGACACCAGCCGGACCTCAGCAATGGAAGTCGCGTATCATTTGGGCGTAAAGTACCGCGAAGGGTTTATCAAGAATCGCTACATTGGCCGCACGTTTATTATGCCCGGTCAGCAGTTGCGCAAGAAATCGGTTCGACAAAAACTCTCACCCATTGATTTGGAATTTGCCGGGAAAAACGTTTTACTGGTCGACGATTCGATTGTACGCGGTACGACCTCCGGCCAAATTGTTGAGATGGCCCGAGATGCAGGTGCCGAAAAAGTCTTTATGGCCTCGGCAGCGCCACCGGTCAGGCATCCAAATGTGTATGGTATTGATATGCCAGCACCAGTCGAGCTAATAGCGCATGACCGAGACGTTAAAGACATTCAGGAGATAATTGGTGCAGATTGGCTTATTTATCAAGATCTTCACGATCTGGTCGAAGCTGTTCGTTACGATAAGCACCCCATTGAAACGTTTGAATCGAGCTGTTTTAACGGCGAATACATCACAGGTGATGTGGATACAGGCTACTTACACGCCTTGCAACACAGTCGTTCAGATAAAATGAAGAAAACCGGTATTGGAAACGACGATCTTGTAGTTTTATAGGCACTTGCGTTACGCTTGAGCCTATGGCGAAATTTCGACAGTACGAAAGTGGCATTAGCGTTGTTTGGACAGAATCCAAAGATATTGCCGCCTTTTGTGAACTCGTCATAGAACAACACGCCAGACAGTCATGCGCCATGGCGTTAATCTACTATTCTTCCGGCGCTTTTAACCCTCACCAGCTGGTCGATTATTTCAGCATTCACTGTAGTGATTTAAATTACTGCGGTTGTTCAACCGGTGGTGAGATCTCACCTGATGGCATGCAGGAATGTGGTGCGCTGGCAATTTTGTTACCTGCAAGCTGTTTCAATGTACTTTCCCAACCCATAGAGAACATTCACAACGTGGGTATGAACAACATCGCACAGCAAGCAGCACAGCAACGCATTTTGTTCGAAACGGGTTGTGAGGCCAACCACATAGAGTCTACCTTCGCCATAACACTGATCGATGGCTTAACCTATTCAGAAGAATCTGTAACAGCCGCTTTGCATCGTGGGTTAGGTGATATTCCGTTAATCGGTGGCTCAGCAGGCGATAGTTTGAATTTTAAAAAAACCACTCAGCTTTGCAACGGTCGTGTGTATACCAATGCAGCTGTGCTTATTCTAATAAATTCAAACTTGCCGTTTACTTTATGCACTGAAAATAATTTTGTCCCCACAGATCACAAATTGGTCGTTACCGATGCAGACCCGGATACGCGAACCGTCTACGAGTTTAATGCTGAACCAGCCGCTCTGGCTTATGCTGAAGCTGTTGGTGTTGATCGAGACGAATTAGGTCCGCAGTGTTTCGCTTCTAATGCAATGGTGGTGCGTGTGGGTGGGCAATATTATTGCCGAGCTGTGCAAAGAGTAAACCGTGACGATTCACTGACTTTTTTTAGTGCGATTGACACCGGCGTGGTTTTGACAATTGCAAAAACTGAAGGCATGGTTCATTCAATGCAGGGCTCAATAGAGAACATTGAACATACCATTGGCAAGATTGATTTGATGATGGGATTTGAGTGCATTCTTCGAAAGCTGGATGCTCGGCATCGTAATGTTATTGAACGAATTGAAGATGTTTACAGGGACAACAACATAGTAGCGTTTAATAGCTATGGTGAGCAGTACCAGGCAATGCATATTAATCAGACGTTTACCGGTGTCGCATTTGGTCTGCCCCAGTTGCATTCAGAGTTTCAGTCATGAGCACGCAATCGAGATCAGATTCTGAAATTCAGAAACTAAAAAAAATAAACAAAGTCTTGGTCGATCGAGTTGAACGATCAATGGACCAACAAGGCCAGGGATTTTCATTGTTTCAAACTGCCATCAATCTTGAATCTCAGATTGATCGGCGTACCAGTGAACTGACGTCAACGCTTGCTCATTTAAATCGCGCCAACCATGAACTGGAAACCGCTAAGAATCTTGCCGAGAAAGCCAACCTGAACAAATCTCAAGTTCTCGCTGCTGCAAGTCATGACGTTTTGCAACCGTTAAATGCTGCACAACTGCTTATCTCCTCGCTGGCCAGTGTTCAGTGTTGCGATGAAGGGCATCGGCTTTGCAATCAGATTGAACGATCACTGGATACAATGACGACGTTGCTGAATTCCTTGTTGTACATGTCCCGGCTGGATGCCGGAGCAGTACAGCCTGAATGGCAAAGTGTATCGCTGCTGACATTGTTTGATTCAATTGAATCAGACTTCCAACCCGTAGCAGAGGCGAAGGAAATTGATCTGCGGGTTCGGCATAACAATTTGTTTGTGCATTCAGATTCAACCATGTTACGGCGTATTGTGCAGAATCTGGTAGCAAACGCGATTGAATACACGAACAAAGGTGGTGTGTTGCTCAGTGCCAATCGAATTGCAGATCGTGTTCATATTCGCGTAGCAGATACAGGTTGCGGAATAGATAGCGAGAATTATAAAGTTATATTTGATGAGTTTTATCGCGGTACTTCAGCCCAGCAATCCATGCAGCAACAAAGCTCTGCTGGTCTCGGTTTGGCTATTGTTGCCAGAATGATCAATACCCTCAAGCATACTATTACGGTCAACTCCGAATTAGCGCGGGGTTCATGTTTTCGATTGTCACTATTGGCTGCTGAGAGAAATACGGCAGTGTTAAAAGAACCAATACAAAAATCTAGAACGCGATCAATCGAACAACCGGATGGATTGTCGCAAACCAGAATTCTATTTATAGAGAACGACTTTGTCGTACTCGACGCAATGGATACCTTGCTAAAACAATGGGGCTGCGATTACCGGTTGGCCTCGAGTACCCAGGAGGCATTGAATTCGGTCGTGGATAAAGTCTGGCAACCTGATCTTATTGTTGCCGATCAACATCTGGATGCCAAAGAGACAGGAACCTTTGCAATTGATCTCGTACGCACCTTGATAGGCGATACCGTTCCGGCGGTTATCATAACAGCGAATCCGTCAACGCAGCTGGCGAAGACTGCAAAAGACATGAATGTTGAAGTCATGCTGAAACCAATCAAACCTGCTCAGCTGCGCGCACTTCTGTCGCATCAGCTATCCCGGCCAGGTATGTAGCTTGTTATATAATGCAATTCGGTGATTTCATTTCACTCAAGACAGATTACCCCAGATACATTTTGGTATATCATTAAGATCTGGTTTGCTATCGTTTGGCTTTCAGGGCGTTGCTGAAGTAGGTTCTGGAGGGAAAGTTTTAATGGTTTTAATGGTTTTAATGGTTTTAGGGATTTAGTGACATGCTTTATAGGATTCTAGCTGCCGGTTTTAGCACGTTGTTGTCGTCGTTGGTTTTGCTGTTCAGTGCTACCGCCAATGCCCATCTGGTTTATGTGACCAATGAAAAAGATAATACCGTCAGTATTATTGATACCGAAACCAATGAGGTAATTAACACCATTGATGTTGGAGAAAGGCCACGTGGTATCACATTTAGTAAAGACTTCAGTAAATTGTATATTTGTGCTTCCGATTCAGATGCGGTGCAGGTATACGATATGGCACAGGCTAAAATAATCAATGATCTGCCCAGTGGTGAAGACCCTGAACAATTTGTATTGCATCCAGATAACAAGCATCTGTATATTGCCAATGAAGACGATGCCGTTGCAACGGTTGTGGATGTAGAATCACGCACTGTGGTTGCGCAAATCGATGTGGGTATTGAACCCGAAGGTATGGCGGTAAGTCATGATGGAAAGTGGGTTATCGTCACCTCAGAAACCTCTAACATGGCTCACTGGATTGATACCGAGACCAACGAAATTGTTGCTAACACCCTGGTAGATCAACGTCCGCGGGATGCTGAATTCAGTGGTGATGATAAAGAGCTATGGGTTAGTTCCGAAATTGGTGGTACTGTTGCCATTATTGACGTTGCAACACAACAAACGAAGCACACCTTGTCATTCAAGATAGACGGAATCTCCACAGAAAGACATCAACCAGTAGGCATGGAGTTAACTGCAGATGGCAAACTTGCATTTATTGCACTGGGACCTGCAAATCATGTGGCCGTAGTTGATCGTAGTAGCATGGAAGTTATCGACTATATTTTGGTAGGCAAACGTGTGTGGCATTTAGCGTTAACGCCTGAACAAGATAAACTCTACACCACCAATGGAGTGTCTGGTGATGTCACTGTTATAGATGTTGCATCGCTGCGGGCAGAGAAGAGTATCAAAGTTGGCCGTTACCCATGGGGTGCGGCGGTTTTACCGGCTGAGTTCTTGCCTTAGAACTGAAATGGTCATAGCGACAGAGAATCTACAGACGAAAGGTTTTTAATTTTACGAGATTTATTAGAGCGTTGGAATATTGGCCCGTTGCTTGCGAATTTGCTGAGTCGAAAAAGGCAAGTGAATTTTTTTGAGTAGAACGTCGGCAATGTTGTCTGGGTCTTCGAACAGGATTTTTTGCAGGGCCTGAATAAGTGATTTGTACTCAGGGCTGTTTTTATTAATGGCATGTTTATCCATTTCACATTGATTTAATTCATTGTACAAACCTTTCCAGCGGCGATTTACCCGCAGTTGTTCGAGTGTTTTCAAGGTTTTTTTATTTTGTTGCGTTAGACGATGCAGCCTTAATCCATCGCGTAGCAGTGGTAACAGTGCCAGAAAAATAAATGCAACACTCAACGCAATAACAGCCGGTTGCCATCGAGCGTAGCCGTGAAGCTTGCGGACAAGCCGGGAAAAACCTGACTTTTCAACGGCTAGATCGGCAAGCAAATCGGCTCTGTCTGGCAAACCAACATTAATACGTCGGGCTGGAAGAATGGCTTCTTCATGCGTGTCGGTACCAACATGCCACCATGGCACACGCACCGTGTCCAAAAACACCGGTATGGGACTTTGCGCGACCATTCGGTATTCGAATATGGCGGTGGCCACAGTATGATTGTTGATGAGCTCATGGTCTCGGGTGGTTCGAATGAGCGTGCTGGTTAGCGCACGAGTCGGGTAGGGCGCTATGTCTGGGAGTTGACTGCCTAACACGTTGCTGGCGGTCAAGGTAATGGTGCGGATTATTTCATCGCCTGCAGATAATGTGATCACATCTTTTGACCAGGCGTCGGTCAGTTTTACCGATGTGGCAGGTAGCCACCAATCGGTTTGCTTATCTGGTGCGCCGCTCACCTGCAACTTCGGAGCGATAAGCGTCTGCACAAACTCTCCGCGTTGCGAGCGGGATTTAACCATTGTTCCGGTCCACTCTATTGCATTGATGCTGAGATTCCCTGATTGCTTTGGATGCAGTAGATAGCGCCAGGCAATTTGTCGCCATTGCCCATTGTCTTCGATTGTTCTGCGTTCTTCGAAGACAGCGAGCACATAAAAATCTGTAAATTCGGGCATTTTTATAAACTCGTTGGCAATCTGATGCGTATGCCTTAGCTTGATATCCACAATGATCTGTTCTCCGACAACGGGACTGAGGTTTGAAAAGCTAAACTCGCTTTGCAGATCAGTCTTGCCAGGTTGCCATTGTGTGTTTAGCGAAGCTTGAACTTCGACGGATATTGAACCCGATGTGATGACGCCAGCCGTGGTTTCTCCAGTTAATGGTCCAAACACAATCGAACCGGTCTGTGTTGGTATGAACTCCATGCGTCTTATCGCAATTTCAACTACCTTGCCCTGGATAACAGCAATGCGTGTACCGTTAGTCTCTCGCAAAAAATCAGATCGCTGCTTTAATTGGCTTACATCCAGAGGGTCAAGTAGTCCGGTTGATTCAATATCCAGCACTACACTGTCGCCCAAATAAATACTCTGAGTTGCTGATGTTAGTGATATTTTAGCGGTATTGTCAGCCCGTACTAAGGTGCAAACGAAGAGCAGCAATAAGGCAATAAAAATTCGCGCACAGTTTCGTGCGCAATCTGCAGTGTACGAACTGCTGGATATTCGAAGTAAAGTAGCGTCTGTGGCAAAAGTTACCATGCGCTGCCACCGGCAGGCGCGTTTTGTCCAGCAGTTTGTCGGCGTTCCAACTCCAGCTGGATGCGCAGTTGTAAAAAACGATTAGGGTTGTGTTTTATCTGATTCAACCACTGCTCGGTTGCTTGTTCATGTTCAATCTTGGCACGCAAACCGGCAGCTTGCGATTCTGATACGGCTGAATCTGTTTCTGAGCCACCGGATGGTCGCTGCTGCGCTTCACTGTTATCGGTAATACCCTGAACATTGTCTGCCCCGGGTTTACCGGTTTGCTGTTCAGTAGTTTGCTCTGAACGGTTGCCTCCTTCGCTTTCATCTTTCGCATCAGCGCTTGACTGCATGGCTGTACTGGATTCTTCTTCGCTACCGGTTTTATTATCGCCTGGTGTGGTTTGCTCTTCACCTGCGCCCGCGTTCCCGGACTGCTCGTCTGATTCTGATTCTATGCTGTCGATCTCTTCCTGACGTGACTGCAGCGCTTGCTGGCCAGACTCTTCGTCGCTTTGCTTTGCCAGTAATTGTCGCATTAGCTCGGCATTGTGCCTGGCATCGTCAAGTTCCGGGTCGATAGATAACGAGCGCATATACGCTTCGAGAGCAAGTTCGTAGTAGCCCAGCTGAACGTAGCAATTACCCAGGTTGTATTGGGAAACTGCATCGTTAGCGCGTACAAAAGCTTCAGCGGCTCGCCACCATTGTTGGGAACGATACAGTGATACGCCTTTCCAGGCTGGATCGGTGAATATCTCGGCAGCTTTCGCATACTTGCCCTGGCTATACAGTTCGTGTGCAAGAATATTTTCGTCCGCTGCGTGAATCGCTGACGCGCCCAGTAAAAGCATTAGCTGCAACATTTGTTTTAATGAGTTTAAGCTCATCATGCGTTGTATCTAAACCATAGCAGTGCCAATGGAACCATAAACAGCAGTAACCAATGTGATTGATTCTGCCAATACAGAGCACGCACATCAGCATTATGTGTTGCCTCTACAACCGAATCCAGTTTAAGTTTATCAAGATCGATTTCACCGAGGCGATTGGCTATCAACAGTTTCCCGGAACCAGCATTGGCAAAGGTCTTGCCAGCATCTATGTTAACCGTCGTTTTTATATCTTCTGTAGCCGTTCCGAAAATAAGCATATCGACTTGATGCCCATTTGAGGATAAATGTCTGGCAGCGGCGGTTGAATTATTGTTAATGCCATCGCTATCGCTGAACACAAAAACCCGAGCGCGCAGGAATTCACTATCGTTAATGACGGCGGTGGCCAGCGAAAGGGCCCGCGCCAGATTTGAGCCGTCGTGTGCAATGATGCCGTAATCCAGCAGGGCAATGTGTTCGTTCAATAGTGTTTTATCAAATACCGGTGGTACAACCAGAAACGCATCACCAGCATAGATAACCAAGGCCATGGGTCGTGCTCCTGAACTTCGCGATAATGCATCCAGAGCGTCACGCATTGCCGTTATTCTTGATGGTGCTACATCATCCAATGTCATTGATCGTGATACATCTGCCACGGCAACCCAGCCGGTTGCGTGCTGGAATGAGTTTTCATCTGCTGTACGGCTTGCTGGAGAGCTTAAAGCCAATGCTGCCAGCGCAGCACTGATCAAAACGGGTGAAACTCTGATGATCTGGTGATGTGCTGGTTTTAGAAATTGCAAAACATCGGGGGAGATTACTTTGCGCCATGCATTTGCGACTATTGGACTGGATGCGAAATAAGCAAATATAACCAGTAGAACGAACACAGTAAGCCAATACGGATGAAGTAGTTTCATTGGTACTGCCTAGCCCGTATCAATGCTTCCCAACCGAGCAAAACAACCAAAAGTGCGAGCAGAACCAAGTTGCGCAGATCGTGTTGCAAGAGTATTTGTGGTGCCTGCGTTTCTGCCGATTCCAGTTTCTCAATTTCGGCATATATCGCTTGCAACTCCGAAGTGTTGTGAGCGCGAAAAAACGAACCACCCGATTGTTCGGCAATACTTTGTAATGTAGCTTCATCCAGATCGGCTGACGGAGAGGTTTGGTAACCGTCTGCCTTAAGATCACTGGCCATGGCGATAGTGTGAATAGTGATATTCAATTCGGCGGCCAAAACCGCAGCGTCTTCAGGCTCAACGGTGCCGGCATTGTTAGTTCCGTCGGATAGCAGCACAATCGCTTTATTGCTGGCCGGATCACTTCGCAGGCTAGCAATGGCCAGGCCCAGCGCGTCACCAATTGCCGTAGAACGGCCAGCCATCCCAATTCCGGCGCTGTGCAGGTAACCACTTACAGCGCGTGTGTCGAAGCTTAATGGTGATGCAACAAATGCTTCCTCGGCGAACAGCACCAATGCGATGCGATTGCCTTTTTGCGCCTCAATGAATTTTCCGGCTACTGTTTTAACCACTGACAGTCGATCGGTCGTATTGCCATCGAGCGTAAAATCTTCGCGTTCCATACTGCCGGACAGATCAACGGCAATTGCCATAGCGCGACCACTTGCTGTCTGTGAAACAGCGTTGCCAGTGAACGACGGTTGAGATATCGCCACGAGTAATAATAACCAGCACAGCCACGGGAGTAAATTATCGAGCCAGCGTGAGCTTGCCTGAGCGCCATTGATGGTATCGAGTGCCTTGGCCAGTTTGTCAGGTATTGCAATTGCCTCAGCTGGTTCCGGGCGTTGCCAGAAGCGAATCATTAATGGCAGAGGCAACAGCACAAATACCCAGGGCCAGGCGATTGCAATGGTGCCGGTCATTTGCCTGATCCTAATCGTATTCGACCGATCAGCTTGTGTAAATCACGACAAAGTTGCTTTGTATCGGCGCTTGAAGCTGGCTGTGTGTTCCGCTGATGAGGTTGATACAGCGTTTCACCGAAAACCGAACCCCGGCCTTCGCTGAAGTAATTGGTGGTAAATGTTTTGTCCAGCAACGCAAGCCACTGTTCGTTTTGAAGCTGGTTTATCGAGTCTCCATGTAAATAATGCATGGTGCGTCTTAGCAGCACCGCAAGTTGGTGCAGCGCATGCTCGTGTTTTTGTTCGCCTATTTGCGCAAGCTCCTGTTGCAGTATTCTGTTAAGCGTGTTGCGACGCCAGATAAAATAAGCAATTAAACCAAGCATGGCCAAAATGACCATCAGCGAGAACAGGCCCAGTAACAGAGCGGAGCTGGTAGCAGGCGCTACTGGCTCGTGAATGTCTTTTAAATCCAGCAATAGCTCGGCAGCATCACTCATGCTAAATCCGAAACTGAGTTAATCAAGCTAAAAATCCGAGCGCATTCAATGCTGCTTTAATATCGACAATGCCGACGCGGCTCCGCAGCAGTGGAATTTGAGCTTGCTCAAATGTGCTCCTGACCTGCAGATCTTGTCGTTCCAGAGTCGATTTCAATGCTTCAGTCTGTTTTTTATTCAGAACAATGCTGGCATTGGCGTTGGTCGATTTATAACAAAAAAAACCGGTTGGCAGTGGAGTGTATTCGATCGGATCTTCAATGCTAATCACAACCGATTGCCGGGCAACTTGAAGTTCTTTGAGCTTTTGTAAAAAAATGTGATCGGCAGTCTGATCAAAGTAGTTTAGTCCAGCGAGTAATATTACGGCTCCAGTGCTTCTATCACTCATTAGCAGCCGGTCAAGCAGCGTGATATTGGTTCGGGCATGGTTAGCGGTTGTGCTGGACAATGCCATTGTATCGTGTTTTGCCTGTTCGAATTGTTTGGCAATCTCCGTACAGATAGCCAATGCCGCTCGATCGCCCAATGCAGGTCGAACGCCATAAAATTTCTTGTCGGTTTGTATTAACAGGCCGCAGCGAGCACCAGCAGAGACGAGCTGCCAGGCCATGTTTGCCGCCATGCGTCCTGCCTGAATTGCTTTTAGTTCGACTGAGCCTGTAAACATTGGTGAGGTGAAATCTAAAACCAGTGTGAATAGTTGTTCTTTTTCTTCTCGAAAAATACGCGTATAAAGTTGGTTATGCCGTGCACTGACTTTCCAATCAATATGACGTATATCATCACCAGCGTTGTAGGTTCGTAAGTCTTCAAACTCAAGTCCGTGACCCCGGCGTCGACTTCTCTTTTGTCCGATCAATGAGCTCAAGCCTTGAAGGTCGGTGTCTGTTGTATAAGGTGTCACGCTGCTACGCTCATCAATCAGACTCTGCAGGCTCAGTGAGACACCAGGGTCGTTATGTTTCTGAACGGTATTACTGAACATTTTCTCGTTGGGCTCTCTCTGGGCTAGACCTTCGGCGTTGCCTGCAGAATCTGTGAGATGACTGCTCGTTGTGTCAGCCCTTCTGCAATAGCTCGGTACTGCAGTGAGATTCGACCGCTCAGCACATCAATAGCCATGGTTTCAACGTCTTCAGGTGTGGCAAACTCACGGCCTTCCAACCAGGCATTTGCTTTTGCTGCGTTTGCCAAAAATATGGAGCCACGCGGGCTGGATGCCTGACGAATGTCATTTGCTGCTTGTCCACCGAGCCCCTCGCCCCGGGTAGCGGTAATGAGTCGAACAATATAGTCGCGTACTGCATCGCCAATGTGGATGTTAGCAACTGCTTTGGTTGCCCGCAAAATAGTCTCGGTGTTAACCAGGCTATGAGTATGAAGACCGGGGGCTGTTGTTGCTTGTGCGACAGATTCAGCCAAAACAGTATCTAGAATGTGTCGCTCGGTTTCATTGTTCGGCATACTGACGTCAATGAAAAACATGAATCGGTCTTTTTGTGCTTCAGGCAATGGATACGTGCCTTCATGTTCAATCGGGTTTTGCGTGGCTGCAACCATAAAAGGTTGTGCCAGCTTGCGGGTAACCCCGCCGGATGTAATTTGTCGTTCACCCATAGCCTCTAACATGGCGCTTTGTACCTTCGGCGGGGCGCGGTTTACTTCGTCAATCAGCACAATATTTTTGAACAATGGGCCTTTGAGAAAACTGAACGTACCGGCGTTTTGTTGATAAACATCGGTGCCGGTTATATCTGCTGGTAATAGATCAGGCGTTGATTGAACACGTGCAAATTCTGCGTTAATTGAGGCTGCGAACAGGTTTATGGAGCGCGTTTTCGCCAGGCCAGGTGGACCTTCAATAAGCACATGTCCACCAGTAAGTAAAGCCACATAGAGTTTTCGTATCAGTGGCTCATGCTCAATCAGCTGCGTACTCAACTGTTGGGCTGCTGCATTGATCTGCAGACGATCTGGCTGATCATTCATTTGCTCGTTCATTTACTCAGTTATATTTACGGTTGAATGATCAAAGTCGGGAAGCGCTGTTTAGCCGCATCGTCGGCAAAAAATTCATCAGGGTTGATTGGGTGAGAGTAGGCTTTCGGGGGTGATTGCAGTACGTTTAAATCACCTTGTGAAAGTGCACCGGTAATCGTGCCGGTTTCGTCGATACTCAGCTTGTAGTAAATACCATTCCATGCATCAATACCAAATTCCGCTTTGGATTTTTTAATAAATAAAAGGTTGTACTCCAGATCGATCAGGTTGGTAGCGGTAATAGTGTTATGCAACTGGTAAGGATAAGCCAGGTAGCAATACCAATCTTGCTCACCTGTTATACATTTAAATGGCCGCATCGACAGGAACTGATCAGTAAAATCAGCACCGTCCATATCGACAGTGAAGCTGGCTGAACCATCAGGTAGATTTTTAAAGCTCACAGATCCGATGCGTTGCGCTTCACCTGCACCGGTAACCAACTGAATGTCAGCTTGTTGTGGAAACAACACCGGTGTGGAGTCGTTGATAAAGTTAACCGGCGCGATTTCCACCACCGCGTTCCCGTTTTCCAACCATCCGTCGGTGCCGTTAGGATACCAATGCACGTTTTCATATCCCCACGAGATGGCTCTTCTGGCTGCATTCCAACTTTGCCAGCAATCGGATGTGCAAAAGAACAACAGTGGCGTTGCCAGCTCGTTGTTACTCAGACGAGAAAGATTTCGGCGAAAGAAATCGTCATGGGCTGGCTCAAGAAAGCCTCTGCCAACTTCAGGTAACCAGGATGAACCGGGAATGCTCTGGCGTGGCTCGGTGATCAGCCAGAACCCCTCTATCGGATCGGCGCCCATACCTTTAGGCGGTAGTACATCGATAAAAACCATATTGCCGGCCCTATGCTGTTCTTCAACAAATGCCGTGTCGACGGTGATCCCACCCGGAACAGATGCGGGCACGGCCGCCCGGTAGCGGTCCATGCGATAGCCGGTGTTGGGGTCTACATCAAAGTTTTCTGCCTGAGCAGAATTGTCGAGCAAATTGGCAGACGCCAGAACGCCAATCACCGTGGTTAATAACGCTCTGCATAGGACGCTTCTTGGCATTTTTTGATTCATTCCTAGATTATGATTGAGCCGTCTTCGGTAATCTGTGGTACTAAAGTTCCAATTTTTACACTATCGTTTGTCGGAATACTTATGGCAATCTGATCGGTCAACGAGAAGAATACCCAACTATGAAAATGAGAAAAACTGGCCAATTCCTCACCGCACTCTCGCTGCTTGTACTTTCTCTGTTCATTGCCTCGCACACGGCACTGGCAGACAATACCAAGGTCCGTGTTGGCGTGTTGAAGTTTGGCACGGTCAACTGGGAGCTCAAAGCACTGAAGAATGCAGGATTCGACACCGACAACGGTATTGAAGTAGAAATTGTGCCGTTCGCCGGTGGCGACGCAACCAAAATAGCGCTTCAAGGCGGTGAGGTCGATGTGATCGTTTCGGACTGGTTGTGGGTTTCTCGCCAGCGCGCAGACGGTGTTGCGATGACGTTCTCACGTTACAGTTCGTCGGTTGGCTCGTTAATGGTCGGCTCAGACAGTGGTTTGAAAGCAATAACCGATTTGAAAGGTAAAAAAATCGGCGTAGCTGGCGGCCCATTGGACAAGAGCTGGTTACTGTTACAGGGTATGGCCAAAGAGCAACACGGCGTTGATTTGGCAGCAGACAACGAAATCGTTTTTGGCGCTCCGCCATTGCTTGCCGAAAAAACCTTGAGTGGGGAACTTGATGCCAACCTTAACTATTGGCACTACTGTGCGCGCCTCGAAGCAAAAGGCTTTGAGCGTCTGGTATCTGTTGAAGAAGCAACCAATGCACTTGGTGCATCAGGTCCATTGTCTTCGTTAGGCTATGTGTTTGATGAAGTATGGGCCGGGGAAAACGCTGATGCCGTTGTTGGTTTTATCAAAGCTTCCAGGCAAACCAAAGAGCTGATGAAAACCTCAGACGAAGAATGGGATCGTTTAGCTGGTAGCGGTGCAATTAAAGACGAGGGCGCTGCGCTGCTCGCATTACGTGATCGTTTTCGTGAGGGTATTCCGGTTCGTGATCTTAACGATGAAATTCGCGATGCCGAAATAATTTACCGTGTTTTGTCTAAAGCAGGCGGCGAGAAGCTGGTTGGTGATTCAGCGGTGTTGGTTGATGGCACTTACTGGGAGGGGCCGGGTTCCGAACTCTAGTGGTCCATCCACTTGATACATTCGGGTTCAGAGGGGGCCGCCTGCGGTG
>CAYTJF010000121.1:0-16881 GCA_964437945.1 uncultured Granulosicoccaceae bacterium
ACGTTGCCCTCTCTCGACGTAGAACAACTATGCCTTCGAAAGAGCGCCTTGCTGCGAGCGCAGACAGTCACGCTGAACCCGACAGTATCATGTGGATGGACCACTTAAGATCCATGACTGGCTCACCGCTACTTCGCGTCGATAATTTACACGTTGAATTCAAGACTACTCGTGGTCTTGTCAAGGCTGTTCAGGGTGTCTCATACAGTGTGAACCCAGGAGAGATGACAGCGATAGTCGGCGAGTCGGGTTCGGGCAAGTCAGTCTCGGCCATGGCAATCCTGGGGCTATTACCAAAGAAAGTCGCTCGAATTCCTGAAGGTCGCGTTATGTTCGCCTCTGGTGGCAGGGAAGTCGATTTATTGAAACAGAACGAGGCCGCAATGCGCTCGATTCGCGGTAAAGAAATCGGCATGATTTTCCAGGAACCGATGACCTCATTAAATCCTGTCTTAACCATCGGAGATCAGCTCACCGAACCTCTTTTACTGCACATGTCCATGTCTCCTACCGAGGCTGATGCCCGCGCAAAGGAGCTGCTGCAATTGGTTGGGATTTCAGATGCAGACCGTCGTCTTCGTCAGTATCCACATGAGTTCTCAGGAGGCATGCGTCAGCGTGTGATGATCGCCATCGGGCTTTCATGTAATCCGAAGCTACTCATCGCCGACGAACCCACTACGGCATTGGATGTCACCATTCAAGCGCAAATTCTTGAACTGATGAAGCGACTCAGTCGTGAACTTGATATCGCCATGATTGTTATTACACACAATCTTGGCATCGTTGCTCGCTATGCTGACAACGTCAATGTGATGTACGCGGCAGAGTTTGTAGAACAGGCGGACGCGGCGGCTTTGTTCTCTGCCCCAAAACACCCTTACACATCTGGATTGTTACGAGCCGTTCCTCGTCTGGACCGTGCGCGTGAAGTCAGGCTAGCCACTATCGATGGCCTTCCGCCAGACATGATCAAGCCACCGAGCGGGTGCAGATTCAGGCAAAGATGCCCGGCTGCGCAGGAGGTGTGCACTACAGCACCCATGCTCGAGGAGGTGTCTGCAGAGCATTGGTCACGCTGCCATCGGGCAACCGAGATGACGATGCACTTTCGCGAAGAGCTTTACCCTGTGCATCAAAGTAAATTATCCGAAACGAAATCTGCGAACCACGATCAACTTAACGGCCAGTATGCACCAGTGGTTCTTGAGGTAGAAAACCTTACCAAGCACTTCAAAGTGCGACTTGGAAAAAATCCGTTTTCAATGAAATCTGCAACGGTTAAAGCGGTTGACGGTTTGAGCTTTACGCTAAACGATGGACAAACCCTGGGCCTGGTAGGCGAATCTGGTTGTGGAAAAACGACCGTTGGTCGATCTATCTTGCGCCTTATCGATCCAACATCGGGTGATGTTCATTTTCAAGGCGAGAACATTGCTCGCAGCGATAAAGAATCTCTCGATGCTATGCGACGCAAGATGCAGGTTATTTTTCAGGATCCGTTTGCATCATTAAATCCTCGTATGACCGTCGGACAAATCATTGCCGAGCCACTCGATGTGTACAACATGGTTGATAGTAAATTGGCTGCACGCAAGCGCGTCGGTGAGTTATTGATTAATGTCGGCCTGGTCACCGGAACCGCTGAAAGATACCCTCATCAATTATCAGGTGGCCAGCGGCAACGAGTCGGTATTGCACGTGCACTGGCAATGGAACCATCAACCATCATTTGCGATGAACCGGTTTCAGCACTCGATGTTTCTGTGCAAGCTCAAATAATTAACCTGCTCGAAGAGTTGCAGCAGGAGTTTGGTTTGAGCTACCTGTTTATCGCTCACGATCTGGCTGTTGTTCGGCACATCTCTCATCGAGTGGTCGTTATGTATCTTGGCAAGGTAATGGAAATGGCTGATTGTGATGCGTTATATAACGAACCGTTACATCCGTATACAACGGCTTTAATGGACGCAGCACCCATTCCGGATGCCGCTGCTGAACGTGCAACCGAGCGGCGCATGCTTGAAGGTGAAATACCCTCTCCCTTGTCACCTCCTCCCGGCTGTGTTTTTTCAAGCCGTTGTCCGCATGCAATAGATGCGTGTAAAACTCAAACTCCACCGCTTAAGGAATATCGCCCAGGTCACTTTGCAGCATGCATTCGCATTGAGGAGTCCGTGCGATGATGGGTTATGTCTTACGTCGCATCGGATTGTCTATCCCGACGCTAATTGGGGTAGCTGTATTAACGTTTTTTATGCTGCGTGTTTTACCTGGGGATGTGGTCGAAATTAAATTGCGCGCTGATGGCGGAGATGTCTCAGAAGCTGCCATCATCGCAGAACGCGCAAGGCTCGGGTTAGATCAACCTCTGGCCACGCAGTTTGTCGATTGGATGTCAGGGCTGCTCACTTTTAACCTGGGCACCTCCATGTGGACCGGGCAAAGTGTTGCCAGTGAAATTGCCATCCGCTTGCCATTATCGCTGGAGGTCGCCTTGCTCTCCTGCCTTATTGCGGTGCTAATCGCGTTTCCTTTGGGAACGCTTGCAGCTGTGTTTCGCGGCACGCCCATCGACTACGTTGTTCGCATCGTCACTATCGGCGGATTGGCCGTACCTCCCTTTTGGTTGGGCATGCTCATCATTGTTGGCCTCATCTCGGTGTTCAACTGGCTTCCGCCGTTGGGCTATGTATCTATTTTTGAAGACCCGGTTGCCAATCTATCGCTGCTGATATGGCCCGCCTTGTCAGTGGGGTATCGCTATTCATCCGTGGTTGCAAGAATGCTTCGCTCAACTATTTTAGAAGTGCTTGAAGAGGACTATATTCGTACCGCGCGCGCTAAAGGTGTTGCTGAACGAATGGTTGTGGCTAAACATGCCATGCGAAATGCGCTGCTTCCGGCTATTACGGTGCTTGGCCTTGAGTTCGCGTTTTTAATTGGTGGATTGGTTGTCACCGAACAAGTGTTTTCTCTCAATGGCATCGGATTGCTTTTTGTTGAGTCTGTACTGCACAACGACTTCACCATGATACAAGGACTTGTCATGACGGTTGCCACAGGGTTTGTACTGATTAATCTGATCATAGATTTACTCTATGCAGCCCTTGACCCGCGGATTCGTTATGACTGAGATCGCACTACCGCACCTTAAACGCCGTGGTAATTTTTTTGGCGCACTATGGGACTTTACTCGGCACCAACCTTTAGGGGCAATCGGTGGTTTGGTGATTATTGCCATGTTCGTGTCGGCAATTTTTGCCCCGTGGGTAGCGCCTTATCACCCAACACAGATTGATTTCATGGCCAGAGTGGCTCCACCATCGGCTGATCATTTTCTTGGTACAGATGGCTTTGGTCGGGATATTTTTTCGCGGGTTGTCTATGGCGCCAGAACTGCGATGACTATTGGTTTTTTCGCGGCCTTCTTTGGCACTTCAATTGGCGCTGTCATCGGTATAGCCTCAGCTTATCTCGGTGGTAAAACCGATTTAATCATTCAGCGGTTAATCGATATTTTATTGTCTTTTCCATTGATAGTTATGGCCCTCATCGTGGTTGCTATTGTGCCGCCACTGGAGCTGTTTGGCATTGATTTCAATGTTATTATCGCGATCACAATTCCATTCATTCCAAAGGTGGCTCGCGTCATTAGATCATCGGCACTCTCTATCGTAACCATGCCTTATGTTGATGCAGCCAGAGCAGCCGGATTCTCCAATCGACGTATCATGTTCAGACATATATTGCCCAATGTCATAGCGCCCTACCTTATTATGCTAACCGCCTTGCTTGGCCATGCCATTTTATTAGAGGCGTCTTTGAGTTTTCTTGGCCTGGGTGTGTCTGAACCGACACCTGCCTGGGGGCTTATGCTCTCGGGTACCAACGCTGACTATTATCGAGAAGCCTGGTGGATAATCGTTTTTCCAGGCCTGGCGATATCGCTAGCCGTTTTTGGCTTCAACCTTTTTGGCGACAGCCTGCGAGATTGGCTCGATCCGAAGTTAAAAGTGTAGAAGTCAGTGACTAAGCCCACCAAACAAAAATCGCTGCAAGCCGAATCAACCGATTCGTCATCTCCGCGTTATCGTAAAATAGTAAGTGAATTGCTGAGCTCTATAAGCGATGGTGACTACCCGGTTGGGAGTACCTTACCCACTGAATCTGAGTTGTGTGCCAAGTTCGATGCAAGCCGCTTCACAGTAAGAGAAGCACTGCGCTGGTTGTCCGAACACGGCATTGTCGAGCGTCGTCGTGGTGCTGGTACAACCGTTACTGCAACAGGTCCTTCCAATGCATTTGTGTATCGGCTTTCATCTATATCAGAGCTGCTCAAATACCCTTCAGAAACCTATCGGCAAAACTTGTTCAAAGGTGTCATTCACGCCGACCCGGAACTCTCCAGCCGACTTGAATGCCCGGTTGGCACTCAGTGGTATCGCATAAGCGGTTTGCGCCTCAGCGATTCCAGTGATAAGCCTATCTCGTGGTCGGATATATACGTGTTGCCCGAATACGAAGCGTTTCTTGCTGACGAAGGGGAAGGTCGTATGCCTGTATATGAACAAATAGAACAAGCAACCGGCACTATTATTTACGATGCGGTTATCCGTATTCATGCAAGCTCATTGAATGGAAACCTGGCGTCTCAACTGAAAGTGGCTGAAGGCACGCCAGCGTTGACTATTGTTCGTCGATATCTCGATGAGCAAGGCCGGAACTTTGAAACCACCGTAACGGTACATCCAGAAAAGCGTTTTGAATACTCGATGCATATTGCTCGAGATCGATTTAACAAGACTTAAGGAAAATCCACTATGTCGAGCAGTAAAAAAGTTGCATTAGTCACTGGCGGAGGAACCGGAATTGGTCGTGCCGCGGCTGTTGAGCTGCACAAAATTGGGTACGACGTCGTGCTGGTTGGGCGGCGACAGGAACCACTCGAAGAGACAGCGTCACTACTCGGTGGTGAGCGAGCACATGTTATACCCACCGACATTGGCAATACGGATGAAATCGACGAGCTATTTGCCAAAATAAAAAAACAATGCGGGCGCATCGACTTGTTGTTTAACAATGCCGGTATTGGTGCGCCGCGTGTACCAATGGATGAGCTTGATATAGCGGACTGGAAACGCTGTGTTGATATCAACCTGACTGGTTCATTTGCATGCGCGCAACACACCATGCGAATGATGAAAGCACAAAACCCGACTGGCGGGCGAATTATCAATAATGGGTCAGTATCAGCGCATTCACCCAGACCAAATACACCTGCTTATACATCCACGAAACACGCAATGACCGGGCTGACTCGTTCTATATCGCTGGATGGGCGAGCACACGATATTGTGTGCAGCCAAATCGATATTGGTAACGCTGATACGCCGTTGGGCGAGCGTTTTAAACACGGTGTACCTCAAGCCAATGGCGAAAATGCAGTTGAGCCAGTTTTTGATGTTGACCACTGCGGGCGAATGGTCGCTTTTATCGCAGAGTTGCCACTGGACACCAATATTCAGTTTGTAACGATTATGGCTACCAAGATGCCCTACATCGGGCGAGGTTAATCTTTAACTTGTAGCAGCTTCTTACAGTAATTAAAATTTTAGTGAAGGATAATAATCTCATGGCTCAAGAAATTCGCGACTGTATAGCACCAGACAGAAATCCGAAAAAACCAAACATTACATTGCCCAAGGGCGCAATCGATACTCACGTACATGTGTTTGAGGACAAGTACTGGTTGTCACCCGACCGAGGTTACAATCCACCAGTGTCATCGCTTGACGATTTAAAGCACTTGCACGCAACTCTCGGTGTTGATCGGGTTGTCTTTACACAACCCTCACCTTACGGCACCGATAACGCAGCCATAATTGATGGGGCAACGGCGCTTAACGCTGAGACACCCGGTCGCGCAAAAATGGTTGTGGCTGTGGGTGCGGAGGTAACCGAAGAGCAAATTGCCGAATTCGATGCCCTTGGCGCTTGTGGTGTTCGACTGAACACGGATAACAAGGGCGGCATGCCAATTGAGTTTGACGAAATTCCTGATCTTGAAGCCAAGCTTAAGCCGTTCAACTGGCACATCGAATGGCTGTTTCCTGGTAAAGATATTCTATCCTTGATGCCCTACTTTAAGAAAATGTCTTGTCCTATGTCCATTGGTCACTTTGCCTACCAGCCTGCAACCGCTGGTATCGATGCACCGGGCTTCAAGGCACTGCTGGAACTGGTAAACGCTGGCAACACCTGGGTTAAAATTTCTGGAGCTAATCGCGTCAGCGAAACTGACCTGCCCCCTTATGACGACGTGCTCCCGATGGCTCGTGCGCTTATCGATGCAAATGCAGACCGCATCATGTGGGGCACCGATTGGCCACACCCTAACAAGTACGAGGTTAACCCCAACGATGGTGATCTGGTCAATGCGTTTGGTGAATGGGTTACCGATGATGCGATGCGAAAACGAATCATGGTTGATAACGCAGAATCATTTTACAACTTTCCAACATAAGTTAGATCGATGATGCTATTTTCCAGCAGTTCATTGAACTGCGGCGTGCTGGTAATTTGGATACGTTTTTACTGAAGGGTTGCCGATGAGATTATATGGGTTCAACTCTTGTATTTGGGGACTGCGTTGCGCAACAGCTCTTGCGAAAGTTTAATGCCCTCGCGGCAAACATCTTCTGGCGAGCGTTCCCATTGCACAGGGTTTGGGGCCTCGAGACTGTGAAGACCGGTGTAGCCTTTCTCATGCAACAGTTGGAAAATCTCCTGCCAGCAGATCACGCCTTTTCCAGGCATAAGCCGATCAGTCGCGGGTTTTTCACTGATGACCGGATTCGGCGATAGATCGGAAAACTGAAAGTGCATGATATCCTCACCCGGTACATCTTCGAATGCGCGACCGGCCCGACCTGTGCGAGCAAGATGATAGGCGTCCAGCAACAGTCCAACGTTGTCTTTGCCCGCCGCGCTGACAAGATCGCGTTGGGTTTCGATGGAGTTCAGGTTGGCGTGTTGGAAATTGAACTCAATAGATAGCTTGAGCCCATATTCTGCGGCAATGTCTGCGGCCGTTTTCAGATGTCCAACTGCGTTTTTAAGTGAACCTGTGTAGGGTCCGGGTGCCGACATCAATTGTGGGCAACCGAGTGCAACCGCATTTTTGCAGGACACGTGCAAGTCATCGAATATCCGCTTGCTTTCAGCGCCGGTCGCGAACAACCATCCGTATTCGACACCAAGTACGCTGACCGTTACACCGCTCGTCTTGATCATCGCCAGCACGTCGTCGTTACTCATGCCCGCTTCATAGCAGCGCTTGAAGTCAATTCGCCGCAGCTCTGCTGCATCGTAGCCAGCTAGCTTAATCGCCTGCAGCGCTGCTCCCAGCGGTGTGGTGTCGATTGTCCAGGTATGCAGGGCCAGGCGCCCAAATTGCTCAGTCATGGATTGGTCCTTTTCAAATTGGAAATCTATAACGAAAACCCCCTATTTAGCAAACGCCATTGATTCGAAGTGACTTTGTCAGCAACGCTTGATCTTCGCTCTGTTCAGGCGCATCATGTTAGAGGCATTATGCGATGAATAGCGCTCCAGCCATGAAAAAGCAGGAATACAAGCGTTGGCACAAGCGATTCAAATTCGATTAGGCGGTTACGGATCTCACGAAGCTCAGAGCACATTTGGCGACGAGATTTTTTTGCGTACCGGACTATGAATAAGCCCATCGTAGGCCAGTGGCACTAATGGATACAATGGATTTTACAGTCAATGGCATTCCACACAGCAGCAACGCTGATGAGGACACGCCACTTTTGTATGTGTTGCGTAACGACCTGAATCTGAAAGGCACGCGTTTTGGTTGTGGCGAAGGCCACTGCGGCGCTTGCAAGGTCATTGTTGACGATCGTATTGCCCGCTCATGCGAAACACCCGTTTCGACTGTGCAAGGAAAATCGGTGCGCACGGTCGAATCCTTACTTGATAGCGATATACACCCCGTGATTTCAGCCATTGTTAAACATCATGCGTGGCAATGTGGATACTGTATTTCTGGAATAGTTATGCAGGCGACAGTATTGTATGAATCCGGCGAGATATATGACCGGCAGGCTTTAGCCGAAACACTGAACGATAATTTCTGTCGCTGTGGTGCACATCCGAGAATTTTGGATGCCCTAACTGAAGTATTTTCCAAAAAACCATGACGGTTCCAACTGAACCAGCAAACTCTCATTGGGCGAACCCAAAGCCGGTTGATGCCTTTCCACTCATATCAGACTGGATCAAATTCAATTCTAACAAAACGATAACGGTGTTTTCAGGTCGAGTTGAACTTGGACAAGGCATTACTCAGGCATTTATACAAGTCGCTGCCAAGGCACTGTGTGTCGATAGCCGAAGAATCCAACTGATTTCAGGTGATACAGAGCTGTGTCCAAACGAAGGCTATACAGCTGGCAGTATGTCGATTGATCAAGGTGGCATGTCTATTCGGATGGCTGCTGCCTCCGCCTGTGATCTGTTCTTACAAGCGTTGGCAAAACAACTTGTCTGCGAGCCACAACACATCAGTGTCCGGGATGGTGAATTCTTTCTTGGCGATGTGAAAACGGCTCACTCATATTGGTCGATGGCATTGACAATGGATTTAGCCGTTGCCATTCCGCACCAATCATTAACCCATGGGTCATCAATCAATGACTACTCAGACGATAATTCAAACGAACAATCAGCATTAAAAAACAGTCTTGTGAGCTTACTGAGCGGCTCCACTTACATACACGACTTATCACTACCAAATATGCTGCATGCTCGGGTGCTACTGCCACCACACCCTCATGCACAACTGCATGTGTCAACAGATGAGCTAACTGAACAATTGGCGTCTGGTGTTCGTTTAGTAAGAGTCAATCAGTTCATCGCGTTAGTTTCGAGCGATGAATGGGCGGTGACCAAAACAATAAATCAATTTGATGATTTATACCAGCATCAATGGTGTTGGCCGAATGATTCTTCAATATGCGGGAATCAAATCGACACTCTTGATATATTGCCTACAGAGGAACAAACGCTCGTTTCTGAAAAAAACAGACTGACTGGTGACAACTACCATGCTCCGGATCAGGCAATCAGCGTTTCAATTGCCCGGCCCTGTTTATTACATGCCTCAATTGGACCAAGCTGTGCCATTGCCCAGTACCACGATTCTAATTTGACAGTGTGGACACATAGCCAAGGTGTGTTCCAACTCAAGGGGGCTATTGCGGCTGTGGTTGGCATGGATGAATCAAAAGTTCGTCTTATTCACACCCCAGGGTCCGGCTGCTATGGACATAACGGTGCCGATGACGCAGCAGCAGATGCAGCTGTCATCGCTTGCCAATTACCGAACAATCCGGTTCGAATTCTTTATAGTCGTAAAAATGAATGCCAAAACTCAACGTTAGGGCCAGCAATGAGAACAAATGCGAGCGCATCACTGAGTAGTCAAGGCACAATTAATTCGTTCAATATTGTGGTGAACAGTCCTCCACATAGTTCCAGGCCAAAAGGCTATGACACTCCAAACGTACGCGTGGCGGCATCGCTACGCAAAGCCACATCGCTAAAAGAGCAGCCGCAAGATATTTACCAACCGTTTGTATTCAGTGATCCGCCAATACCTTCAGGTGGGGCTGCCCGAAACGCCATACCAGGGTATGCCGTAACAACAGTGGAAGTTGTGCATCAAAAGATTACACACTTACCTTACCGAGTATCATCGATTCGATCTCTGGGTGCGTTTTCTAACGTTATGGCTGTTGAGTCCCTGATGGACGAATGCGCACTTGCCTCGAATATAAACCCCGTCAGCTTCAGATTAAACCATCTGCAAGACTCACGTGCGACCGCAGTCATTAACGACGTCGTCAAACAATCTGGATGGAATGGCACCGATTCTGGTTTTGGCCTGGCTTACGCACGGTACAAAAACACTGCAGCATACTGTGCCTCGGTTGTGAAGCTGATCATCAATGAAGACATAATAGTGCAGCATATCTGGATGTCTGTTGATGTCGGTGAAGTGATCGACGCCGGCGGTGTTAAAGCCCAATTGGAGGGCGGTGCTATTCAGGCGCTTAGCTGGACTCTAATAGAACAAGCACAACTCAGTGATAATAAGGTCACTATCAATGGGTGGGAAGACTATCCAATATTAAGTTTTGCAGAAGCACCTATTATAGATGTTGGAATACAGCACCAACCATTTCTGCCACCACTAGGTTGTGGAGAAGTTGCACAAGGGCCAGTTGGTGCTGCGATACTTAACGCCGTACGTTCTGTATTGGATTTTCGCCCCACTCGTCTGCCTTTAACTCGAGACTCACTGGTAGAACAAATGCAAACGGAAAGCTTAAGCTAACAAAAGTCGGACGTTAAGCACTGGTTTCAAACACTCGGCGTTCTTTAAGTCTCGGCACTGCTCCTAACAATAATTTCGTGTATTCATGCTGCGGATTGCCACAAACTGATGCGGTGTCGCCCTTTTCAACCAGTTTGCCCTGGTGCATAACAAACACGCGATCACTGATGTATTCGACTACCGAAATATTATGTGTAATAAACAACAGCGTTAGCCCAAAACGGCTGCGCAATTGCATCAGCAGTTGCAGTAACTCGGCTTGTATGGATACATCCAATGCGCTGGTGATTTCATCGCAAACGATCAGTTTCGGGTTGACTGCTAACGCTCTGGCGATACCTATTCGTTGCCTCTGCCCGCCTGAGAATTCATGTGGGTAGCGCCATAAATAGTCTTTTTCCAATTGAACGTCTTCGAGTAATTGCTCGGCTAGCTCTATACGATGATCATTGGAATCACCAATCCCGTGCACCCTCATAGGCTCGGTAAGAGTGGTGGCAATCGTTAAGCGTGGGTTCAACGAAGAAAGGGGGTCTTGAAACACAACTTGCATGTCAGTTCGATATAAGCGAAATTTCTTTGCAGGCATGCCACCAATTTCTTTTCCCTGAAAATAAATATCACCTCCGGTGGGTTCTAACAATCTGACCATTGCACGACCCAACGTGGATTTGCCACTACCCGACTCACCGACCAGCGCAACAATTTCACCCTCGTGGATTTTCAACGACACATCGTCGACTGCACGTACATGGTCAGCCACGCGCCGCAATAGCCCTCTTCTCACTGGAAACCATACTTTAAGGTTGCGGGTTTCGAGCATAACTTCCGTAGATGTTTGCACCGATTCCTGGCGTTGTAAGTTCTCGGGCAAGGCTTCTAGCAACTTGTTCGTGTACTCATGCTGTGGATGATATAGCACGTCTTCGCGCGCGCCCTGCTCCACGATCTCACCCTGGCGCATAACGGCAACATGATCAGCTATTTGTGCAACTACGCCCAAATCATGGGTAATAAATAAAACTGCTGTGCCTTTTTGGTTTTGTAAATCGCGAATCAGCCTGAGAATCTCGCTTTGCACAGTAACATCCAATGCAGTAGTTGGTTCATCGGCTATCAAAAGGTCTGGCTGACAAGCTAGTGCCATTGCAATCATTACCCGTTGTCTTTGACCACCTGATAACCTGTGTGGATATTCATTAAAACGTTGCTCAGGGTTTTTAATTTGTACTTCATTCAAAGAGCGTAATGCTATTTCACGAGCCTCATGTTCTGGCGTTTGTGGGAATGAGATTTGTATCGATTCGATGATTTGCTCACCAATGGTAAACACCGGATTCAATGATGACATTGGCTCTTGAAAAATCATCGACAAACGCCGACCACGCACATCAGTCATGGCGTCGTTATCGAGACTCAGCAGATTCTGCACACCACCGTTTTCGCCGCGCAACGAAATCTCTCCTTCAGGGTGACTGAATATACCGGCAGGCAGCAGACGCATGATGGACAGCGCTGTAACAGACTTGCCACTGCCAGATTCGCCAACAAGACATAAGGTTTCGCCACTATCGATCTGAAAATCAATTCCTTTAACTGCATGCACGTCACCACCGGTTGAATTCAATACAGTGTGAAGATTGGTTATTTGCAGAAGACTCACTGGATTGCAGCACGCTGTGTGATTGGATCGATCGCATCACGCAACGCCTCACCAATTAAATTATAAGAGAACACGGTTAGAAAGATTGCACCACCGGGAAACAATGCCATCCACCAGTTAAAAGTTGATGATTGAACGGATTGGTTAAGCATCTGTCCCCACGAAGGGTCGTCAACGAGACCCAGCCCTAAGAAACTTAACGTGGCTTCGGCCAGTATGGCAGAAGCAACGCCGAAACTGGCTGCAACCAGCACCGGGGCAATAGCGTTAGGCAATATGTGTCTGAACAATATGGAACCCAGTGGTAAACCTGACGCGACTGCGGATTGTACAAAGTCTTGTTGTCGCAAACGCAAAAACTCTGCTCGCACGTAGCGCGCATAGCCAGGCCAACTGGTCAGGCCAATGATCACCATCATGATGTACACGCTGCGATCAAAAAACGCGACGAAAGTCAGTAATAGAAACAAGGTTGGTACAGCTTCGAATACTTCCACAATCCGCATGCCGACTATGTCCAAAAAACCTGAGAAGTATCCCATCAGACCGCCGATACTCACACCAATTATCATAGCAATTCCGGTTGCTACAAATCCGATGCCCAATGCCAACCGTGATGCATGAATCATGCGACTTAACAGATCAGCGCCGTTTTGTTCGGTACCAAACAGGTGTACTCGTTCACCACTTATTGTCGGTGCCAGCAAACCGGTGTCGCCGTAGTCGCGCAAGTAATCTTTTGGTGAAAAAGGCACTGGCGCGCTAATGAGCCAATCGGCGCTTTGCGCAGTTTTCGCTTCCCGAAATGATTCGTAAATTGATAACTTGGGTGGTTTAAAAAACTGACTGCTGACGAGATAAACGATGCTTGCAAGCACAGCCAATATCACCAGGGTGCGGGCGGCACTGAATCGACGCCACACGAATAGAAACAGTGCAGCCACAAAGACGATGACCAAGGTTACATCGATAGCACTGAAATATTTTCCAGCCGGGCTGCTTACAACGCCATCGACGCTCATCAATAAGGGCCGGCTGTTGGCAAGTAATGGAGCGAATACAGCAGCCAGTAGCAGTAAGCCTAGCCAGCACACACCCACCTGTGCACCACGTTTTACAAATGTGCCACTGAACACGCGGGCACCGAGCCCTCGCCGCCGCACATCTTTATCATGTGTTTTTATATTGTTGGCCAGTGAGCTGTTCATATCGCGCAGCAACTCATAATATGCACCTATTCATAGCTCACGCGAGGATCTGCCAGCGCATAACAGAAGTCCGCCAACAGATATCCGATCAGGGTCAGCACGCCACTGACCAGTGTAAGCGACAATACCAATTCGCGATCTCTGCCTTTAACCGCCTCAACGGCCAATTTGCCCATACCCTCAATGCTGAACAGGGTTTCTACAATCACGGAACCTGCGAGTAGTCCGGGAAGTAAGGATGCCGCGACGGTGATAAGTGGTATCAAACTGTTGCGAAACACATGGCGCCAAAGCACCACATCTTCAGAAGCACCTTTGGCTCTGGCTGTTCTGGCATAGTCTGAGGCGAGATTTTCCAATACGGCTGAGCGTGATAACTTCGCTAAAAAAGCCAGTCCACCAAAGCTTAAACATAATACTGGCATAAACAGATGCCACAAGCGATCAAACAAAAAACCTCGAATAAACGATCCATCGCTGACATGCTGAAAAAACAATAATGCTGCAGCAATACCGATTGCACCAGCAAACAACACCCGCAGCGCATGGAACTCACTGCTGGCTATCCATACAAATAGCAGCGCAACCGCCAGACTCAATGAAAAATGTAAACCTGAGTTTGAAAGCTGCCCGTTGGCGTCAGCCATAGCAAAGCCTGCAAACATTCCAATTACACCAAAGACCAGTGCTCGCCACCACTGCGGCAACCGCGCATTCAATATCAATGCAACGGTAAGTGATACGGCAAGCGCAGCAGCCAACATCAACACCTGAGTAAATCCGCTCCAATGTGGCAGGAACGTCATATCCAGTGCCTCACGGCGATTGAGCCCGGATTCTGGAAACCAGTGCCAGTTTTGTTCACTGCCAAAAAAACCAATCAGTAACACACCAGCTAACATCACTGGTATCGACCACAAAGCAAGCAGTACCGTTCCAGAAGTAACATCGAAAGACTTTCCGTGTTGGGTTGCTGCTCTGACACCAATAACAATGGCGATCAGGTAAACGATGGGTATTGATAAAATATTTAGCAGTAATGTAATAGGCAAACGCTCTTGAAGCAGTTCACTGACCGATCTGCCATACAGAAACGATTCACCAAAGTCTGACCCTTTGACAAAGCTGAATTTGTCGAAACTGAATTCGTTTCCGCCAGAGCCAGGAGCCCCGCTCTGCATAAAGCCAATGGGAGAAATATTATTAAGCCAGCGCAGATACTGTACCGGTGCCGGGTCGTCCAAACCATAGCGACGATTGTAATAATTTTCCATCGCTTTACGCGCTTCCGGTTGCATTACGCCTTCAGACAAAGCCTGAGAACCGATGCCGCCGGGAGATGCTGCCATAACGCAGAACACAACCAGCGTGATGCCGAACAGTGTCGGAATAATCAGAAAAATACGGCGTAGCAGATAAGTCAGCATGACTCAGTATTACTTGAGCGTGTCATCAATTTCCATGCTTTTGCAAATCAAGTGGCACGTAAGTCTCGATTGGGACTTGAATTGTATTCAAACCGAGTTTGGTAATCTCCAGATTCTTAAACCGCTCATCCATAAACAATAAGGTTTCTCGGCGCATTAAAAATGTGTAGGGTTGTGTTTCGTGTAACACGGCCTCTGCCTGTTGCCAGACTGGCATACGTTCTTCTTCTACAACCATGCCGCGCGCCTGATCAATCAGTTTGTCGAGTTCAGTGCTTTTATAACTAACAAAGTTGTCTCCCTCTTCGATCTGTTCACTGTGAAACATTTGATCGATATCGGTCTCAACACCACTGCTCCAGCCGAGTGTGATGGCATCGAAATTTCTGCTATCGATGAAGTCAAGCATCACAGACCATTCAGTGGGTTTTGGAATAAGGGATACTCCAGCACGCGCATACAAGTCTTTTAGGAACAGCACAATGCGCTTGGTATCATCGCTGCCCTGGAAATACATTAATTCAAATTCGAAAGGCTCGCCTTCGGTATTCTCTAGTACGCCATCGCCATCTCGGTCCTCGAAACCAGCTTCCGCCAACAGTGCTTTACCTTTCTCGATATCGGCTGGCCATGGCTCAATTTCACTATTATGCTGTTTGCTGCGTGGGTTAAACGGGCTTATAGCAATCTCAGCATAGCCAAGCATAATCTCATTGATAATACGCTCCCGGTCTGTTAAGAGCGTCATTGCTTGACGCACTTTTACATCAGCAAAAATACTTGGCTCGCCGTTGCGACTCTGGTTCCATCCAATGTAGCTATAACCAGCAGTGGGGCTCATGTACTCGTAATTCTGTGATTTTTGTTTTATTTGCTCGTCATCAAGCAGCGTGTTGTACTCCACCGGTTTAGCGTCATACATATCTATTGTTTTATTTCGAAATGCGGCCAATCTTGCACTGGCACTATCGATCACATTCCAGATCATTCGATCATAAGAAGGTTGAACCGCGCCCCAGTAACGCTGGTTACGCAATAGCTCTACGCGGCCCGTATCCGGTGTCCAGTTAACAGGATCTTCCAATTGGTATGGACCAGAGCCAAACAATAAACCCTTGGACTGGTTAAAAGTCTCTGCATCGTCGAGGTAGGGTTCATAGAAGTGTTTGGCCAGTACACTCATTCCTCCGGCCAAGCCAAGGCTTTCGAAGTACGGTTCAGAAAACACAAATCTTACTGTGTTTTTATCAAGCGCTTCAACTGAGGCAATTTTATCGTAATACGCTCGCAGTCTTGGTGCGGCTATGCGCTCATCCATCAAAAATGAAAAGGAAAACGCGACATCTGCCGAGCTAATTGGAGCGCCATCTGAAAATACAATGTTATCGCGTAAGGTGAAGTCGATGGTGAGGCCATCTTCACTCACTTGCCATGATTTGGCGAGCAAGCCATCCCACTCCAGAGTGTCTGGGTTGCGCTGAAGCAGGCTTTCAATCACATAACTTTGCACGCTAGCGGCATCAGCATCAGCTGACACAAACGGGGTGATGGTTTTGAGAGTTGCCGAGAAAGATCTGACATACCAGTCGCCTTCAGCGAAATCGTCATTTGCTCGTGCAAGTCTTGCTCGCCTGAATGTATCATCTGCACCACCGGAGGCCGCATTTCTGAGCTTATCTTCACTGACATTTCCTTCGTCTGCAGGTGCTTCTCGATTCGACGCCACAGCAATACCGGCATCAATTTGGTTTTGCACCTCCTGCACATTGGTTCTGAGCGCCCGTAAGTCATCCGCCTGGCTCGATATGGTCGATCTCATGCCAGCCATCATGCGCCACTGACGATCGACCATATACATGGATATCACCACCAAACAGCCCACCAGGATAATTGCTGTCAGCAGTATCCAATCTTTTACGTTAAATTTGCGTTCGATGACTTAGCTCCTATCGCACTATTCAAGCTCTTACCATTATATCGACAAAGCAGCTACAGATCACCACATTCTAAAGTTGGATTGAGCACTAACTGGCTGACTTCGGTGTTGTTAGTCATTAGCAAATTTTCTCACAGCAATTTTCTTCAATTTAGGCACAATCTGCCTCTGGCTGCGGAATCAATGTCGTATTGTGATAGTGCTGATAAATTGCAATAACA
>CAYTJF010000122.1:0-16750 GCA_964437945.1 uncultured Granulosicoccaceae bacterium
TATCATACAAACAACGCATCAATGTCTGGAGTTCGTATCCGTGCAGCGGATGATTTTTATATCGCCTGCAACAAGTTTGTTGATCTGGTGAACAATACCAATGATAAATCAAAGACTGCCCGGTCCAACGCCATCTGGATACAAGGTGATAAAAAACTGGCTAAAGCAGCTAACACAACTTCTGGTGGCTACATCGTGAATAACTATGCCGAAAACTTCCAGTCAAATGGAAAGTTAAATGATGCTGAGTTTTTTACTACTCAGTCCTTTGAAAAGACTAATCCGGCAAAACCTGTAAAAATCTTCGCCAATCGTGGATACGATGCTGGAAAGAGGCTTGTAAAGTTTCAGGAGGATGATGGCTTGGTACTTTCAAACTATTATAATTGGAGAGAGAAGCAAGGTCCTCTTGGACCAAGATCACTTTTGAGTGTCGTTACGGTTCACTTTTCAAATAATGTCATCGCCAGAAATAACCGGGTCAAGGTAGCAGCAGATGGAAGGTTCGATTACATTATGATTGCTGATATCAATGCTGGTAGCCACAGAATGGACAATCTTCACTTTGATAATAATGATGTGGAAATAACGGAAAAGCTTTCGTCTTCATCTAAAAATAATCCAAAATTGATAGTATTTCGAGCAAGACGGGAACCTGCCGATAGCACATCCAAGGAAGCTACAAACTCTACCGCCATAAATAACTATTTTTACGGTAAAGGGTTGGTCCACTATTACTTCTGGTTTGGGCCAGGTTACAGAAACGATGGAGCTGCTGTTCCACATACAGGAAATGTTTTCGACATTCCTGCTACCAAGGGTGTGTATCAGAAATAGTCTAAATAGTTGAGTACTTGATGTGCTCAAACTTGGCGGCGGCGTTCATGCGATAAAAACGCGCCAGCTCAGCGTAAAGCATTGGATCGCCAACGGTAAATTGAAAGTGACATGAAAGCCAGTTGCAATATTGCTCGGCAAATTTATTCGCAACCGTATAGCGATGATGCATGTCTGTTCCAGGTGCATGAAAATACTTTACTTGACGAAACAGACTATCGAACAGTAATTGATGTTTTGATTGAGGCTGGGACTGTGGCCGAGATCGACGCCGAGATTCAGCCATTTCGGAATTACCGTCTTCAGAATTGCCGTCTGCCAGGGCCGAAAAGACAAATTTGTCAACTTCAGCCTGCAATTCCATTTCTATCGGTTTAACCTGGCGCCCGTATTGCGCATTCCAGACAAGGTATACGAAATGACTAACGCCTTCCAGTATTGTGCAGTAGTCATCATATTCTTTACCAGCGTGGTGATTTGCGTTGCTGCCTGAGGTGGAATCAATTAATGATCGTTCGAGAAACAGCGTAATATCCAAGTTGCCGGTATCTTCTCGAATCAGCAACATCTCGGGTGGAATTTCTGTTTCTCCAGTCAGTTGCCGAACAAAGTCATGATCATGTGAAACAAATGGGGTTACCTGGCAAGGTAAGGTTAAATCGTAACGCTGCTCTATGGCGTCCTGCATTTCCTGGTAGATCATGAAAGTTAATCCCCGGAATAGTGTTGGGTAAACTTATCGGGTCAATGCGATTTTGATCAATGTGACGTAGTGGTTCCAATAGACAAAACCACCCCGTTCGCTTCGAGTCGTCTGGCCAATCGTGGGCATTGGGTTTGCTCCCATTCCAGTACGAGATTCAATAAATTGTGGCTATCACTTGAGCAGACCGCAATATCAGCAATGGCGTTAACTAACTTTTCGAAGCTCTTTGACAGTTCTGCAAAAACGCTGACAAGTGCCCGGTCCCGACTTGAGTGGACAGAAGCATTTGCCAGACAACCATATGCTGATTCGCCCATTGACATGTAGTAGCCAACATCTATTGGTTTGCGTTTCAATGCACCGGAAAACAGGCTTGACACGAACAATGACACATCGCCCAACCTTTGTAAGTGGAGTTTTCTTTCTCGTGAAGTAGCCGCTTCTGCGGCTTGTCGATAATACTCAGCAAGTGGTGTAAGTGTTCCACCGTTTGCGTTGTAATCGAAAAAGATTTCAGATCGTCGGTAGTTATACAGGAGCTGAGTGAGATACCAGATTGAGTCTTCTCCAACCTCAATGTGGTGAGTTTCCACGACATGGGATAATTCGGTGCGGAAGAAATCCTGCAGATTGGTCGTGGTAGTAACAGTAGCGGTGTCAGATGTATCCAACATAAGTCCTTCTGTTTTCTGTCTCAAGTTAAACCATAAAACATTAAGCGGCCGAATTGGAGTAAATTTTAGATTTTGATAATCACAGTTGATAGTATGCTGAGGAATAATTAGCAGCCAGCTTGATAGAGTGCTAATAAGTTTTCGAATTTTAGCGCCGCTAATGGGATGAACTAGAGTTAATACACTACGTATTAGCAGCAGAACTTCAGTAGACCGAACGTTACAAGGTAGATCAGTTGCTACAAAAACCGGAGTTTTCAAAAACGCAAACCGAGCTGCCGTTACAGTCGCTCGGTTTTGGACAACAGAATCTTGCTCTGTTAGCGTGCGTTATATTGTTGTAGCTGCACACCGCTTAGTACGTCACTCGTATGGTTAAAAATGCCAAATGCACGCAAATTGTCTCACGATTTTCCTGGGCGCAACGGGATATCCGGAGCCGTCAGCAGAATCAGTCCTGACACGCAATGGCGATTAGGCCCATAATTATGAGAAAAGGATTAGCCATGCAAAGCAAAGAAATTCCGGTTGAAAGCCTGGACATGCAGATTAATGAAAATACGCAACACTATTCTAAATCAATATGCGAAGGTGAAATTAAAGATATTCATGTGGAGCACATAGCATTAGCAAATGAAAATGCTACATTAGATTCTTATAAAGATGGATTTAAAACAATATACTTATTTTTAAAAGGCAGAGGAAGTGTTACTGCTGAAAATACAAGTTATGAAATTGTCCCAGAGACTATTTTTTTACCAAATGCAATAAAAAATATCACGATTGAACCTGCTCGTAACGATACATTACACTACTTGAAACTATCTTGTAAATTATCCGCCCAAGACCAATTGGATTTACAAGCATTACCTGCGGAACACACTCAAACTGTTTACCATGCGAAATTCATCGATTGCCAATCTTATAGTGAATCGATTAAAAGTCCGAATACAGTAAGCCGCACCATACTTTCTAATGAATATATTCCGAGAATAGCGATGGGCACGGTTCAAACAATAGGCCCCGATAGTGTTGCTGCTCATGAACATCCAATGTTGGAACAATTGTTTTTAGGTCTGTCAGGAAATAAGTGTGTGGTTTATGCAGATGATGATCATGTAGATTTTCCGGAGTATTCGATTCTCCATATCCCGTTGGGATCATCTCACTCGGTTTCTGTTGAAAAAGATCAAACCATGTATTACGTCTGGATGGATTTCTTTTTAGACAAGAAAGGGGAAGAATGGTTAAAAACTCATGAAGTTGATGCTGATCAAGAATGAAAAAAGTATTTCGATAGATGAGTTTGGTGCTTAAGCCGTAAGCACTCGACGTTGGCGAAGCCTGTATTGCTCCGCCAACCGGATTATATCTTTATCGCTAGTTTGCCTTTAGCTCACTATTGATGGTGATACTGATAGGACCTGTGGAAAAACCGCCCACGTCAAAAGACTGATGATCAATCTCGGTAGTGGCTTTGATACCAATCCATTCACCCTGGTAGTACTCGATAGATTTGCCCAGAGGATGCTCGCCTTTATGTGTCATTTCTGTTTTTAATGTAACTGGCTGAGTGACACCATGAATGGTCAGGTCACCTGTAACGTCCATGGTCGTCTCACCAGTAGACTTCACTGATGTGCTTTTGAATGTCATTGTCGGGAATTTTTCAACATCAAAAAAATCTGGACTCTTTAAATGTTTGTCCAATGCTTCAAAGCCACTGGCGAGGCTGTTGGTATCGATCTCTACTTCGATGCTTGAGTCTTCTATGTTGTCGGCTAAATTCAGGATTCCGTTGACTTTTGTAAATTCGCCGTTTTGGTTAGTAACGCCAGCGTGGGACCAACCGAACATCACTTCAGTGTGTCCCTGATCGGTTGCGTAGGTTGTATCTGCAGATACACCAGTAGACATTGCAGCCAGCATGGCAGCGGCTATAACGCCAGTCATTCTTGATTTAGTCAGTCTTGTAGATGAGCAGTGCATTGTATTTTAATACCTTTGTGTTTAATTGATTGTTTGGTGGCGCAGACAACATGCCTGTTTTCAGGCGCTACATGCCACTGGTGGCATAGACCGAATAAAGTTCAGATAGTTCAAATTGATGGTAATTTTAAGTATATTCATGTCTCGCTGTGACACATCAGAAAATGGATTGTTATCCCAATTCGAAAAAGCGCTTGCGTTCGTCGATGAGTGTCTTATCCTGAAAGCTTTCTAACTGAGCAGAGCGCGTTGAACTATAGGCATCAACAAACTGATCGCCCAGATGTTTTCTCGCGTGTTGTGATGAGGTAAACGCATCTATAGCTGACTGCATATCCGGTTGTAATGGCAACCCCTTCCCTGTTCCCGGGATGTAACCGTTACCAATAGTCGGAGCGGTTGGCTCGAGCTTTTCTTCTATGCCGCTGAACCCGGCTGCCAGTGTTGCCGCGGTGAATATATAAGGGTTAGCATCGGAGCATGGTAGGCGGTTTTCAACACGCAGTGAATTTTTATCTTCCCCGACCACACGGAATGCCGTGGTCCGGTTCTCGATACCCCAGGTGAAGGCTGGAGGTGCAAATGTACCCTCAACATACCGACGCCACGAGTTCACCGTTGGTGCAAACACTAGCATCATCTTAGGCAAATACCGCTGCATGCCACCGATAAAGTAGCGAAATGTATCTGACATTTTATGGTCATTATTACCATTGTAAAAAAGCGGATTTCCTTCAGTGTCCTGTAGTGACACATGGATATGAGTTGACTGGCTGTCTGCGTCTTCTGACCAGCGAGGCATGTAGCTAATGGTTTGCCCGCGCCGCACGGCCAGAACCTTGAGAAAATTACGCAATAATATCAACTGATCGACGGGTGCCATTCCGTTATCAGCATCAATGCAACACTCCATAAAACCACCACCGATTTCCTCGTGCATTTTGATCAGACCAACTCCCAACACATCACACATATCAGCAACTTCTGCATACAACTCGGACTGAATATTCTGGTAGATAATCAGGTCGTGGCTGGCATGTGGCGTTGCTGTTGATAGGTTGTCGAAATTCTTCGCAGCAAGCGATTCACTGGTTTCATTGAACACAGTAAATTCCTGTTCAAAACCATAGAACGGTTGTATACCCATTGATTTGCCACGATCTAGTTGCCGTCTTAGCAGCGTTCGTGGACAAAGCCCTTGCGCATCACCACTGAATTCAGCCAGATACAGGCTGGCATCGCTTTCACGTTCGAAAGGCATGATGCACTGACTGTCTGCGTCAATCCGCAGTACAGAATCGTGAAAATCAGCATCATCATCAGTAACACCGGATATCGGCAGAATCTCATCGGTTGGATCCAGGGCTAACTGTGCAGGTGCCATACCGACGCCATCTTGCAATAGCTTTTGAATGCTGCCAGCGGCGATTTTCTGGCCTCTCAGCAAACCGTTGGTATCGACAATTGCGATAGTCACAAAGCGCTTTTTATTTTTATTGTCGGTCAAAGCTATTCACTCCCCACCTGATCGTGATGTCTGTTGGAGACCATCGACTTTCTGCGCCAGGGCGGCCAGATCGTTGATGGTATCGGTTGAGTACACTTTTATAAAAACTTGCAAACCATGACTGATTGATCGAGTCAGTTGTTCTCGGTCCGGTTGCTGATCTACAAAGTGCAGATGATGATCGCGCGGACCGGACAATATTAATGACCAAAGATCCTGTGCAGCATATTCTACGTCGTGCGCATCAAGCTCACCTTTGGCGATACATTCCTCTATAAATTTAATTAATCCCTGAAAAGCTTTACCTGGCCCCGCCTTATGATAAGCCTCGGCAACGGTTGGATGTCGTGTTGCCTCACCCAATACGAGTCTTGCGAGCGATAACATGTCGCTGCGCAATACAAATTCAGCATAAACCCAGCTGAAATTCCAGAGTCTGTCGACAAGAGAGCCGTCAGGCGCTGATAGTGGTGTGATCAGGTGTTCGCATCCTTCCTGTAACACGGCGGCAAAAAGAACGTCTTTAGCACCGAAATATTGATAAAGCGTGGGCTTTGAAACCTGAGCACGCTCAGCAATGTTACTCATAGAAGCACCATCGTAACCCTGGGCACTAAACTCCTGCAGCGCCGCGTCCAAAATACGTCGATTCTTGGCCTGTCGCAAGGATTCACGACTAAGTGACTTGGAGACTATGGTTCCCGGTATGCGCTCAAGAAACTTAGCTAGTTGCTTGTTGAACAACTCAGGCTGTTCCAAGTTGCAGAGATGGCCGGCCGCTGCAATAACTTCAAAACAAATATCAGGAAATTTGCCGTCGTTGTTCAGTTCATCGAACAGGCGCAGGCTGATATTTCGAATTTCATTTGGCGGTGCCAGTGCATCGTGTTCACCGGTGAGCAGTAAAACGGGACAGCTGATCCGGCTAAAATCGAATTTTTCAACCGGTTGGGTAAAGCAGTTTAACGCATCAAGGTAGGTATCACTGTGAATAGATGCCATAGACTGGTGCAAAGCGTCACGCTGTTCTTGTGATGCGGCTGGCCCCGCTAATTGTGCTACGACATCCTTTGCAAAATCTGCGGGTGTCTTGCCTGCTGCAAGTGGTTGGGCACGCGATTCGAGAAAACGGTTGCGTTCGTCGGCGTCTGCCTCAGACATACCGGTACAACCTCCAGCGAGAACCAGACCTGCAAGCCATTGTGGATAACGCATGGCAAAGCTAGTGGCGATCCAGCTACCCATGCTAAGCCCCACCAGCACCAGCTTGCGAGCACCATAGTATTTCATCACCCGAATAATATCGGCGCAATAATCGTCTATGTGGGTTTGCGAACTGCCACGGCCACTTTGTCCATAGCCACGGAAATCCAGTGCAGCCGCAGTATAGTCTTGACCACAGGCTTTAAGCTGGTCTGTCCAGTTTTCCGCATTGCCTCCAATTCCGTGTAGAAACAATACCAGTGTCCAGCACGGCTGCCCTTTAGTGACTGTGCCCAGCATTGAAAGTGCTACCTGCCCTTTTACTGTGCTGCGTTGTAGTTGCGTATTAGTCTTGCTTACCTTTGATTGTTTTTCACTTTTGTGTGTAGAGTTGCGCTGTAACCAGGCAAGTCCGTTTTCGAAAATGGCTTGAGTACCTTGAGCTACAGCAGATCCTATTGCGTTGTCGGCCTTAAATATTGATGACCACTTGACCGTGGTATTTGAAACGCAAACTTCACCCTGATAATGCTCGACACCGTCAATACCTTCAATCATGGAATAGCGTAAGCGCTTGTCTGTATCGCTAAAGTAGGTTCGTTGCTCTTTATAGATGCCGCCATCGGTCCCTGTAAACTCTCTGATAATTGCACCAGAGGCATCAACTGATAAACTGTTGCGAACAATAGCTGGATGCCAGTTCGATCCGAAGTCTCGTACATACGCCCATGCGGAATCCGCATTGGTGACGTCTATCGAACAGTTGACCTTATGACGTGGCATACCGCATTAAGCACTCTGATTGTCGTCATATGAATCATGGGGGCGCCACATTGACGTGCGTGCTGAAACTGTATCGTTTGGTGCTGTGTCAATCTCATCCATATCGTAGACCGACATCATAGATAGATAGTCCTCCATTATTTCTGTCGTGTATGGCAGCATTAACGCTCCGCAGCGACTATCACGATAGATGCGCTCAAGTGGTAACGTTTTTAGCATTGACTGGCCACCACAGGTACGAATTGCCATAGCGGCGATTTCCTGAACGCCTTCCATCACTGCATACTGTGCTGCATAAAGGCGCATCACCTCAGCCTTTGACGGCATTGGTTTCGCTTCGAAAAATGCCGTAGTCCAGAGCGTTCGCATCTCGGTGAGTCTTTGATACATACGTGCAACTGTTGATCGTTTGGTCGGATATACCCTTCGGTCGATTGGTGGCATACCGGGCAGATTGCCACGTAGATAGTTAACGGTAAAGTCATAGCCAGACTGGGCAATTCCCATGTAAGCAGGTGTTAAGGTCGCCATCATGGCAGGCCAATGTGGTAGCGTTTTAACAAATACCCCGGCAGGCATCATCAAGTCGTCTTCCGAAACAAATACGTCTTTTAGCAGTAGATCACGCGAGACGGTACCGCGCATTCCCAGTGGATCCCATTCGCCAACTATAGAAAGGCCTTCGCAGTCTTTGTGAACGGCAAAGTCCATTGTGTCTTCGTGGCGAGGTTCTTGTCCATCGAAGTGTTCTGTGCAAACAATTGAGTAGTAATCACAATGCCCGGCCAATGATGCAAATTTTTTAAATCCATTGATAAGCCACCCGCCATCAACCTTTTTACAGTTGGTTTTTATCGGATCTGATGTCCAATTAACGCCTCCCTCTGAAATGGGTTGTGAAAATATAGCGTTGTCGTTAACCACTTTAGGGAAGTGAATTTCCCTCATCTTTGCGAATGCTTTTTTTTCATCTGCCGTGAGATGTGGCATTTCATACATGAATCGAAGCCACATCATTGACGAGGTATGCATATTGAACGTTAACGCTGAAGCACCGCAAAACTTGCCAATTTCGGCACCGATTGTTGCGTATTCCCCAAGCGAAAATCCATCACCTCCAAATTCTTCCGGAATAACGATTTTTAAAAAACCATGTTCAGCCAATTCGCGATAGTTTTCGGTAGGAAACTCGGCGTTAAGATCTATATTAACTGCGCGCTCCGCAAAGCCTGGGCCCAGCTCGTTGATTTTATCGAGCATCGCTAAATGCTGGTCACTGAAGTTAGATGTATCGTAGTAGTCTCTGAAATCACTCATCAGGGGCTCCTTAAATTCCTCAGGTGAGTTCGCCTTGCAACTTGCCTTCAATAACCACAGGCTCGCCATCCAGCGCAATGTTGCAGCGACGCATAGGTAGATCAAAATGGCCTAGCGTAAAACGTTCAGCGTACTGATTTGAACCGCAGGACCATAGAAAATTACCAGCCCAGGCACGGAACTCGGTTGCCTGTACATCGCGCTTATCATAGAGAGCCATTGACTCCCAACGCGCCTGTGGATTCATACCCCAACCGACATGGCTGATGCCATACGCTACCGGGTCATCCCATGCGGCCAGGTATTCGCGGAACAGATCAGCATCGACGTTGTCGCCTTCAATAGCAGTAATAAAATCGTTCTCGATTGTGAGATCGATTGATTCACGCAGGTAGTCTTTAAACGTTAAGTTCATATCACCCGGTGCCATAACAATTCGACCGTTTACCGAGCCCTGACCTGGAAAACACAAACACAAGCCCCCCGGCCAGTGTGCAACTCCACCTGGATTGGTAGTGAAACCAGGTGTACCACCACAGGGCGCATCTTTAACATCAATGGTTAGATCAGTGCCTGCGGCGCTTGTAACCGTCATTACTTTCGCATCGCGCAACATGTCGATTCCCAGCTGCACTTTTGGGCCGAGTTCAGCGCGTGGTTCTGTTCGTTCCAGTATTTCCGGATGTTCGTTGCAGACAGTAAAAAGCCTGACACCGGCCTCTTCAATTTCTGGCCATTCCTCAGCATGCAGCAACCCTTCAACAGTGACATCCACAATCACCTCGACTCGCTTGAGCGATTCGACGACATGCCTCATGCCTTGAATGGCGTTTGATGCACCGGTGGATTTCACTGGAACGGGCGCGGTTTGCTCTGGTGTTGGCAATAAAACGGTTGAGTACTTTGCTCCAATATCAAAAAGTGCAAGACCGCAGAGTTGCGTTAATACCGGGCGGGACTGAGTTTCTGCTACTACCGCAACGCTCACCCCTTCAGCGATGCCGTTGAGCGATAATGCTCGACGAAAAGACGCTACCCACTTGCCTTCTACTACCTCTTGCAAGGTGTATACTCCAATGCACATATAATTTATACTTTACTGAACGGTTTAGTAAATATCAATTTAAAACGGGTATTGTGCTGAATATTGTTTAATATCAATAATTTAATTAAACAATGACATTGGTACTGTTGGTGTGAATTCGATTAGAATGACGATAAGCAATGAAATAATCGAGAAATAGAATGACTCAGCGAGTATTTATTCAAGTGCAATGTCGACCAGGAACAGCCTACCGGGTAGCGAATGATATCGCCGACCGCGAAATTCACTCTGACCTTTATTCGACCAGTGGAGAATTTGATTTATTTTTATTGCTGTATGTTCCTGACGGTGAAGATGTCGGGCGTTTTATCAATGAAAAAATTCTCGATATTGACGGGATTGAACGAACCCTGACCACACTTACGTTTAACGCGTTTTAGTATTATCTCTACTTTTTATTTATCCGACCGAGCGATCTGTTACAACTTTTAACTGTCATTAAAACTGTCATTGACCGAAGTATGCTTCAGTCAATCGCGAGTCATCTCTGAGTTCTTCAACAGTCCCCTGGGCTTTGATAACTCCGGATTCGAGTACATACAAGCGCTGCGCCAGTGTCATCGCAAAATTAGCATTCTGCTCGGTTACGATGACGGTCAAACCTAACTCTGCGCTCAGATTTCTTAGCACTGCTGCGATCTCCAGACAGACTTTGGGTGCAAGGCCTATTGTTGGCTCGTCGACAAGTAAAATGTCCGGTGAAGACATTAACGCCCTGCCCAATGAGACCATTTGTCTTTCGCCTCCTGACTGGGTAGCCGTTTCCTGTTTCTTACGTTCTGCCAGACGAGGAAACAACTGCTCAACTGCAGCCATGTTTTTTTCAACATCGGCTCGTGCTGTGTGTGCGCCAACCATCAGGTTGTCGCGAACGGTCATATAAGGGAACAGATTAAAGCGTTCAGTGGCGTAGGCCAAACCATTAGCTACCATGAAGCTTGCTGGTTTACCGGTCACATCTTCACCGTTGAGGCGAATGGTTCCGGAGCACTTGACCAGCCCCATGATACTGTCGAGCAGGCTCGATTTACCGGCGCCGTTAGCTCCGACAATCGCGATGATTTCTCCTTTATCAACATGCAGGTTAACTTGCGACAGTGCCTGCGCCTTGCCATAGAATGCTGACAGGTTTTCAATTTCAATAGTGCGCATCGTTATGTTCCCAGATACGATGAGCGAACGGTTTCATCTGCCAGCACGTTGGAGAAAGGCCCTTCAGCCAGAAAGGCTCCGCGCTCTATGGCTATGGCTCTGTCCACCAGTGGTTCCATCGCTGGTAAATCATGGCTTACGATTAAAAAAGTCACACCATTAGTGCGTAGTTGTTGCACTAGTTCGGAAATCATGGCTGTTTCAGCGCTGGTCAATCCGGCAAAGACTTCGTCAAGTAACATAATAGTTGCGCCAGTTGCCAGTGTTCTTGCAAACTCGAGCTTGCGTAGATCACCCATGGAAAGTTCACCGACGGTCCTGTCCAGATCTGCCTCACTTAGCCCCACCGATGATGCCAGTTCCATTTCACGAGCCGCATCGGTAGGCTTAAAGATCATTTCTCTGATTGAATTTGGCATCAAGCCAACACTGATATTCTCACGCACAGTTAGTTCGGCAAATGGGCGCGGTACCTGATAGGTGCGACAAACACCTCTTTTTATTCGATCTGCCGTAGAAAGTTTGCTTATCTCGCTACCGTTAATTCTGATTGTGCCGGAGTCTTGTTTTAGTTCTCCCATGATCAGTGAAAAAACAGTTGTTTTACCAGCGCCATTGGGACCGATAAGCCCTAGTGACTCACCCTGTGCAACAGTGAAACTCAAATCATTGGTGGCTGTTAATCCACCAAAAGTTTTAACGAGGTTTGATACTTCAATAGCCGCTGTCATTGCTTAGTACCACGCAATTTACGTATTAGGTCTGCAAATATTTTTATTATGCCTTTGGGCTGATACATATAAATAACAAGCGCAATAAGCCCGTAAATAAAATACCGCTCTGCACCTGGAAGAACTGGTCGCAGCCACTCTAGCAAAAAGACCAGAAAGAACGCACCGATGATTGGTCCGATGATGGTCCCTGCTCCGCCAATCAATACGGCCACCAGAATAGTAAACAGAAAATTAATATCGAATAAGGCTCGTGGTGCGATCGAGCCAAGATAGTGAACGTAGAATGCCCCGCCCAACCCGGCAACGAATGCCGATGCCAGAAAAGCAAAACATTTAAGCTTGGTTGTTGATAACCCTGAGCCGCGTACGCTTTCTTCGTTCATGCCAATAGCCCACAAGGCAGTGCCGATTCGGGTTCTCATCAGCAACCATGAACCAATAGCCAGCACAACCAACAAACTTGCCGCGAGATAGTAGCCGTGTAGCGCACCACGAGTGAGTGTTTCGATGCCTGAAATACCTCGTGTACCGCCGGTGAGATCAGGACGTATAACCTGAGTCAGTTGATAAATTAATTCCATATAAGCCAGAGTCACTAACGCAAAGTAACTGCCTTTGATGCGTAGTGCAGGTAGTAAAACGATTAAACCTCCGATCATGGTTACCAGAACGGCGATTGGAATTGAAATTTCAATTGGCACATCAAAGCGTTTTGTCAGGATTGCTGTGGTATAGGCGCCAATACCAATCAGGAACGGATGTCCAAAGCTGATATAGCCGGTTCGACCAGATAATATGTCCCAGGAAATGGCAAATATCGCCAGGTAACAGGCAAATACCATCGTGCGCAGCGTGCCTTTTGATACTACTTCAGGCATTGCCATTAAGCCGGCAATGAAAACCAGCCACAAAACAAAATGGTACCAGCGCAAGTTCATGTTTAGCCCTCTTCCGCTCGTCCGAACAGGCCTTGTGGCCTAAGGACTAATACCAGAATGATTAATAGCATGGTGAACACGCCGCGAAGTTCGGGTGCCAGATAAGCCACAACAAACACTTCCAGAAATCCGATAATGTGCGCAACAATCAGCGTGCCCATTATTGAGCCAATACCACCGACAATAACGATGGCGACAGAGATGATTAACGGTCCCACCCACATGGTTGGTGAAAGCTGCGTATAGCTGGCAAAGAACACACCGCCAATCGCGCCAAGACCGCCAGATATGCCCCAGGTAATCAGGTTGACCCTATCTGAATCGATGCCTGAAATAGTTGCACCTTTCTCATCCATGGAAACAGCTTGCATGGCACGTCCAACGTAGGTGCGTCTGATAAAAATAAACAGAGTAATAATGATGCACCAGCTGATGATAGTGGCTACTAGAATATTGTAGGTAACGGAGGCGCCTGAAACGTGAATTACCCCCGGTACAATGGGCAATAGTATTTTTGAAGCATCACCAAAAACAAGAACAATACCTGCCTGGACGACCACTGCCAGAATCAATGTTGATATTTCAACAGCAACATGATCGCCCTTGAGTGGTTTAACGATTAAACGGTGCTTCAAAAGCCCCATAAGAACACCCGCACTGACGGCCCCTGCTATGCCAACGATCTGCGGCAGACCATGTTGCTGAGATAACCAGAAGTAGACATAGCCGCCCACCATAAGATAAGCGCCAAAGGCAAGGTTTAGTACACGTCCGATCGAAAATATAAGCATAAAGCCCATGGCGATCAGCGCGTACAAGCCACTGAGCAGTAAGCCCTGAATGATAATCTGAAGCATGGGTTCGAAGTAAGCGAAAAAGAGGGCGAGCGTATGCTCGCCCCGGGCTGGTTATTCTTTAGCTGGAACCCAGCTAGGCAGAGTGAACTCAGAGGTAGCGAAGTCAGACGGGTATATCACGCCCGGTTTGCCATCTTCGTTCCACTGAATAACAACCATTGATGGCTGAGCATCTTCATACGGAGACGTCAGGTCAAAACGAGCGTTGTGCGGATAAGTACGTTCGGTAACTTCTTCAACTTCATCGTAGCCCCAGAAGCCATAACGCAACCAGAGTTTACCGTCTTTTTCCAGTATAAGATCTTGTTTCAACATTTCCTTTGACCAGCTTTCTGCTTCAAATCCGTCTGCAGCTTCTGCAGCCGCCATGGCTTGCTTCAGCCCGTGGTAGGCATTGAAACCGTTAAAGTGTGGCACTATCGGGCGAGTGTCGTACTTGTCCTGATAAGTATCAACAAACGCCTGGCTGACCGGATCAAGTTCAAACCCGACTGATGGCACTGGAGACAAAGTGGAAATACCACCACCTGCACCACCGGTGTCGTCCCAGTACTCAAGGCCGAGTGCTGATACATTAACCCCGGTCATGGCCATGGGTACTTGCAGCTTTACATACTGTGAAGATATCACCTGGCTGTTTACCGAACTCACCTGATAAATGAAGTCGGCGCCGCTGGCTTGTGCTTTTGAAAAGATTGGAGCGAAATCCACTGTGTTGACATCATAAGTAATAACCTCGCTCACCTCGATTCCGGCAACAGGCGCTAATGCCTCGGTAACCAAACCGGTAATTGCTTCACCGAATGCCGTATCCTCAGCCAGTATGACGACTGATTCAAACCCCATTTTATCTTTTAAAACATCTTTTCCGAAGTTGATATACAAGGTGGCGAGTGCTTCGTCTGAAGCGATATTCATAAAATACGGTGCCATTGCCTCGCGATCTTCGACAATCATGTCGATAATGCCGATGTACGAGGTCCAGGTGTCGAGCGTTGGAATTCTGAATTCCTGCATACGCGGCAACCAGCCGAGTGACACATCATCAATTGAACCCGAGATAATAAAATCGACTTCTTCAGACTCTGCAAGGTATTCGTAGGCTTTGATACCTTCGGTGACATCTTCACCGGTATCTGCTTTGACCAGTGTGATTTTCTGGCCATCCATAACGCCACCGGCTGCATTAAGCTCCTCGATTGCGATTTCAGCACCGCGCAGCGTAGACAGGCCAGTATCTGAACTGAGCGACCCGATAAATCCGACTTTGATATCAGCACTTGCTGTGCTAACCAACGCCGTTAGTCCCACCGTCAAAATTATTGATTTTATCTTCATGTTTCCCTCCAGTTGTATCCTATTGTAGTTAGCGTGCACCTTTACAATACTAACTTGCCGTCTGTGTCGATAATTATTGCATCGACATCTATTTCAACCATCATACCCGGTTGTGATAATCCCGCCTGAACCCCGGTTAGCACGGGATTGATATTCTCAAAAAACTCACCGTGGGCTTTTACAAATCCGGAAGCGTTACTCATATCGGACAAATAACAACGGGTTCGAACCACATGTTTCCTGTCAGCACCCAGCTCTCTTAAAGCCTGTTCAATTCTATTCAGCACATAAACCGATTGAGCGTAAGTATCTCCCGGTTCGTGTAACTTTCCGGACGGTTCAATCGCTGTTGTTCCTGCAACATAGACAAAAGGCCCAACCCTTTTTGCGCGTGAATAACTACCCACTTCTTCAAATCGACCGCCAGATTGAAAGTCCTTGATTATCACGTTATATTCACCGTCTGATTATCCAATCCCAGGCGATCTCTAATCGCATCGGCCGCAGCATTCAACAGCGCGATTTCGAGATCAGATAAACGAAGTTGTTCAATGTCTATGAACCCGGACATGCCAAGGTGCGCAGGCACTCCAAGCACAACATTATCTAGTCCGAATTCTCCATCAAGCATGACTGAAACCGGCACTGGTCCGGATTTCGCGCCACGCATGTAATCGAGCAATTCGACAGCTGAATGCGCTGGCGCTATCGTAGCAGAGCCGGTTTTCTTTATCGCGACAACCTGTCCACCACCGGTAATGGCGTCGTGTACGCACGCATCAATCTGCTCTGCTGACAAAAATTGGTTAATAGATCTGCCTTTAATAAGTGCGCGCGATGTTACAGGAACCATCTCGTCACCATGACTGCCCAGGGCAATAGCTGCAACATCTTTTGGTTTAACTGATGCAGCCTTTGCTATCGAATAACGGAACCTGCTGCTATCCAGTGTTCCCGCCATACCCAGTACTCGTTGTCGGGGAAAGCCTGTGACGCGTAGCATTTCAACCGTCATTTCATCCAGCGGGTTGGTAACGACAATGAGCACGGCGTTAGGAGCACGAGTTTTTATTACCTGGCCGACAGAGTGGATAACGCGTTTATTCACTTCAATGAGTTCCGAGCGCGACATACCCGGGGTTCGTGCGCGGCCTGCAGTGACTATAACAACGGCTGCATCACTGACTAAATTGATATCGGTACCCCCGATCACTGTTGCACCGCTGCGCGTAATACCACTGGTATGGTTCAGATCGAGCGCTATGGATTCGGCAACCCCTGGAACGATATCGATCAATGCAATTTCGTTAGCGATATCACGGTTTGCTGCCAGATGTGCGATGTTCGCACCTACGCCGCCTGCACCCACGACAGCTATTTTTCCAAAACGTTGTGCGTTTTTTTGAGGTTGAATATCCGGCGCTACCCACTTCGGCGAACGCCGATATAATCCACGGCTTGTAGCCGTTCTACCATCAGTGCGTACAGGAGCAGGCTTCTCTAGCGGCCCGTCGAGCAACTCGATACCCAGCCGCTGCGCTGTTTCGGTGGCCAGAGAAGTAACGATATCTCCGGGCTTGGTTGCCTTGCTGCCAGGCATGTTTTCGGCG
>CAYTJF010000123.1:0-16521 GCA_964437945.1 uncultured Granulosicoccaceae bacterium
ACCACTAGCATTTTGGCTGGAGCCCAAACTAATCCAAATAAGTGATAGATCGACTTTAACTAAAAATAACTAATCACCTTATTAGGGGATGGCTTGTTCAATTCATCAACTTACACTAACAGTCAGTATCTGCCTATTTGGATTCAATCCAATGACTCGTTTGGTTGCTTACAGCAAAGTTCGGTCGCTACTGGCACTTATTCTGTGCATTTTGTGCATAGGCATTTCCAAAGCGGATACAAACCTGACATGGTCAGTCACAAATCAGACTGGAAAGGAAACATTGAGTTTTGGTTTTGAACAAGTGGTGTATCTAACTGTTAGTGATGAGTTCACCGATTGGTTTCAGTCGCAGAAAAGCGCTGTGCATCCTTACATCAACGGCATGGTTGTTGACAAATCGACATTGACTCCGCTTAAAGCGTCAGAAAATATTTACTCGTTTTTCCTTCCACGCGATTCTGTTAATGTAGATCTTTGGCGTGTCTTACGTTCCAGGAAAAGTGAAAGCAAATGGCTTGAACGCGATGTACTACTCTCTTTTGGCGTTGCCGATAAGCTCGATGAAAATATGCAATTCAGCACGGTTCGACTGGTACTATCGAAAGGACTGAGAAACACAGTTGCGTTCATTGTACTAGCGGCGTTGTCGCTTGTTTTTCTCATAGCTTGTTATAAGTCAAACATTCTTCGGCATGGGCCACTACCACCCGGGTCGAATCGGAAACCACCGCTTAGTCTTGCCAGATCCCAAATGGCATTGTGGCTGTTTGTCGCTATATCCTGCTTTCTATTCATATGGATTATTTCAGGCAGTGTTAGCTCAATTAATGAAACTGCACTGATATTACTTGGCATTTCTTCGGCTACGTTTCTTGGTGCCGCAATAATCGAAAGTAATGATCACTCTAATGATCACACTGGCGACGCCGGCACCGTTCATACAGGCATTGCATCAACCAACAACCAGAAACCTGTGCGAAAAAAAGAACAGAGAGCTTTAATGCAATTGTTGTCTGATAACAATGGCGTGTCGCTTCACCGATTTCAGATTTTCTCATGGACACTGGTTCTGGTGTGCATATTCCTTTTCGAAGTATTCAAAAACCTTCAAATGCCAGATTACTCAGCCACGTTGCTTGGCGTTATGGGAATTAGTTCAGGTACCTACTTGGGCTTCAAGTTTCCAGAGCTGCAACAACAAGATAGCAAGTAACTCAGCTTATTGAATTTAACTGCATATAATGGACAAAAACCATGTTTCGTTACTCTGATCCCTCAGGCAGTGATTTACTTTCCCGCTTTCGCGCCGTTAGTGAGTGGCGCGCAATGGTAGACATGCGCTACAGCGACGCTGCAAAACAAATCGATAGTGCATTTACCTGGATAGACGCTGTTATGGACGTACCAGAACAGCAAAGGCAATCAAGCACAATTGCATGGAAAGCCTTTCCAATCCTTGCCACTGGCTCGCGTACACAAATTGATGCTGATCGCACAAAGCAGGAGGAATATGTTGAATGGGCCGTGTTTCGAGACGACGCAGGGAATATTGACCATATTACTTTTACCACTGAATTTCGCGAATACTTTGCGACATTAGCAGCCGTGTCTCCAACCGGCATTGTCACTGCAATAACAGAGATCAACCCTGGCAGTCAACCAACAGTTGAAGAAATTTACGGCACATCCCAAGTTTTTAGTGTGCCAGCACGGCAACGCGAGATTTTGTTTCTAACGAATCTTACAAACAATCCCTGGAACAATGGTGATAAAGGTATTTTGGCACTGACTCATGGTGTCAACTCTATCCCTGCGTTGTTCGGTCTTGCAGCGTTTTGCGGCATAGACAAACCCGGGTTACCAGCCGATCAAGTGTGTGCCAACGTAGGTGGTGCATGCGTTCCTGGTCGACAGTCCGACCCACAAATCTGCTCTGCTTGTCAGGGACTCGTAAGGGCGCAGCATTCGTTTTCACTGGTTGACCCAATCGGCATCTTCATAGACACCCTGTCCGGAACCTGGACCGTTGGAGACAATCAGGTGGATATCAATAATTCACAATCTTCCGGTGATCGATGGGTTATCAGCAGAAATGGAAGACGAGCCACATTGTTTGTAAAAGGTGATGACGAACTGCTACTTGATGGAGACACAATAGAATCGGGTGCACAAGTGGCTGACAAGCTCTTTGTTGCAGCGACAGTGGCAGCTGTATCAGATGCCGATTTACCAGACTGGGCGCGCATTGGAAAAGAACACTTGCAACGTCCTATTGTAAGACTGACCTGAGGCAATAGAAGATGAAACCATTCCTACTGACTTTAAATCTTACTCTAGCCTGCGTAGCCGGCAATGCACACGCTCAGGCATTGCTGCATCAGCCAACCAACTCGTCCGCCCCGCAACCGATGCCTGCCGATTTACTCTCAAGCCTGGACGACCCATTCTTCAACATCATTATCAAGGCCGACCCGCAACCTAAAGACGTTGACTCGATCATTGCAGCAGTGCGTGCAGGGGGTGGTAGTTCAAATTTCGACAGCTTTATTGTCGGTGAACAAATTGGCAGAAAAGAGACACGCACCGAATGTGGGCCGGCGAATCGTCGTTTGGTTATATCGTTTAGTGGTACTCACAACCCGACCGGAGACGTACTCGATGGCAATGTATTCCTGTCGGTATTTATCGATCCATCCAATCCAGTAGGGCCGATCGAAACAATGGCCTGGGATAAACAAAGTGGTGCTTACAACTACTATAAAATCGAAGGCGGCACATGGCGATTTCGAAACAGCTCTAACGACCTGTCAACAGCCACACCAGACACAGTAAGCGATGGATGCCTGGCCTGCCATGTAAACGGCGGACCTGTGATGAAAGAATTTACTTTTCCGTGGAATCACTGGCATGGATTATCCAATACGTTTATTGCCGGATACCTGAATCAAACCAATCCGACATGGCCAATTTCAAATTCGAATGTGTTGGGTGTACGCCTGAAAGGCGCACAAAAGCTTGAAGAAATCGTGCATTCAGCTTTGCAACGATTTATCGATGGATTAATAGATCGTCAAATTGAAATCCAGACCGATAACAGTGTTGCTGTCTCGGGCTTACCCAATTTGCTAGATAGTCTGTTCCAACCGACCGAGCTTAATTTGGGCAGTTCCAATTCCAAGTCTGGTCTGGATAAGGGGGGATTGACTGAACGGGCCACCAATAGAATGAACATTCCCGATTCGTTTTTTGTCAATATCATGCAAATGCGAGATATTGGGCTTCCAGCATTTGAGGGTGTCAGTTTGATCTCATCTGAATTCACGCCAGGCGAATTAGGATTGTCTGTGGATGAATACGAAACGCTCATTACAGATGCCAATCAATCGACTGAATGCATGCCAGGGCAGGACACCTTGTTTTCCTGGTTTGGACCTGAACCGTCTGAATTTGATCGCAGGATGATTGCCAGATTGATGAATAAAGGTGTGATCGATGCTAACTTTATTGCAGCTGCTCTGGCGATCGATGTTGGCAACCCGTTATTTTCGATGCAAAGAGCAAGTTTATTGAAACACGTGCCTGAAACCGTATCAGCTTCCTCAATAGATCAATTGCCAGACAAAGTGCGTGCGGCGGTAATTCAGTCGCTTGACAATACCGATTCAAAAACACCCGAAGAGCAGGATTTTCTCGCACTTTTGCAAGCTGCCGATGCACTGACGAATCTTGATGCGCGGGTTAGAGAGCTGATAGTGTTGACTCAAGCCAAGCTTCGAGACCCCGCACAACGTTCTGCCCATTTGCAAACGCTATTCGATCGCTTGCAAAGTAACCGTGAAGCTTTTCGAAACAGTCCGATTAGCCGTCCACTTAACGAATTTCGAGGACTGATACCAACCGTTGAATAATGATTATAATTATTCGGCAGGAGCATTCTGATTTACATCGGCATCGATTACTTGGATGGGTCGTGTGGCCATCGTCGTTTGACCGTCATGCAATACATAACGAAGTTCATAATAGCCTGGCTCGGTGGGCATTTGAAGTGTAGCCGGATTACCAAGATAGGTGCTTGTCGCACTGATGTAGTCTAGAGCTCCAACTTCGGCTATGGCAATGGTGTCATGGTGTGCATCTGGCCCCGTCCAGTTAACCAATACGTCGTCTCCAGCCCTACCCTGATCGACTGCATCCAGTGTTAATTCAACATCGACTACGTTAATACGACGGCTGGCCATAATGGTGGATTCGTTGTGCAAGACATAACGAAGCTCATATTCTCCAGGTTTGGCTGGCATCTGAACTATCGCCGGATTCCCCAGTATTGTGTCTGTCTTGCTTATGTTTTCAACTGCGCCAACTTCAGCCACGACAATGGCATCTTTTTCGGCATCTGGACCGACCCAATCAACATTCACCAGGTAACCCACACCGGTCTCATCGGGAGCATCAATTTTGATAGCGCCTTCAACCACCGTGATCGGTCGCGAGGCTAATATTTTACTATCTTGAAAAAGTAAATAACGAATTTCGTAGGTGCCCGGCTTGGTTGGCATTTGGACCATGGCTGGATTGCCAAGATGGGTGCCTGTTTCACTAATGCTGCCTGAAGCGCCAATCTCTGCCACTACAATGGCGTCGTGTGTAACATTCGGACCTTCCCAGTTTACGGCCACAAGATAACCTGCACTGGCCCCATCGGGAGCATCCAGAGTTGTCGGGACATCTACAACTTTCAATAGCGATGTCGCTATAACTGATCGTTCAGCGGCGTAAACATAGCGCAGTTGGTATTCACCGGGCGTGGTTGGCGCACGCAGCGTAGTCGTTCTTGAGTTATCAGCCGAGAATACGCTAATGACCTTGGCGGATGGATTCACTGAATCCGCTACCGCTATAAGATCATCATCGCCGCCAGGGCCTTCCCAGGTTACATCAAAGATTTCGCCAATGCCGACACTGCCTGGTCCTTTAATGCTAGCCGGTGGCGGTAGAGTCAGTACTAACTCAGTAATTTCGTTGTTCGTTAAATCGAGATCACGTGATGTTGTTGCACCGTCGCTGTCACGCGTAACTGAGAGCGTATACCAACCCAGATCGAGTGTTTCACGCAACTCGGCGCTCGTACTTTTATCACCAGATAACAGATTAGCGGGTGGATTGTCACTGTCAGTTGAAATTGGCGTGATTGACCACGCTATGCCCGTGCTGACAGGGGTGTTGTCATGATCTTGAACAGTGGCGCTAAGTCGTACTGTCGTAGCCTTAGCGGGCTCAGTCATAGCATTACTGATTTCGCTTAGCGCTTCAGAAAGTTCTGCTGCGCTGCTTGCTGAAAAAAACAGACCACCGGTATTCTCAGCCAGACATTGCAGCTGGGCCTGGTCGGCTCCCTCTTTGATGTCAAACCCAACAACATGCGCGACAAAATCGATGCCTCGTTTTTCGAGTTCAAAGCTGACCGCACACGGGTCCATAAAACAAGTTTCCTCGCCATCAGAGATCAAGACGACTGTTGCGGAATCCTCGTCAAGGCCAATTTCATCAGCTGCTGCTATAACGGCAGCAGACAGAGGCGTTCTGCCTTTAGGATCAAGTGAACCCATTGCCTCTGAAATTGCATCGCGTGTACCGACTGCGGGGGGCACCAACAATTCAATGTCGTCGCAACTGGCTTCTTGTCGGTGTCCGTAGGTGACCAAACCTATTTCATGATCAGCAGGCAGTGTGTCGAGCATATCATCGACGACATCACGCGCTATTTTGATTTTATAACCGCCTGAGATTTTACCCCACATAGAACCTGATGCATCAAGCACCAGAATAGTTTTTCCGGCTTCGGCATAGGCACTTGGTGAAAACCATACGACAGCAAATGCCATGCAGATGGCTGCGATCGAGCGCTTACTACTAGTGGATACTGCTTTGGCAACTGAGCGAATTAAATCAAATTGTGCACCGATCGAATAAATCATGAATTCCGATTTCTTGTTACAGTAATCCGCGTATTGTATGCACATACTCAAACTAGCAAAAGTAAATATCCGAAACATTTAGCTATCAAATACTTATAAATACTTATATTGTGATGGGCTACACCAATGCCAGTAAGTTGACTCTTGATTAGTCCAATTCAAAACCTGTTATATATCTCGCCGCAGCGCACCACAGTGAAGCATGGTTAATTTATGACCCTGGCAAGCAATGTTTCTGCGATATTTGCGGCCTACAATAGTCAACTCAATTACCAAACTAATGGTGTTTTTATGAGTAGTTCTGTATCAGTGCCTTTTAGTTACCTGGAAATTCTACGTTTTGCCACACCAGCTAAAGTTAGCGTCGGCGCAAGCCACAAGCATCCCTCAGTACATTTTGTGGTCTGTTTCAGTATTTGATCCCGGAGCATTCTAATTGAACTTAGAGCCACATATATTCAGCCGATCAATACTAAATGCGTTTCGGAATACAGACCAGATTTCTTGTCTGGCTAATCGTCGTGATTTTGCCGATCACGGCTGCCTGTGTCATTGCCGTCAAACTTATTGATTCCAGTTTAACCGAGCAAATACAGGCCGATCTTGCGAACCAGCATAGACTCGAATCGGCTCGTATGAAAGCAGCCCTTGAGCAATACTTGAGTCAAGCCAGAGGCTTGTCGTATTCCACAGAGCTACGTCAGTTACTCGATCAGGTTTACGCAATCCGAAATAACACTCACGAGCTTGCATTATCAAATTTTGCTGAATTAGAGGGCGATACAACAACAAAAAAATCAACCGTCTATTCCGGAACGAGCCAGTTGACTTATTCGGGGGTAAAGAATCAGCTGCAACAACTGATGGGAGATGTTCGATCAAACGCCGAGACGATTGACTCGGGTGTTACTGAACTCCAATTAATATTGCCTACCGGGGCGATCGTTGGAGAGACCAGCGGTTTCAGCTGGCAGCCGCGCGATGCCAGCATTTCAGAAAAGGCACAACTAACAGCCAAACCAATATTCGGAAGTGCATTTTTAAACCCGAGCGGGCAGGCTCGATTACCTATTGTTGTACCTTTGTTTAACCATACTGCATCAGACACAACACCTGAAAGCAGCAACCCTCAACTACTCGGTTTTTTGATCGTGGAAACCAAACTGGGACCAGTGGTTGATCTGGTCGAGGCACATGAAGGTTTCGGCATGACCGTTGAGTCGCACATTGTTCAGCGAAACCCGGACGGTGATACCGAATTTATATCACTTACGCGATTCGCCAGAGACGCTGCGTTTAAAAAGGCTGTTGCGAAAGAAAAAGATCTACCAATCAATTGGTCGCTCATTTCTCCTGAAAGAAAAGTCGTTCGCTCCCCCGATCATAGAGGTATCGATTCTATTCTGGCAATTGGTACTCTGCCGCATGTCGGCTGGGGATTAATTGTCAAGATTGATGCAGACGAAGCATTTAGTGTTGCAGTAAAAATAAAGCAGGTAATTTGGAGCGCGGGGATTATCAGTGTCGCGCTTATTGTGCTGAGTTGGTTGGTACTGGTCAAGCCTTTGGCCAGGCGCGTGGAAACTACAGCGGCTGCAGCCTATCGACTCGCAGCAGGTGATTATCATAACTTGATTGATGATTCGGTAACAGATGAAATCGGGACACTTGCCAAAAGTATCGACAGCCTTGCCACCGACCTGCATCGTGACAAAGTACGACGAGAGGCGGATAAGATGTACCAGGCGAAACAGCTTCGAAAGCAAGCAGACGAGAAATACACGAATAAATCTCGCTTAGTGCGCTCAGCGATGGCGGAAAATAGAGCACAGATCTGGTATCAACCAATATTTAAGAGCACCGCAGAGCGTGGTTGGGTAATTGTCGGTGCTGAAGCACTGCTTCGGGTACACGATAAATTCGGTAAGCAAATACCGCCGGACAAATTTATACCTGACATTCAGAACCTGAATATTAGTACCGAACTAGACGCCTACGCGCTCTCATGCGTGTGCAATGACTACAAAAACTGGCGTTTAGCTGACCTCATCGACTCTGAATTCTATTGTTCAGTTAATTTGTGCAGCCACACCGTTCAAACCACTCGGTTTCCAGAACTGTTACAGACTTTATTGAGTAAGCATCAGATACCACCTTCCAGTCTTATAATGGAATTCTCAGAAGAAAGCGAAAAAATAAATATAGATATCGTCGCGGCAATCAAGGCGCTTGGGGTAAGTATTGCGATAGATGACTTTGGAACTGCCAACTCTAACCTTGTTCGTCTCGCGCAAATTTCACCCGATGTTGTCAAAATTGATCGAACCTGGATAACCGAGATTGACTCAGACGCAGAAGCTATAGACATCCAAGACCTGAACGAAAGAAAAAGTGTCATATTGGCTAACATCATTTCCACTTGCAGTGATTTGAATATAGCCTGCATAGTTGAAGGTCTCGAACGAAAAACACAAATTGAGCCATTGAAGAATATGGGAGCAAACAAATTCCAGGGATTTCTATTCGATGCAGCCCTGTCGAGCGATCAATTTATTCACAAGTTGCAAAACCACGAAATATCACAGTGGAGCGATGCTGGTTACATCAAACTAAAACGAGCAGCTTAGACAATAGACAGCCCCATAAGATAGACCGATAGCCTGGCAAGTCGGTTAGCTAGCGATAAGCGGCTTCAGGCAACAAAAACAAATGCATCTGCAGCAAATTACCCAATCTTCTTGCTCAATTTTACCGCTTTCTCGCGTGCACTGTTCCTATGGGTTAACTGCCAGCCCTGTTACTCTGAATGCCGTCGATAGGGTGGTGCCCATCGTTGTTTTGGGACCAATTAATTCTCGTCGAAGTTTATGAATTAGGAAAGGAGGGTTTATGCTAGCTCACTTTATACTACTGCTTGCTGTCAGCTATGCGATTTTTGTTTTCATGACCAATATTTTCAATCCATTTGGTGCCGTACGAGGACTTATGAAAAGGCGTATTTGGCAATTGGCTCGAGCAGTTGCAATAGCATCGTTAGTCGCCGGAACAGTGACGATTGTGATGTTGGACAGCAATGGCTCGGCTGCACGCAGCGCGTTGGCAACCTATTTGGCGTTAGTCGGTTTGTTCATCACACCAAGTGTTATAAGGTATCGAAATAGTTCGCTGTGGCGCTAAATTGCTGGTCAGCACACTGACTTTCGTAATCATTAAATTTATACCGCTGCGTCATCGCCAACTATCATTATCGTATCGCTGTTAACCAATTCAGGCGCTGCTGATGCAAGGTATAATACTAGATCAGCAACCGACCCCAATGCCGCCGCATCGGCTTGGTGGAATCTTTGCCTTCACCGGGTCACCCAAGGGCGCAAGATACCCAAAGGGCACAAACATAAGAAATGTGTCAGGGCATGATCCACATTGACACACGACATTAATCATCTAATATAATTGCTCTGCACACTATCACTGCATGGCAAGTTACTCAGGCTTTGTCGATTTGCGTACTTAGTAAGTTAACTACTAAGCCAACAGTTATTAACGGATAGTGTGCGCATCATGTTGAACTTCCTTTTCACGGGTTCACTCAAAAAGACTGAATTTCACTTATCAATGGAGCCATTTTATGAGAACCGGGCCTCAATCGCTGTTGTTTTGCACTGCACTGCTACTGGGTGCGTGTTCAGATTCAAATCCAACGTCTGACACGGCTGCCGGAGACACTGCCAATGGTGTGGCCAGCGGTAACACAGGCGATGTCATTGATACAGTCAACTCTACCGACAATGCAACAGATACGGCCAGTGATTCGGCTAGTGATACAGCTAGTGATACAGCTAGTGGAGATACAACAGATGGTGGGGCCACCGAGGGCGTGGAAGATCTGAACAATACAGGCGATTCCACAGACAGTACAACTGACAACAGCGACACCACGGCTAATGAAAATGCAGATACGGGCACAAATGACGGTGTAGACACTACTGATGATTCAGAAACGGTTGTTGTGCCATCCGAATCGTTCGCCGATTATCGCATCACCTTTGATGGTAGCTGGAGTGCGGCTACTCATGCCACACTTTTTCCGGGCAACGCACATTTTTCCGGACTGGTCGGTGCAGTGCATAATGATCAGGTTATATTTTGGGAGCCAGGACAGATAGCAAGTGACGGTATCGAACTCATGGCAGAAACGGGTGGTAAATCCATTTTTCTACAGGAAATAGAAAGTGCAATAAATTCAGGGTACGCTTTGTCAGCTATAGATGGGCCGGGTATAGCGACAGCACCAGGTAGTGCCAGTATAGAAGTGCGCGTAACGATCGATAATCCATTGGTTACTCTCACCACAATGCTGGCACCGAGTCCGGATTGGTTTACCGGGTTTCATAATATTCGTCTTCACGATGGTGAATCTTTTGTACAAAGCGTATCGATAGACGGTTTTGTATACGATTCAGGTACCGACAGTGGGCCTCAGTACACGTCGAGCGACAGTGACACGCAACCAAGAACACCCATTGCCAGAACGACTACCGACCCCGCTGACTCACCTTTTGTTGATGGCCTGCCAATTGCGGGTAGATTTATTATTGAAAGGTTGTAGAGCTGGGCCTGCTTGACCACACCTACCCAGTGTCGACCTGATAAGGAGAATGGACTCTAAAAAGAAAACCTCAAGCTGCAAACTTGCGTTGCAGCTGAGTCAAATCTCTTTCATCTGGCGGTAAAGGCATCGAGTAATAATAACCCTGGCCTCTTTTGCAACCCAGTTTTTGCAGCTGTGCAGCTTGTTCTGCAGTTTCAATGCCCTCAGCGATGACCGTCATCTCTATTGCATGACCAAGACGCACAGATGCATCAACAAACGAAGAGTATCCGGTGCCAAAATCATCCATCGCAAACTCAATACCAACTTCATTGAGTTGATGCATGGCTTGCCTGGAACGCGCGTAATCTTCCATTACGGTAGTCTCGGTTATTTCAATCATCAAAGAGCTACCAGGAATTTCTGAATCTTCAATAATGTCGAGTATGGCTTGCACGAAATTGTCGTTTCGTAGCAACGCTGCAGAAACGTTTGCAGACATAGTGAACTGGTCAGATAAACCTTTAGATTCACGCCACTCTTTCAACTGAGCAGTGGCCACCTTGAATACACACTTGCTGATAGCTTCAATATTTCCGCTTCGCTCAAGCATGGTTATAATGTCGAGAATGGACAAGTTAGCACAAGATGGATGAGTACAACGCAGAAGTGCTTCCGCACCCACAAATGTTTGTGTAGATAAATCTACATAAGGTTGATAGACCAGCTTGAACATATCGTTGATATCATTACGCTCGATAAGTTCTGACAGAATACGCGTATTCATTGCAATACAGCGAACTCGTCTCCACCAATGCGAGCGGCAAAATCTGCCTGCCTGAGACTTTCTTGCAGTCGCTGACTAAATACTTTAAGTAGATAATCACCAGCATCGTGACCAATTGAGTCATTAACCGCCTAAATTGACTAATGTTAACGGCGTCACATCAACACGCTGCTGGAATGATGGCGGGGATAATGGTTAGCTAACTGGTTTCTTTTATGCTAACTCGCTATCTTTATAGGCCCGCGATATCCTGAATGCTAATATCAAGGTCATGAATGCACAAGTAAACTGCCCAAGCTGTGGCGGCCCAAATAATGATATTAGCCCTCTCAGTCGTAGTGTGAGTTGCTCCCACTGCGGTAATTTACTCTATTTCAATAATAACGCGTGGCACAGTGGTGGAAAATTCCCGACAGAAATTGCCGCACCACCCTTATTGATGGTCGAACGACATGGCTCGCTTGCAGGCCGATCATTTCGAGTCGCCGGACGAGTGCGCCTGGAATATAGCGACGGGCAATGGGATGAATGGTGGTTAGAATTTGAGGACGGAGAGAACCGTTGGCTTGAAGAAGATGATGGTAGTTACTACTTCCATCAGTCACAACCGGTCACAACGAAACCAGACGACATAAAAAGCCTGGCGCCAGGGCACATGTTCAGCGCTGGAGGGCGCAACTGGTTTATAACCGAGATGGGCAAGGCTACCGTGGTTGGGGTCCAGGGACAAGTACCGGTGACCTTGCAGCCCGGCTTTGAGCTAAACTATTTTGATGCGGTCACCGGTGGACAAACATTGAGCATTGAAGTTTGGGGCAATGAAATTGAAGCAAGCCTTGCCGAGCCAGTTAATCCGGCAACGTTTGATTGGAAATAGTGATGGAGCTGGTGTTTGAGAGCGTATTTGGAACTGTGTTGGGAACGGGATTCGGAACACTGACTAGAACGGTGCATAGAAAGGTGAGTAGCTGATTGTGTTACTCGTCGACACACTCAAAGACATACATCCGGATAAGCTGCCGACTGTGTTGCACAGCTACATTAGCGACGGGCGCGAACCAGAAGTTCGTCAGGCCATACCGGAACTGGCGGTGCAACACCCGCACATGCGCGAGCAATTCGCGGCCATACTTGCAACACTTCAAAACCAAGGCGAATCACTAGATCTAATCAGTGAAGCCGATGGTATTGCGATAGTCTGTGCATACTGCGGCGGTAGCGTCAGCAAACAGTCGCCAAATACAAGAACAGTGATTTGCCAGTACTGCGGACGTGATGCCGAACAATCGACAACTGACGGACTATCCCAATGGAAAGGCAAAATCGACACACAGGCAAAGTTCTCCATTGGCAGCTTCTTCCACTACGATGACCAAAAGTGGCAAGCTATCGGTGTACAGAAATACTCAGGTAAAATCAAGGAATGGGATAGCGAGGATAAGTCGTGGGAAATCAGCCCGGCAAGCTATACGCTGTGGTGGATGCTGAACAAAGAGCGCGAACTTCGCTGGCTTAGTGACTATGGCGGCAAACGCTACTGGTCAACGCCATACGTGCCACAGAACCCTGAACTACCAAAAGACCAAAACAAACGAATAGAATACGGTTCATGGACGCTCGATTTCGCTGCTGGCGAATTTTCCTATCACCCGAAAATCAATGATCAGAAAAAATCCTGGGAGTTTGGCACTCGGCCTGCAAAAGAGGCAAGCACTGACAAAAACGGACAACGCTACGTCTATAGCACTGAAGCAAAATTGGACAATGGCAACGCGACAGAATATGAATTCTTCAGAAGCGTCGGTATATCAAACAAGCAAATTCTACAAGGACTGGGTTCAACAGAATTATTATCAAAAATATCGCGCTGGCGTTTAACTAGTGGCTTGTTAGCAGGTGCGGCGATACTGAGTCTGGCATCCGGGTTTGGGTTGAAAGCATTCACCAAGTCAGAACAAATTCTGACGAATGAATCTGTTTACGAAAAACGCAAACCCATTGCTATTGGTGAACTTCGTATTGAAGATACGCCTACCGTACTTCAGTTTAATAACCGTCTTTTACAATCATTGCCAAAAAATCGGTTCGCAGGATTAGATATAACGCTGGAAACCAACGAGGGAGCGTTTGCTGGAGAGTATTACGCAGAGTTCTGGCGCGAGACCGGTTACGATGATGGTTACTACGATGAAAACCAGTACCTGATAACAAAAGATTTACGTATTGATGAACCAGGTACTTATAAAATTAGCGCCATGCTGAGCTCAAGCAATTCAATAGATTCAATTAAATCCAGCATCTTGGTGACCACCAATCCGGTTCAAATAGTGCCCTTTTTTATGTCTTTGTTCGCAGGTATTGCCGGCGCCATGCTGTGTATGGCTCGATCAAAATCAATTGCAGCTGGCGGTGCGTCTCTGGGTGGAAAACTGGCCACATCCAAACCCGGTCGCAAACGTTCGTCAAAGAAAGGCGAAAAAGGAAAAAAGAAAAACAAGAACCACGCGGACGAACATAAAAACAAAGGCAATAGGCCTACATGACACTATTACGGCGGCTAACATGAAATCTCTGCATTGGCTAATTGTTGGAGTATTTATAGTCGCATTGCTGGGTGCGCCAGCGTGGTATGTAACCACAGGTCAGGGAGTTCAGCGTGTCCCTGGAGATCTGGAAAAAGAAGCTGGCGATGGACAGAGTAAAACGATTCGTTCAAGCGGTGGGCGTTCAATCGTAGGCGGCGGCAGACGGTATGGAAAATAGTTATTGATCTAAAAAACAATGTACTCGTTTATCGTAAAAGTCAAAAAAACAGCATTTTTAACGAGTAACTTGGAATGAAAGATACTTAAATCAAACGGGTTTTATAAGCTATGGGTATTGAAAATTATGGGTGTTAACTATATGGGTGTTGACTGTTATGGGTATTGAAATACTGGAAACGTTTATCTACTCGGTGCTCGGTATCATCATGGCTGTGGTCGGGTTCAAAGTAGTCGACTGGCTAACTCCTGGCGATCTGGCCGAGGATGTCGCCCACAAGGAAAATCGTGCACTGGCGATCCTTGCTGGCTCGATGATACTGGGTGTCTGCATCATTATCGCGAGTGCACTGGTCGATTGATACTACGCACCAATCTGCTTTATCTGAGGCGAACACCGGCTTTGAACTAAATACAGCGCAATTGCGTCTGCTGCTTGCATCGGTATTCATTATTGCTGCTTGCAGCTTGTTGTACGAATTACTGATCAGCAGCCTGTCAACCTATTTGCTTGGCTCAAGCGTCGTCCACTATTCGGTAACTATTGGTCTGTTCCTGTTCTTTATGGGAGTGGGTACCTGGTTAGCTCGCTATATCGACCACTCTTTAATTGCCGTTTTTGTATTAGTTGAACTCGGCATCGGGCTATTGGGCGGACTATCTGCCCTACTGTTGTTTGCGGTGTATGTGTGGAGTGAAGCATACTATCCAGCCATGCTGCTGGTCATTGCTTCGATCAGCACTTTGGTCGGACTCGAAATCCCAATACTCACCCGTATCATTGAACAAACAAAAGGCTTAAAAAAAGGGATTAGTGAGGTACTTACCTTCGATTACCTCGGTGCATTGATCGCCTCGATGCTATTCCCCTTTGTACTATTGCCCTGGTTTGGACATCTGCTTGCAGCTGCTGGCACCGGCTTATTAAACCTCGCCGTTGCACTGGTTGTTGGCTGGCATTTTCGACCATATTTAGGTCGCTGGAAACTGCCACTGGCGCTTCTGGCAATGACTGGGTTAACTTTACTTGCCGCAGTCCTTGTTTTTGTCAATCCGCTAACACGGTTACTCGAACAAGGCCTGTATCAGGATACCGTGATTCACACCGAACAATCGACCTATCAGAAAATTGTGGTCACCCGCTGGGGAGACGATACACGCCTGTACTTGAACGGCAGCTTACAATTTTCAAGCATTGACGAGCACCGTTATCACGAAGTCATTGCCCACGTACCAGCTGCTTATGCGCGAGAGAGGCAATCAGCATTGGTTATTGGCGGTGGAGATGCGCTGGCAGTAAGAGAGTTACTCAAATACGATTCACTGCAGCAGATTACGCTTGTAGAACTTGATCCCGCCATAACCGAGCTGATTAAACGACTACCGGTACTAAGCCAACAGTCAAACAATGCACTTGATGACTCACGCGTTGACATAGTCCATGCTGATGCATGGAACTGGCTTGAAAGTACGGCCGACCTTTTTGACGTGATCATCGTCGACTTGCCAGACCCATCGACTGAAGATACTGCACGACTTTATACCGTGACATTCTATCAACGCCTGGCCAGGCGATTGGCTGTTGGCGGTGTGATGATAACCCAGGCAACCTCTCCATGGTTCGCACCAGAGGCGTATTGGTCCATAGGCGAAACACTGGAAGCCGTTTTTAATTCTGTGGTGCCAGCCCACACCTACGTACCATCATTTGGTCCCTGGGGATTTTTCATGGCAGCGCAACACGACCTCAATCAACCACAACACGCTATTCATGAAGGTAGGTTCATAAGCAAGAACGAGATGCAAGCGTTGTTTACGCTACCAGCAGACTATAAAAAACTACCTGTGGAAGCCAATACAATTGGTGCATTACCACTATTGAGATATTATCAAAACGGTTGGGAGTTTGTTAATAAGGGGAACTCAACGCCATAGCTGCTACAGCCAAAAAACAATATTAAGCAACCCATATATCTTCCCTATCCAATAGGCATACCATCAACAAGCCGTGTCTGCTTTCATTCTTAGACTTTTAGTTATATTGGCAACGGTAATCCCCAAACTGTTCACGAAACTGGTTTTCTGAAGCTATTCAAATTGACATTAGAAAAAATATCCTGCGGCATATAGAAATATTTCTCACTTACCAACATAAGGTGGTAAAACTCCCTCTACATTCTCGGTACGCCTCCTAAATTCCTGATAAAGTAAAAGCCGTGTCTACGCTAATCGAACTCAAATTACGGTTTTAAGACAAAAAAATTCAAGCCGTACGCCAACATAAAAAGGAGTTGTTAAAGATGAATCAAACCTCTTTTCAGCGAAAGTTTCTGTGCTTGCCCCTGGCGTTGGCGTTGATCGCTGCGGGTTGTGGTGACGGATCTTCTTCAGACGAACCTAACC
>CAYTJF010000124.1:0-16486 GCA_964437945.1 uncultured Granulosicoccaceae bacterium
GTTGCTCGTTCTGCACCAATAAATGCGCCCATAAAAGGCCGATCAGAATATCGGATATGGGCATACAACATATCCAGATGTCTTTTGTTAGCTGGTAAATCAACGGGTTCACAGACAACGCCACCTGAGTGGTGTAGCCAGGGAATGGTTTGATGCAGTTTTACCAGCGTTTTAAAATCTTCATAGGTTGCATAACGTCTTCCTTTGTCCAGATCATGGACAAAGGGCGGCCCCCAGGACGGACACAAAACCGTTGCATTTGATCCGATAAGCACATCGTTTTCAGGGTTTCTGGCATGTTGTTGAAAAGATTCGGGGGCATTGGCTTGTATGGTTTTACGACAAAAATCGGGTTCAAAACGAACGCGTGAGCCTTGTACATCACAACCAGCTTCTTTAAAAACACGCAGAATATCCGGATCGTCAAGAAATTCCATGCCGGTCTCTTTTAATATGCGATCGGCATTTTCCTCGATCAAATACAGTCCTTCTTCAGACAATACATTGTATGTGCCTATTTTTCGCATAATGTAAGGCGTGCGAACCTGTGCAGGCGCTGCCTGACCGGCGCGTCGTTTACCTCTGTTCCTGTTTCTAACTACCAAAACGATCCTGCGTTGACTTGAATATCTTCCATGGTGAGCGCAGGTGATAGATCGGAGCATAAAAAGGAAACAAGCTCTGCGGCTTCTGAAGTTTGTACGAGACGATTTTGTGGATTTGCCGTTTCAATTTCTTTTATTTCCTCTTCAACACTTCGACCCGAAGTTTTGGCCATTGCCTCAGTGCTGTTTTTTAACATTTCGGTTTCAACCCAAGCTGGACTTACCGACGTGCAGGTAACCCCAATGGGAGCTCCCTCAAGTGCAACCGATCGAGTGAGTCCGAGTAAGCCGGATTTTGATGCGCAATAAGCGGCATGAGTCGGTTCAGCCGTGGTAGCAGCAGTTGAAGCAAGATTAACAATGCGTCCCCATTTTGATTCCATCATTTACGGTAAGCAGCTGCGTATCATTCTGAACGGCCCATTGAGATATGTGTCAATCACAGATTCCCAATCTTTGTCGGAATGATCACACACTTCATGTAAAACGGATACACCAGCAGAGTTCACCAGAATGTTTGGGGTGCCGTACGTGTCGGTTACCAGGTTGACAAATGTTTTCACTGAATTGGTATTGCGTACATCCAATTTTCCTACCAGGAAGCCACTGTCCTGCAAGGGTTTGTGCGCATTTGGATTTCGGCCACCTATAGCAACTAATGCACCGCGTTTTTTCAATACCTGTGCGACATTTAAACCAATACCTGATGTGCCACCGGTAACAATAGCGATTTTATTTTTATGCCATAGTTCGTAAGTCATTTCAATTACCAACCAATTTGCCGAGATAATGTCGAGCGGCTATGTGATCTTCTGATTCGCACTCAGGGGCGCAAGTACCCGAGGGCATAAATACCCCACAGGGGCATAAATACCCCACAGGGGCATAAATACTCAGTCAAACTTTATTCAGCGCACTTGCGATTATAACGATACTTTAGCACTGTGAAATCAACTGCCTGGTCACCATTTACGCCTTCTAAGCCGTAGTAACTTTCACACTTCACGTATCTGTCGCAGAACTACCAGTGCGGGGGATTCTCTTTTGGGTTTGTGAGGTTCATGGCAGTTTTTAAGACCTCCTCTCAGTAAAATCGGCTCCAAACTCGCCGGACTGGCGCTGTCCGGTTAGGGTTCTATATATCAGTAACTGGGTGAGTACGTACAAAACTTGAGCGAAGATATACACAACTATTAAGCCTTGGCACAGCGCTTGTATTGTGTTGAAAGGCAGTTAACAAAGGAACTCGAATATGCGAGCCATAAAATATGCTGCAGCGGTTGCAGCGCTTTCTGCTTGTGCGGTAAACGCTCAAGCCGGTACACTTGAAGACGTTAAAGCACGCGGTGAACTCAATTGTGTTGTTACCACCGGTGTTGCTGGCTTCGGTGCACCTGACGATGATGGAAAATGGACTGGATTTGATGTTGATTTCTGTCGTGCGGTAGCAGCCGCGGTTTTGGGTGATGGAGAAAAAGTTAAATTTGTACCTACTACCGGTAAGACCCGTTTCACGGTTCTTAACTCAGGTGAAGGTGACATTCTTTTCCGTAATACCACAGAAACAATGAGCCGTGATGCGGATCTTAAACTGACTTTCCTGCCAGTTAACTACTACGATGGTCAGGGTTTCATGGTGCCTAAAGAACTGGGCGTTGAATCTGCAAAAGATCTTGACGGTGCATCTATCTGCATACAAACAGGTACTACTACAGAATTGAACTTGGCTGACTTTGCTCGTTCAAACGGAATTAGCTATGAGCCAGTGCCTATTGAAACTAATGCTGAAGCTCAAACCAACTACCTTGCAAACCGTTGCGATGTATTCACTACTGATGCATCTGGCCTTGCTTCAACTCGTGCATCTTTTGAGAATCCGGGCGATCACGTCATTCTGCCTGAGATCATTTCTAAAGAGCCACTGGGTGGTGCTGTACGTCAAGGTGACGATCAGTGGGCTGACATCGGTAAGTGGGTTGTAAACGCACTGATCAATGCTGAAGAGCTGGGTGTAACTGCTGCTAATGTTGAAGAAATGGCTGCAGGTGGCGACAACCCAAGCATTAACCGTTTGTTGGGCGCAGAAGGTGATTTTGGTGCCATGATCGGACTCGACAAAGAATGGGCCAAGCGAGCTATCGCCGCTGGTGGTAACTACGGCGAGATTTTCGATCGCAATATTGGACCGTCAACAGCTATTGGTCTGGAGCGTGGTCTGAATGCTCAATGGGGCGACGGCGGAATCCTTTATGCTGCTCCAGTTCGATAAAATCAGTTTATCAGCGGGCGGATGGTCTGAGCACTAACGGGCCCGCAAGCCGACAGTGCAATTGCACTGTGTCAATGCAGGGGCACACTTCAGTGTGTGCCCTTGTCGTTTTTGCTTACAAAGTCTCACGCAAGAACAGTTTATCTTCCACCAGCAAAGAGTTGAATCGAGGATAGTTTCGTGGAAAGTGGTCCTGCTGCAGCATCGCTGCCGCCAACACAACGCAATATTATTTCCAGAATCTGGAACGATAAGCAAACGCGTTCGGTCATCATCCAGATAATTGCGTTGGTATTGCTGTTCGCGTTCTTCTCCTATTTGATTAGAAATGCGGTCATCAATCTTGAGGCCATAGGTAAAGGCTTCAGCTTTAACTTTTTACAGCAGCCATCCAATTACGATATCAATCAGGCGCTCATAGAGTACTCATCTCGCTCGACCCACTTTCGCGCAATGCTGGTCGGCATCATCAACACCGTTCTGGTCGCTGCCGCTGGTATTGTGCTGGCAACCATTCTTGGATTTTTTCTGGGCGTTTTCAGGCTTTCGAAAAACTGGCTGACCAATAAGATTGCACATGTCTATATCGAGTATGTGCGCAACGTACCGGTGCTTTTACACATACTGCTGGTCCACGGCATTATCGTTCATTCGCTGCCCATACCGAAAAAAGCAGTGAATGTTGCCGATACTGCTTTTCTTACCAATCGTGGTTTTTTTCTTCCCAAAGCGATTCCAGAACCCCTGATCTGGGTTGTACTCGGTTTGTTTGTAGCCGGAGTTATTTTCGCTTTTCTATTCAAACGCTGGGCTAAAAAAGTTCAAGATGCAACCGGTAAGATTTATCCGGTGTTTTGGACAAGCCTGTTTGCCATTCTCGGTGTGCCATTGCTGGCGTTTTTCCTGTTGGGCAGCCCGGTTACCTGGGAGCTACCCGAATTAAAAGGATTTAACTTTAGAGGCGGCATGGTAATTCGGCCAGAATTCATCGCGTTGTGGCTGGCCTTATCTTTTTATACAGCAGCCTTTATTGGTGAGATAGTCAGAGCAGGCATCCTCGCGGTTAATCACGGACAAACCGAAGCCAGTCTGGCGTTGGGCATTTCGCGCGGCAGAACGCTGAACCTGGTTGTTATCCCACAGGCTTTGCGGGTTATCGTTCCGCCGCTTGCAAGTCAGTATCTGAACATTACCAAGAACTCGTCGCTAGCCATAGCGATTGGTTATATGGATATAACCGCCACCATTGGTGGCATATCGCTTAATCAAACCGGTCGGGAGATGGAATGCATGCTCATTGTCATGGGCATATATCTTATCTTCTCGTTGCTTATATCCATGTTTATGAACTGGTACAACAACCGTATCAAGTTGGTGGAACGATGAGTAAGCCCGATATGACCAAGCAGCACTATGAGCCGGGCGCACATCCGGATTTACCGCCACCGTTTGCTACGTCCGGTCCGGTCAAGTGGGTGAAAGACAATCTATTTTCATCTGTGGCGAACACCATAGTTACCTTGCTCGCAATCTCCTTTTTGTATAAAACGCTGCCGGGCATTATTAGTTGGGCCATCACTGACGCAACATTTTTTGCTGAAGATCGTAATGGCTGCCGCGCTCTGAACTCTGGTGCATGTTGGGCATTCATCCAACATCGCTGGGAACTGTTTACGTTTGGTTTTTATCCGGCTGATCAGCGCTGGCGGGTCGTGCTCGCGTTTGTGTTGCTCATAATCGTGGTTGTTGGGTTGTTATGGGAAAACTGTCCAGGTAGAAAACAGTTGGTGTGGTTGTCTTTGTTATTCCCGTTTGTGGCGGCCTGGTTGTTACTCGGAGGTTTTGGTCTGGAAAAAGTCTCTACCGATGAATTCGGTGGTTTCATGCTGACTGTCATCATAGGTGTTACTGGTATCGCTATATCGTTGCCTTTAGGCATTTTATTGGCGTTGGGACGGCAGTCCAGCCTACCGATAATCAAATACGCCTGTGTCGGCTTCATTGAATTTATTCGTGGCGTGCCACTAATTACGCTTTTGTTTGTTGCGTCCACCATGTTGAGTTACTTCCTGCCACCCGGAACCAATTTTAACTTGCTATTGCGTGTTCTCATTATGGTAACGCTGTTTGCCTCGGCCTATATGGCAGAGGTTATTCGTGGTGGCTTGCAAGCTATACCCAAAGGTCAGACTGAAGCTGCAGACGGCATGGGTTTGAAATATTGGCAATCCATGCGACTTATTGTTTTACCGCAGGCATTGAAGATATCAATTCCTGGCATAGTTAATACATTTATTGGTTTGTACAAAGATTCCACGCTGGTTATCGTTATTGGCTTACTCGACCCGCTGGGAATAGGGCAGGCATCGTTAGCGGACACAAAGTGGCAAGGTCTGGGAACCGAAGTTTATTTATTTGTTGCCTTGTTCTTTTTTGTTTCGTGTTTTGCCATGGCCAGATACTCACTGTATCTGGAACGCAAGCTCGATACAGGTCATAGAAACTAGAGTATATAAAGATGGAATCAAAAGTTGAGCACGAACTGGGTGATGTAGCAATCAATATTGCCAGCATGCACAAATGGTACGGTAGTTTTCATGTACTAAAGGATATAAATCTAGAGGTGCAATCGGGTGAGCGCATTGTTGTTTGTGGACCATCTGGCTCAGGCAAATCAACAATGATTCGCTGCATCAATCGTCTCGAAGAACACCAAAAGGGCGACATCATTGTCGACGGCGTTGAGCTGACTAACGATCTGAAAAACATCGAGGCCGTGCGGCGTGAAGTTGGCATGGTGTTTCAGCACTTCAATTTATTCCCGCATCTAACGGTTATGGAAAACTGTACTCTAGCGCCAATCTGGGTTCGCAAGACGCCGCGGGCTGAAGCAGAAGCAATGGCCATGAAATACCTGGAACGAGTAAAAATCCCTGAACAGGCACAAAAATATCCCGGCCAACTCTCTGGTGGGCAACAACAGCGTGTGGCCATTGCCCGTTCACTTTGCATGAACCCGAAAATCATGCTGTTCGATGAGCCGACCTCAGCACTTGACCCGGAAATGATTAAAGAGGTTTTGGACGTAATGATCGAGCTGGCGCGCGAAGGTATGACAATGATCTGCGTAACCCACGAAATGGGATTTGCCAAGACGGTGGCCAATCGTGTGATATTTATGGATGAGGGACAGATAATTGAACAAAACGAGCCCGAGGAATTTTTCAACAATCCTCAAAACGAGCGCACCCAGCTCTTCCTGAGCCAAATCCTGCAACACTAAACCGGATTTAAGCGTCAGACAATCAGATTGCGTCAAGCGATCACCCGAGCGGCGTTCGCGATGGCAATATTCCTTACTACAGATTCGGTACGCTTCTTGGAATCCGCCAAATCGTCGCCACAAAACTCTCACTTAATGGCATCGTTGACACCGCAAACTTGATTGACGTCTGTCTTTAGATGTGCGGGACGCTTTTTGGCGCGTCCAGGTTGTATTGTGCGCCTGACGATGAGACAGCGGTGAAAGCAGTATGATCAACATCCGGATCATGATCTTCCAGGCGTCTGGAGAGTGTGACCGGTATCCCGTCTGCATTTTATAGCGCCGTGCAATTAAAGCATTGTCTGTCTGGCCATACGTGTTCTAACAACAATTCTATCAGTATTCCAGACAACGCCTATTATGCTTGCTCAAACCTTTTCTGTTGGCATACTGGATACTATGGATTTATCATTGCGCACAAACAAAACCTACTTAAATATCGGAGTCACAATGAATTGGTCCATCCATCATGTCAACCTGGCCGCTAACGATGTAAGAGAAACAGCTCACTTTTATGCTGAGATACTGGGCTTTGCTGAAGGTAGTTGGGTATTTCCTCCAGCAGAACAGGTTGGTCATATCAGTGCCGACCCTGCGCGCCTGACTATATTTCCTGGCAATTCAAACAGCCATGGTGATAACAGCGGGCTTCATCTAATTAAACCTGAACCTGAATTTGCACGCAAAAATGCGCTGGATCATAATCCGTCAATAGGTGGGCACGTAGCCTTTCAAGTCGAAGATCTTAATGGGGTGATACGAAGATTAGAGGCAGCTGGCATAGCCTATTCACTGACGGGCACGTTCGCCATTCCACGCATGCGACATCTTTACGTCTACGATCCCAGCATGAACCTTATCGAAGTGAATGAAATTATTAAGTAATTGAACTTGCAAAATAGTGAAAACTATCCTGGTTCGAACACCTACGCTGCAGCCATCAGCTCCAATCTGATAGCCTTTTTCCTCCGCATACGACGAACTCAAAGCTGGACACTAAGTACAACAAGGCGTAGATTCAGTTTTATATTCACAGCATTTAATGTGATAGTCAATTTATTATGTATACGTTATGCAAGTTAATTCGTCATTTTGTAGTTGTTATATGAATTATGAGTTTGGAGTATTTTAATGCCCGTAAAAAACCGCATCACCGAGCTTACATCTGATATCACACAATGGCGGCGTGATATTCATGCACATCCCGAGCTGCTGTTCGATACTGAACGTACCGGACAGTTCGTCGCTGAAAAACTGCGGGAATTTGGTTGTGATGAAGTGGTTACTGGTATTGCCACCAATGGCGTTGTCGGTATTATCAAGGGGCGTAACGACAGTGCAGGGCGGGTGATTGGTTTACGCGCAGATATGGATGCGTTACCGATCATGGAAGAAACCGGTGTTGACTATGCGTCAACTAATCCCGGAGTGATGCATGCCTGTGGGCACGATGGTCATACAGCCATGCTTTTGGGCGCTGCGCGTTATCTTGCCGAGACGCGAAATTTCGACGGCAGTGTTGCGGTTCTTTTTCAACCCGCTGAAGAGGGTGGTGGTGGCGGTCGTGTCATGTGCGAAGAAGGCATCATGGATCGATTTGGCATTCAGGAAGTCTATGGCATGCATAACTGGCCAGGACAGGAAGTAGGTAAATTTTCAATTCGTCCAGGCCCTTTTTTTGCCGCTGCCGATCAGTTCGAAATCGAGGTTGTAGGGCTTGGAGGCCATGCAGCAAAACCAAACGAAACAATAGACGCAACGGTAGTAGCGGCACATTTGGTTACGGCACTTCAAACCGTTGCGTCACGTAATGCTGACCCGGTCGAACAAATCGTTCTGTCGGTTACCTCGTTTCGCACGGCCACCGATGCATTTAATGTGATTCCAGAAAAGGTCAAATTGCGTGGCACCATTCGCACGCTACTGCCCAAGATGCGCGAGTTGGGTGAAAAACGTTTGAAGGAAATATCAGCCGGCATAGCGACAACCTTTGGTGCAACGATAAACGTGAACTTTGAGTTGGGCTACCCGCCGATGGTTAATCATGAGAAAGAAACACAGCATGCTATTGAGGCTGCAAAGAAAGTGTCGGGTGAGTGCGAGCACGCGCCACTAGTTATGGGAGGTGAAGATTTTGCCTATATGTTAGAGGAGCGACCCGGCGCTTACGTATTGGTTGGCAATGGAGATAGTGCAGGTGTTCATCATCCAAAGTACAACTTTAATGATGATGCTATTCCAGCAGGTTGTTCCTGGTACATAGAGGTGACAGAGTCACGGTTACCGATAGGCGCGTAGACTCGGATACTAGTGAATACGACCAGTGAATACGATCAGTGAATACAACCAGTTCTAAACAGTCTGTGCTTTGGATAGAGAAACGATGTTCACGAAAACTTGAATTTTAACGCCTGTCGATTGAAGAAGATGTAGGTGTTTCTACACACTCGATGGAGACTGTAAGAGCATGAGTTGTTAAAATCAAAAAAATAATTTGCATGAAAGTGGTACAAGACCAAAGAGTCTGACATAAAATAGGACCTTGGCTAAGCGAGCATATTGATGACTACACGAAACTCTACACGAAGAGCCTTTCTAGAAACTGCTGCTAGAGCATTAGTAACCACAGCTACCGTGGCAGCCACTGCTTCGGATGCCCTGGCCGGAGCACTCACCGCACCTCCTCGTATTGTTAAATCACTTAAATTGTTTAACACCCACACGCGTGAAGCGCTGGAAGTTGTATTCAGCCGTGATGATATTTACGATTACGCTGCACTGCGCAAGCTGAATGTTTTGCTGCGCGATCACCGTGAAAACGAAACAATCGCAATGGACCGCGTATTGTTTGAGCAGATGTGGGCACTGCAACAGCGCTGTGGTGGTGACGGTGTATTCGAGATTATTTCAGGCTATCGTTCATCAGTAACTAATAACAAACTGCGTATGAACTCATCCGGTGTGGCAGAGCATAGCTATCACATAACGGGCCAGGCAATCGATTTACGCCTTCGAGGAACCAAGCTGAGCAAGTTGCATCGAGAAGCACTTGCCATGAATGCTGGTGGTGTTGGTTACTATCCAAGTTCAGACTTTATACATCTTGACACAGGCCCGGTACGTAGCTGGTCATAAAACCATAATTGGCTATAACGCCATAACAAGAAAGACTATAAACATTCTGCTATTGCCGCCATTGGGCAGCAATAGCTATTCGTACTAACAACATAGCGGTCATAAACCGCTAACTGTTATAAATTAGCTTCAAATTCTATTCGTTGTCCATCTACCAAACGGTCTGCTTCTATCGACAGAACAGGGTTTGACCCGCCAGCTGCGATAGTAAAGTCTGCGCTGGTCCCAGGCAATAAACCTTTTAAGCTTTGCGTGGCAGCGACATTGTTCACGGTCACAAAGGCATCGTAGTAAATAGGCGCTACACCGGTGTTGGTAACCGATACTTTCGACTGGTTGGATGATGCTTGAAATGACGTTATCTTAAATCGATAACCAGTACTAAGCCCGGCTTCTCTGATACGTTGATTCGACTGATAATTTGGTTGATCGTTACCAATCATGTAAGAGATGTGGAACTTTGCGCTTTGGTCAGCGAATGTTCTTCCATGTATCCCTTCAGGATTTAGCACATTTTGTTGGTCGAAATTTGTGTAGTAATTAAATTCGCCACCTTGTACTGATTTTTTATAGCGCTGCGGATAGTTGAAATGATTCCACATAGATTCATTGTAACCACTATGATTCTCGTGCATAAACGAATCATCAAATACGCCAAAATCCAGGTTCATCAATGACGAACCGTTCTGGAATGCCGAAACAGTCTGAACACCTGCATCAATCGATACGCTCCATTGCAGTGCGTCAAAAATATCGTCCATATGATTGAGAAACTCAGTCTGGAACGCTTTTGTCGGAAAGTTAACGCCTAATTGTACGCCCGGTTGATAGATGTGGTATTCACTCCACAGACCAAAACCTACCTGTAAAAAAGCAATGCGTGGGTCGTTGTCATATCGCTCGGCAAATGCCGTATACAGATCAATATGCGCTTTTTGTAATTCTGCATTTGACCAGTCGGGGAAATAGGTTCGGCGTCCTTCGGTTATTCCTGATGTTTCGTTGTAGTCAGGCAACGCTTTGATATAGTTCGGCACATTGGTTGTCTGGCCGGGAAATGCGTAGGCAAAGCGAAGCACCATTTGTTTGCCTCTACTTCTGACTGCATTGAGTGTCGCCTCAAGTGATGACCAGTCATAGTTACCTGCACCGATAACTGTTTTAGCCGGGTCCAGATACGCGTATTCAAGTTGTACGTATTCACTGGCCGTTTTTAGTAAGGAACTGTTGTGGCTGTTTGCCCAGAGGACAATGCCAGTCATCGGTTGTACACCTGTGATTTCACTTACCAGAGGAATAGCTTTAAAATCGCCGCCTACATCAACGCCTTCATCAACGCTCTCATCATCGTCATTACCACTGTTAGTGCGGTAGATGCTATCAGCGTAATTCCAGCCATCAGTAGCGGTTCTGAACCATAGCCGCGCGTATACGGGACCTCCATCAGTGGGTAGTTTACCGACGGTTACCGAGGTTCGAGTCCGAAGTGCAGTTCCTGAGTCGTAGAGGTCATTACCACCTTTAGTGGTACCAAGATAAAACCACCAATAATTTACCAGCGTGTTTTTATTACTCCACTTGAATTCGGCACGGGCGCCGGCCAATTCGCTGTTGTTGGCTGGACTATCCATTGAGGGTGTCGAAACTATCAAATTAAGATTAGCTGCGGTGTAAGTACTGTCGACATAAAACCATCGTAACGAGCTGTAATACCAAAGGCGGGCATGTATGGTTGAGCCGTCGGCTGGAATACCGATAACATCGTATTCAGTGTCTTTACCCAAATCACCGGAGTTAGCGATATCACGACCACCAGCAGTGGAACCAACATACAGCCAAAATCGCTCAACGTTAGCACCATCAATATTCCACGTGAATGTTTGATTTGAACCCGAAAGTGTTGAACCAGCCGATGGACTAACTATTTGAGGATCAGCCAATGCGTTGGTCGAAAAAGTAATACTCGCCGATAACAACAGAAGGTGAATTAGTAAAGCAGGAACACTTGTACTACGGGTTTTGATGCTGCGCATAATGTTGCTCCCGCGCATAGTTAAATCTCCAAAGTTCAGTGAATAAAAAACACGATTGGATTATTTCATTTTGGGATGTCCGCAAGCATTGCGTGACTGCAACTTAACTAATTAAGCAATTTTATTAGTCGGCTGTAAGCGACAATTTAAAAACTGTAGACGCAGCGGGTGAGTAATTATCGCTTGTTGATCGTTGCGCATCAGCGCTTTTTTGTGACAAGGTTTTATTTGAGGCGTTGCTTTGTGATCTGCGTCACGGTCTTGTATTCATGCGCAGGATTTGGTTCTGCCAGTAACGCTGCGTATTAAAGTGTAGTAACTAATTGGCTTGCGGTTAAATTCGCTAGTCTAAAAACGAAACTTGGAGTGTTCTATGTCTACCGTTAAGCTCATGTCTGATGAACAAGCTAATTCCAATGCGATAGTTAAAGCTGTATTTGACGATATTCGCGCTACCCGCAACTCAGATTTCATCAATAACTTCTGGCGTGCGCTTGCCTACGATGCGCAAGGCTTGAAGCGAACCTGGGAGCACCTTAAATCAATCATGGCAGTTCCGGGTGCGCTCGATCCTAAAACACGTGAGCTCATCTACATTGCTGTTTCAACCGCTAACGGCTGTAGTTACTGTGTACATTCTCATACAGCTGCTGCTAAAGCCCACGGTATGACACAAGAAGAACACGGTGAGCTAATGCAAATAATCGGGCTGGCAGGCATGACTAATCATATAGTCACCGCTTTACAGGTTCCGGTCGATTCTGAATTTGATGCAGGTATTTCGTAGTTTTTAAAAAACGCTGCTCTTGTGGGTGCATCACCTGGTTTGGATTTCCGTCGCCAGTGTTCTGAATTTGTTTGCACGTAGATTTTCAAGCTTACCGTTGTTGCACCACACACAGATTAAAAAGATCAGGTACAGGTTCGTTAGCGTCATTGTGAACAGTTTCGATTGCACCGATATACCAACCACCTCCAATTCCTCGGGGAACTGCGCAAATATCGCTGTTTGCAAAGACAGCTGGATTGTTGGGTTGTTGAAAGGGTGATGTGGGCACCTCCGCTTCTAAGCGTGTTGTATCTGACGTCTACGTTGGAAACACCATTTGCAACCGTGATGATCTCATTGCCATCACCACTGGTATTAAGCTCAAGAATATTTGACTCAATGATGACGTTTCTTACGTTGTCGTAGTTGCCCGGATTCTGTTTCCATTTAACACCCCAAATAGCGATACCTGAGGACCACGTATCGACTATCATGTTACCGCGTATAGTAATGTTGGTAGCAGGAGCAGCTGTAACATCATCCGGACCTTCAAAACGAATGGCGTTGCCAGAGGCTCCACGAATGTTTTCAAATCGCAAAAATGCGATGAAGATATGGCTATTACCCACCGAGTTGAAGCCGCTGCGTTTAATTACCACAGATGAAAATCCATCAGGCTTGAAAACAATTGGTTTGCCTGGGGTGCCGCTGTTGGCAATATCGATTAATCCATCGTCGTAAGTGCCTGCTCGAATTAACACCGTGGTGTCAGCTTGAACTGTGGATGCCGCCTTAACAATTGTTCGCCACGGTCGACTTTTACTTCCCAGGTTGCTGTCATCACCAACGCTCGCATCTACATACCTTACAGTTGATGTGACAGGCAAAGCTTGTGCAGAATATTGAGTGTCACACAACCAACGGCTATCTGCGAGTCTTAAGCTACTGGCATCGGGACAATTGAATCCATCTGGCTCGATGAGGCAGGCGCTGAGACATGGCGGTAAGAAAACGATTAACAACAATTTCCATTTTTCATTCCAATCTCCTTTGGATTTAATGACATTGCACGTTAGCTCACTTCGGTGAATCAAAAGAAGTTGTTCAGGTGTTTTAGTTGTTATTTTATCAAGAGCTGATACCTGAATGCTTACTGGGTTCTTACCTGGTCGACTCGATGTTGGCTGTGGTATTCCTGGCAATGATATAAGTCTTTAATATCATCGTAGTCGAACAGATAGGCTAGAAAGATTGCATGGGTTGGGGTTATACGGCTACGGTCAAGTCAGTCGATATTGGTTTATCAGTGAAGGCTGTGGCCCATCGATAAGTTATCCACACTCGCTGTGCATACAGCATGTCGACTGGACATTTGCTCGGTGGCTGATTATTCTGTAACTGGTTTCTCGGCCTTTGTGGGCAGGAAGCACGCTCACTGCGCCGTTATTCGAATCGTGGTCACCTGGATAAGACGGACTGGTTGGTCTTGACGAGTGTTTAGCAACAGGAGTTGAGCGTGAACACTGATAGCGCAAATGAAGTTTTGCGGATTACGGATTTAAGCAAGAGCTATGGTGGTTTAAAGGCTCTGGATTCTGTTAGTTTCTCTGTGAATCGGGGCGAGGTACTTGCGCTGGTAGGCGACAATGGCGCTGGCAAGTCAACGCTGGTTAAAGCGCTCTCTGGTGCTCAGCCCCCTGACAGTGGTCAAATTGAAACGGATGGCCAGCAGATCCAACTTCGAAGCCCACGCGATGCTGATGCGGCCGGTATCGGTTGTTTGCATCAGGGGCTTGGCCTGGTTGATACACTAAACGTTCCCGAAAACGTCTTTCTCGGTCGTGAGCTACAAGTCAAGCGTCTCGGATTCCTTCCCCAGCTCGATCACGCAAGCATGCGGTCAAAAACCATCGAGTTGTTGGAGCGTTTCGGTGTCCACTTGCCACTGCTCAACGAACCGGTGGTCCGGCTTTCTGGCGGTCAGCGCCAAACCATCGCGATCAGCCGCCTGCTATTGCAGGACGTACGCCTGGTAATCATGGATGAGCCAATGGCAGCACTCGGTGTTGAAGAAGGTCGTCGGGTGCTGGAGCTTGTGGGCAACATGCGCGATCAGGGAATCAGCATTCTGGTGATCAGCCACAATCTGGAGCACGTATTTCAGATCGCCGATCGCATTGCGGTATTGAAGAACGGCCAGCTGATCAACGTTGTCGCCGTTGCTGATACCACCCGCGATGCTGTGGTCAAGATGATCACCTTTGGCAGTGTGCACTAAAGACGAGGATTGCAAGACATGGCAAACAACAACGCGTCTCTAGTTTCTGAAAGTGTCGGTCATGCCGATCGTCGCTGGCAGTTTCACGGCCTTGGATTAACAGCCGTGGTGGTTGTGCTCGCTGTTATCTTCACGTTGATTAACCCACGCTTTGCCACTGTTACCAATCTTGCGAATGTGCTGACACAAGCATCGCACATTATCATTATCTCGGTAGCCATGACGTTCGTTATTACCAGCGCCGGGATTGATCTGTCGGTCGGTTCGCTGGTGGCCTTGGTGACGGTCATTGGTTTTGCCTTAATCAAAGAAGGCATGAACCCGGCTCTGGGGGTGCTGATCATGTTCGGGCTTGGCGCGGCAATTGGGTGCCTCACCGGCATGCTGATAGCAGTGATAAAGATACCTCCGTTTATTGCCACGCTTGGCATGATGGTAAGCCTGCGCGGCCTGGCCCTGTTGCATTCGGCTGGCAATATGCTGTACGGCTTACCGCCATCATTGACCTGGTTCGGACAGGGAAAGGTTGTCGGTGTACCCGTACCAGTGATTATTGCACTCGCCACGGCAGTGTTCGGTGCCTGGCTGTTCAACCACACCAAGTTTGGTCTGAATGTACGCGCCATCGGAGGAAATCGAGAAGCTGCGCGCTTAGCCGGGGTGCCGGTGAATCTGATCGAGGTTCTGGTTTACGGATTGATGGGGCTGGCGACGGCTCTGGGCGGGCTTATCATGATCGCAAGGATTGACTCAACCCAGGCAACGATTGGCACTGCCATGGAGATACACATTATCGCTGCAGTGATCATCGGAGGCACCAGCTTGTTCGGCGGACGCGGTACGATTTACGGCACTGTGCTGGGGGCAATTTTATTGGCAATGATGACCAACGCATTGGTCATTGCAGGTGTAGACCATTTTTGGCAGTTAGTCATTATGGGGCTGATCGTACTACTCGCAGTCGCCATCAGTAATTTGCGTGAGCGCCGAATTCCAGTGCTCGCATTACTAAAGCGGCAAAGCCGCTAACCACTATGGAGATGATGTTATGGATACACTTTATTTGTTAACTCGTCGTTTGTTCCTCACCGCGACTGTCACAGCGACATTAGCACTAAGTGCTCTGCCAGTACGGGCCGCCGAGCCGATGCGCATCGCTTATTTATCACCGTCGTTTGACCTTTCCGATGCCTGGGAACGGGTGTTCTGGTCACTGCAGGGGCGGCTCGATGAGCTCGAAGTGGAGTACGAAATTCAGGGTCTGGCAGTAGCCAGCCATGTTGATCATGCCGGCCAGCTTGCACAGGTTGAATCGATTATCGCCAAGGGTGTTGACTACGTTTGCCTTGGCCCAACCGAGTACGAAGCGGCGATTCCTGCGTTACGCAAACTCAAAGAGGCTGGCATTCCAACGGTATTCTATAACTACCTCGAACCGCACGAGGATGAGCAGGCCAGAGCGATGAGCTACATCGCGTTCTCTCACACTGAAGGTGCGCAGATGTCTGGCGAGTGGGCAGTCGAGCATCTTGGCGGTAAAGGCAAGATTGCGATCATCCAAGGTGCACCTGGCGTAACCAACGATCAGCGCGTAGGCGGCTTTCGTGAAATCGTTGACAAGCATCCTGACATTGAAGTGGTGATGGGTCCGTTCACCGATTTTGATCGCAGCAAGGCATTTGATGCCGCACAAAATCTGCTGACTGCCCACGATGACTTAGCTTTGATTTACGGTGTTTCATCGACCATTGGATTGGGCTCAGGTCAGGCAATAAAACAGGCGGGTAAGTCCGATTCGATTGCCTCAATGGGTTTCGGTGGTACCGGTGATGAAATTGTAGCGATGAGTGAAGGATGGCTTACGGCATCGGTGTTGCGCTCGATCGACGATAGTGGCGTGGCGGTAGCAGATGCTTTTGTGGCGCACAGCAAAGGCGAGCCGGTCGAACAAATCTGGGGCGGCCCGTTTGTGATGATCGACAAAGACTCTGACGCTGATGCATTGGTCGAGAATGCCAATCGCTATTCGAAGCCGAAGATGGGGCGTAGAAAGACGCAAGCCCTTTTTCACT
>CAYTJF010000125.1:0-11973 GCA_964437945.1 uncultured Granulosicoccaceae bacterium
TGTTTGAGAGCGTTAAAGGAATTATGTTGGACAGTTGAAAGGTTTGTAAAGCGTGTTTCTGTGGGGTTGAATTTTTACTCTGACCCTATTGAATGGGGTTGAATTTTTACTCTGACCCTATTGAATGTTGTACAAAAGATTTAATTCGTAAAGATCAGGTTGCCGTCAAATTTATCGAACACTTAACCACTTGCATTAGCAATTTTCCAAAGGGCGGTCACAGTTCTGCATCTCTCTTGTCTTTCTTTAAAAGCTACGTGCTCGCGTATTTTGCAAGCTTGTCGTAGAAATTGATAAATATTTCATCGCGCTGAACATCGTATGCTTCAAGAATAAGGTGTCGACTTTCATCGGCTTGCCAGTACAGTTCTTCATCCAGAATGGGTGCTTTGGTTAAATTTGTTGGTACCCAGTCAGGATTTATCAGCCAGGCGATATCGATAATGTCCCAGATAACCCAGGTTCGCCTGGCGGTATCTTGTATTGCGAACATATTATGTAGTGGATTGTGCGTGTACAAATGATGCAGATAATCGCCGATATCACCGGCACCTTTTATAAATTGCTCAACCTCGGGTAACGATATTTTCAATTGCGCGCCAACGTGATAGCCGGGTAAATATATCAGAGGGACACCGCTATCAAACATTATTCGTGATGCGTGCACATCCTGAACCAGGTTTAACGATGGCTTGTTGCACTGCGGTGCACTCGAAGGATAAGCCGAAGTCCAGATAACCACTATGTTTTCGCGAATTTCGGGAGCGCGTAGTAATGCTGATGCAATGTTGGTGACGCAGCCCATCGCTGCTATGTAGAGCGGTTGTGATCCACTCTTTGCCAGATCAATGATAGTATCTACCGAGTCGGAATCAACGGGTTCATCAGGCTTGCTCATGTATTGCTGCGCACCCCGAAACACTTTGCCTTCCGACTTCATGCCGAGTTTTTCGTACACATTCAAAATTTCCTGATAGCTAAATTCCATGCCTTCTGCAGGACTGACAAATTCAATATCTTCTGCACGTCTTCCATTGCTGTGTAATCGTTTTAGCCATCCCTGAAAACCACCTACTAAATGCTTGTTGCCGTAATCCACCAGACTTTCTGCCACTATCAACTCGTGACGATGATGGGCGAACGAAAACGGCTCTGTCGTAACGGCCTCTACTGTCATATGTTCTGGTGACATCAAAGCCCATGCAATGGCAAATTGATCATCAATTTCATTGGCGGCGTCGGTATCGATCAGTAGCCTTGGCTTTGCTTGTGGTATTGCTAAGCGATCAAAATAAAGTTTGGGGTCCAGTGCGGGGAAGCGATCGGCCGTGTTCATTACGTTCTCCTTGATTTAGCTTGCAAGACTGTTGTTAATTAGTTGCGGATTGCTCAGTTTGTACATTCAAGTAAAGCTAACGTGGTCGAACGCGGCATACTCGTATCTGTATTGAGCGGTATTGTAGGTGTTCACATTAAACATCCAAACTTGTAGACACCGAATTGTCACGTGCTATTCTTTCTTCTGCTTCACGCAATATGCGCCTGTTAATCTTGCCCGAAGACGTCATAACAAAGTCGTCAACAAATTCAACTTCTCTGGGGGATTTATAGGCAGCTAATTGTGTTCTTACATGGTTGCAAAGCGACTCAATCATTGCATCACCTCGCTGTTCACCAGCTCGAAGTTTTACATACGCTTTTACAATGGAGCCGCGTTCAGCATCTGGTTTTGCAACAATCGCTACTTCAGCAACACTGCCGTGGGCTAATAAACACTCTTCGATCTCCGCTGGGCCGATTCGAAACCCTGAAGACTTGATCAGATCGTCGCTGCGACCTTTGTACCAGAAGTAGCCGTTAGCATCACGTACGGCAAGGTCGCGGGTTCGCAGATATTTACCAAGGCGCATACCATCCTCTTGTTCCTGATTATTAAGATAACCAAGAAAGCGAGTGGGTGAATCAGCCCGTGTAACTATTTCGCCAACCTCGCCATCGGCCACTTCCTCACCTTCTGAATTAACCAGATAAACACAGTGCCCTGGATATGCACGCCCCATAGAACCGGGAATTCTCGGATAAAGCGAAGCACAATTGCCAATCAGATGATTCACCTCTGTGAGCCCGTAAAATTCATTGCAAACAACACCGAGTGAATTTTCAGCCCAGTTCAGTGTTTCAGACGCAAGTGCTTCACCACCTGTACATATGTAGCCAAGAGACAGATCATATTGATTTTTTGGGTTCTTGTGTTGTGCCAGTCGTTTTATGGCTGTTGGAGCAAGAAACGTGTGGGTGACTTTATGCCTTTGCATAAATTGATAAGCATAGTCTGCGTTAAACCGATGAAGTGATGTGGCGATCGGGCGTCCTGCCATCCAGGCCGGAAATAACATATCGAGCAAACCACCAACCCATGCCCAATCCGATGGTGACCAATAAACAGCATCGGCTTGTTCCATAGCAAGGTCAAAGAACAAATTGATCGACGGTGTATAGGCAGCCAGTATACGATGGCCATGTAAAATACCTTTGGGCTTGCCGGTGGAGCCAGAGGTATACATCAGCAATGCCGGGTCGTCTGCGCCGACAAAGTCGGGTTTGAAGGAGTGTGCGCTGGTATGGTCAGCTAAGGCTGCGCCAAGATCAATCTCGCCCGCGCCCGGGCTTCGAAGTAGCACATGTTTAAGGTCCGGAAAAAGTTTAGCCGCGTCGGTTCGCAATGAACCCCAGGCATCTTCTGAGGTTAACAGCACTTTCAGGTTGCAATCGTTCAATGCATGTTGCAACGATTGAGGTCCGTACAATTGCGAAAGAGTGACTGCAACCGCGCCTAGTTTGCATACAGCCATATGCGCGACAGCGGTATCAGGATGTTGTCCTGTGTGCAGGCCGATTAAGTCGCCCCGTCCGTAACCCAGTTCCTGTAATGCTGATGCCAGATTAGTTGATGCGTTGTCAACGTCGGCGAAGGTCATTGTGGTAGCCGACCCATCAGCCTCTTCGAATATCATTGCAGTGTTATCACGACTAGCAGCGGTGAGATACTTACCCACTGTCATGTGGAAGATGTTTGTATTCTCGGGCCACGTAATACGCCATCGACCACCAATGTACTGTAGGTTCAGGCGTTGCACTGTGCTCTGATCAAGTGTTGTTAGTTCATCCATAGGTCTCTACCGCTGATCGCTGCTGTGTTGATGGGTAGTTAATACCAGGGCCGGTGTATCAATTGAATTTATTGCCGATGAAGTTTTAAGATAACCTACCACTTCGGCGTCTGACATATCATCAAGTCGAACCACGGTTTGCGTATCGGCCCCGTCAAATTGCACCAGTGCAAAACTGCCGTCAGTGCCATCGCATCGATACACAATGCGCGCTTCGCCAGATAAATTGACCCATTTGCCATTAGCGTTATTGCATTTGCACACACGTATTGGCGGGAAGCTGGTTTTCTTACAGGCACTACAACATCGGGCAACGGCAATGCCTTTTTGCAATCCGCGTACAAAAGGTTTAAGCCAGCCGGTTTGTAGTTGATAGTCTAGTGTGAGTTGGTATTCGATAGTCACGCTGCGGCTCCGGCCATTAAAGTAACAGCAGCTGTTGTACACACTCCACCGTGTGTGTCGGCCAGTGCAAACTGTGGCAGCGTTTGCGGTTGTAGCTTTTCCTCATAAAGGCCTTCCAATAGCAATGCGCAGGTTGCTGTTTGGGCAACACCTGTTGCACCAACCGGTGCGCCCTGTCCCATTAATCCACCAGAGAGGTTTATCGGGCATGGTCCGTTTTTGTCAAAACGATTGGATTGCAGATCTTTGGGAATATCTTCGCTCAACCCCAGCGCATCTATCGCTTGCAACTGAGCACCTGCATACGCATCGTATACTTCAGCTACATTAATTTGCTTTGGTTCAAGATCAGCTTCACGACACGCTCGCTGCATTGCCAATCGTTTTGCAGCAAAATCCCCGGCATCTGTTCTTGCACCTAGATGCACCGTGTCTGAGGCGGCACCCATGCCGACAATGGTTGGTGCTGCTTTTCTCGCCGACGGTTGATGAGTTGAAGCAGACAAAATCAGCGAGGCTGCGCCATCGCTCATTGGGGAGCAATGCAAGCGACGATACGGAGTTGCGATCAACGGTGCTTCATCGAGTTCTTGTTGGCTGTGTATTTTTCCCAAATGGGCACGAGGGTTGTGCATTGCATTCGAGCGATTTTGTTGAGTCACTTGCCCAAGATGAAAATGAGTAACTGGTATTCGCTGCATAAAAGCCTGAAAAGACAATGCGTAGAGCGCGGTAGCGCTAACGCCAGTCATACCGTCTGTCCAGGCATCGAATGAAAAACTATACAGTGACTTTACAGCAGGCCCTGAAAGTTGTGATGCAGAGGGGTCAACGCCAACAACTGCAACATGCTTGCACGCACCACTTTGGATAAGACGTGCAGCGGTATGGACAGCGAGCTGGCCTGAAGCGCCACCACCCTCAATGCGCATTGTTGATGCACCCACTAATCCGAGATCACTGGCCAACACCGACGCCGGATTTAACTGCAGTGAAAAAAAGTCACTTTCAGATGCGACAACCAGGGCGTCTATGTCTTGGCGCTCAAGTGATGAAAGGGTTAATGCATCTTCAAAAGCCGACAGAGCCCAGTCCCTGAAAGAGGAGCCGTCAGTTCGTCGGTTAAACGCCGTAATGGCGGCTCCGCAAACGGTGACCTTCGATTGAGCCATGCAATATGCCGATGCGATATTGAACAAATTAAAATGCTACAGAAGCAGTTTGACTTAACATATTTGTAAATACAAGTTATTGTGAGCCATACTTAGCAAGTTGAACTGAAAATCAATGGTGCGTTGCAACCAATCAAGCTATCCATAATGTACTTTCTTGATCTGCTGGGTCGTGGCTGAGCCACCAATCGTCGGACGTCGAGCGTTGATTAGCGCGGCGCTAATTTGTTTTTGTGCTGGTGGTTTATATGGTTGGAGTGCGCTTATTCCGGTGATAGAAAACCAATTCGGTAGCACCACTGAACAATCTGGTCTGGTTTTTTCTATCGCCATTGTTGCTTTCTCCATCGCGGTCATCGTTTCACCGCGCCTACCAGCTAAGCTTAACGGACTGCACGGTTGTGTCGTGTTTGGATTATGTGGAGCCATGTGTCTGTTGGTGGCTATGATGGCTTCAACGTATCTATTGTTTCTGGTTGCTTTTGGCTTTGGTTTCGGTGTCTGTAGTGGAGCTATTTATATCAATGCGTTGAATACTGCTGCGCACGCTGCACGACCCGCCGTTATAACACCCTTGCTGGTTGCAAGCTTCGGGATGGGGGGTGCTGTATTTGGTGTTGTGTGGCGTTTGCTTGTGTTGCAGGAGTGGGGTGCTCTGGCATTGCTGCCGTTGGTAATCTCTTTAGTGTTCACGTGTATGATTGGTTTCACTGTTAACAGGCATTCAACGCCTATAGTAAGTGCGAATAGGGCGGCTTCGTTTACTTTGCGTCAACTGGATAAAACAGGTGTATTTATATTGCTATGGTTTAGTTTTGCTTTAGGTTCAGCTGGTGGACTGATGGTGTTGGGTCTGGCTGGCAAGATAATAGATTCTATCGGCGCAACAGCTACGATCACATCTATTGCGATAGCTGGTGTTGCCGTTGGAAATACGATTGGGCGACTCTCAGTTAGCGCATTCAACTATCTAATTCAACCTGTCAACACGGCTGTACTGGCAGTAGGGGTTGCGGCGATCGGTCTCATAATAATGGGTACATCCACATCGCCATTGTTGGTAGCGGCGGGGCTTATTACTGTAGCCGCCGGTTATGGCGCTGTGGCATCAACCATTCCGGCATTGGTTGGTTCAATATATGGCAAAGAAAAATTTGCTAGTGTATTTTCTTTCGTTTTCTCCGCGTGGGGAGTGGCCGGCCTTATCGCTCCATGGCTGGCAGGTGTTATCTTTGACCGAACGGGTGATTTTCAGATGGCAATCCAGTTTGCACTTCTCGCAACAATCGGTTCCGTGGCTACATTGCTGTCGTTGAAACTGCTTGCGTTAAGGTGATGCCAAGTGAGCTCGTACACCCGGTGAGAACCAATTAAAGGTCAAAAGCCAGGCATAATTGCTCTTGACAGGAAAGTATGATTACTATCAAATTATATAAACGTATTTCGAAACCTTCCGGCTACACGAGCTAATTGATTTGCATGGCGATTCTCGACTATCCATCGATCATCTGGCAAGAGGCGCTGGATCTGTCAACGGATCAGATTCCGCAGGCGCTCATTCTTGAAGGTACATGGTGGCGAGAGACGGCAACTAAAAATCGATTGTCCCAGCTGTCTAATGTCCGAGAGCTCAATTTTCCTGATATGTTCATTGGCGACTATTTTGGTGTCAGTGTAGTTTATTGTTGTGCCTATGGGGCAGCAAGGGCTGTAGAGCCAGCGCATATTTTTGGGCAGCTTGGCACGCCGTTGCTGATTCAAATTGGTACATGCGGTACTTTGGATGTCAATGCCAGTACCGGTACTGTCGTTTTGCCAGAATCCTGTGCTACCAGAGACGGTGTATCGCATATTTACGGTGCAGCAGATACTGTGCATACTTCAGCCATGTGGGTATCCAAAGCAGAAGCGTTGTTGCATGCAGAAAACATCGTGACTACTCGTACAAAACATTTAACGTGGCCTAGTTTGTTTGCACAGTCGAATGCCATGTGTGATGGCTGGACCGAAGAGGGATTTGTTTCGATAGATATGGAGACATCGACAGTGGCAGCGGTTGCTGATTACTTCGACGTATCTAGTGTTTCATTACTATCTGTCTGGGATGCTCTCCCACACGGCAGAACATTCATGGACCCATTAAGTAAAGAAGACGCCGATAAACTTAAACGGTCTAATGAAGTGGTATTTGAAGTAGCATTAAAGCTTGCACAGCAAGTTAATCAGAACAATTCGCAACAATTACACGTAAACGAATACACATAAACGCTTAAATATAGTTGTTTAAACTTGGAAAACGGAGAAGTCATGAATCAAATACTAAAATGGGCTTTACTCACAGCATCGTTATCATTTGTACCGCTCGCATCCCACGCTGATACTGCCGACGGCGAATCACTGATCGGAAAATCCTGGGACGAAGTCACAAAGATGGCTAGCGGTGGTGAGGTCAATTGGTTTTTGTGGGGCGGATCAGACAATATCAATCAGTATGTTTCAGAGTTCATTGGTGGCATTCTAAAAGATGAATACGACATAACACTCAATCGTGTTGGTGTAACCGACACGGTAGAGGCTGTGAATATCGTGCTTGGTGAAAAAGAATCTGGCGTAATGGATAAAGGCTCAGTTGATATGATCTGGATTAACGGCGAGAATTTCAGAACCATGAAGCAAGGTGATCTTGCTTATTGTGGTTATCTTGAAACACTGCCAAACAACGCACTGGTTGACTGGGAAAATCCATCTATTGCAAACGATTTTGGTGTACCGGTCGACGGTTGTGAAGTGCCCTGGTCTAAAGCTCAGTTTGCTTTTGCCTACGATACCGCCAGAACCGATGAACCGCCAAAGTCGATTGCTGAGCTTATTGAATGGGTAAAGGCTAACCCGGGCAAATTTACTTATCCGGCACCACCGGACTTTAATGGTTCTGTTTTTGTGCGGCACGTGTTCTATCATGCTGCAGGTGGAGTTGACAATTTGCTCGGTGAATTTGATCAGGAAAAATACGACGAAGTAGCGGCAAAAACCTGGAAAATTCTGAATGATCTGGAACCCAATCTTTGGCGTGACGGTAAAACCTATCCTGCAAGTATTGCGGCAATGGAGCAACTTTACGCAAATTCGGAAGTCGATCTTACCTTTAACTATGAACCTGCAGGTGTCGGGCTCAATATAGAGAATGGTGTCTTTCCACCGACCACTCAAGGTTATGGTCTGAGCGATGGCACAATCGGTAATACCAACTACACCATTATCCCATTCAACTCGCCAAACAAAGCAGCGGCACTGGTACTGCAAAACGTGTTGTTGTCAGGCGAAGCACAGCTGCAAAAAGCCATGCCTGATGTGTGGGGTGCTAAAACTGCTATAGAGGTGTCGCGCACGAGTGACGATATTCAGGCTAAATTTGGTGAGATTAAAGTCCACCCGAATGTTGTGCCTGCGGCAGAACTGGCTAAAGCAGCATTACCTGAACTGCAGTCATCCTGGATATCTGCAATTGAAAAAGGTTGGCAGGAAAACGTCGGAAAATAGTCGTTTGGATATTGCGAAGCAACAGCTTCAGGGGTCTGGAACACTGATCCGTTTCAGCCCCTGCTGTTAGCACTGCTGATATGTCCGACAGATTAAAAATAGCTCTACTGCTGTTTCCTGCATTGAGCATTATCATTGTGCTCTTTTTTGGCGGGTTGCTGATTGGGCTAATGCGTAGCTTTAACTACATGCCTGTTATCGGTCTTACTGAGCCCGATTTGAGCGCCTACATTGCTGTGTTTACTGATAAAGAATTTTATCTGTCGTTCCTGCTTACTTTTCACATCGCTTTTACTTCCACGGTTATCTCATGCATTCTGGCGGTCGGTGCTGCATTGTTATTGCGACGACGCTTTATCGGTCGGGCGATAGTGAATTTCCTGTTTCAACTCAACCTGACGGTGCCACACCTTGTCGGTGCGATTGGCATACTGTATTTATTTTCACAGTCTGGTAGCTTTGCTCGGTTAGCAGCGCAATGGGAAATGATTGCCAGTCCGTCCGATTTTCCTGCTCTGGTATTCGACCCATTCGCTATCGGCATCATCCTTCAATATGTTTGGAAGGAAGTGCCTTTTATTGGCGTGATTGTTCTGGCCAACATGCAGTCCATTGGTGAAGACTATGAAAGCGTCTCGCGTTCATTAGGTGCCAGTCGTTGGCAATCGTTCCGGCACGTGTTATTGCCGCTGATTTTTCCAGGGATGTTGTCTGCATCGGTCATGGTGTTTGCGTTTACCTTTGGTGCTTATGAAATTCCGGCCTTGCTTGGTGCCAATTTTCCTGCAGCGCTCCCAGTGCTGGCCTATCGAAAATACACCGACGTTGATTTGGCAGCTCGTCCCGAGGCGATGGCTATGGCTATAGTTATCGCACTGTTAAGTGCTGTGTTAATTTACCTGTACGTGCGTTTTTCGCGACGCAAGGCCGGACGCTAATGGAGCGATCGGGTACGCTACTTGGTAGTAGTTTTCGATTTCTAACCGGTGCGCTGCTGATAACCTGGTTGGTATTGCCACTTATTCCACTGGCCATATGGTCATTTGCCAAGGGTTGGTTTTATCCAAGCCTGCTACCGAAGGTTTGGTCATTACGAGCCTGGAATTACACGTTTTCAGAAACCTCTGGTGTGCTTGAAAGCCTGTGGTTGACGGTCGGCATTTCACTGGCTGCAACTGTCTTGTCAATCCTGGTTGGCGTGCCTGCGGGTCGTGCCTTGGGTATGTATCAATTCAAAGCGAAATCGTTTGTAGAGATGCTTATTCTTGCTCCGATGATCGTACCGGGCATTGCTGTTGTATTGGGTATCCATTCCATATTCATTTCCATGGGCTTAACCAATTCGGTGCCAGGCGTGATACTGGTACACCTGATACCAACCATTCCGTACATGGTATTGGTAATGGCTGGCATATTTGCTAACTACGATCCTGCATTCGAATTGCAGGCGCGATCCTTGGGTGCATCGCCGTTGAAAACCTTTTGGTACGTTACCCTGCCGGCGATAATGCCCGGGATTATTGTCGGTGGTCTGTTCGCGTTTCTGGTTTCCTGGAGCCAGTATATTTTAACCTTGTTAATTGGCGGGGGCAGGGTTATTACGTTGCCATTGTTGTTGTTCAATTTCGCCACGTCCGGGCGTAATGATATAGCTGGCGCTATCGGTATGATTTACATACTGCCCGGTGTCATCATTCTTATACTAACCGCCAAACATTTATCCGGTCGCAGCGGTGCTGTTGGAGGCTTTGGCCAAATTTGACTCACGTTTCTCTACAAGAACTCACCAAGATTTATCCCGGCTCGGTCGAGCCTTCACTCGATCGTCTTTCTCTTGAAATAGCCAGTGGTGAATTAACGGCACTGCTAGGCCCCTCAGGTTGTGGAAAAACCACGACCATGAAAATGATCGCCGGATTGCTGGCTCCAAGCTCAGGCAATGTCACCTTTGATGGTCGTTCGGTGCTTAAAGACAAACCCGAAGATCGTGGTGTTGTCATGGTGTTTCAAAACTATTTGTTGTTCCCGTACATGAGTGTGGCAGCCAATATTGGCTTTGGGTTGAAAATGCGCAAGGTTAATCAAGCCGAAATTGATCAGCGCGTTAGCGACATGCTTGATCTTGTTAAATTACCCGATCTTGGTTCACGCCGTCCGAGTGAGCTCTCGGGTGGTCAGCAACAACGAGTGGCATTGGCCCGTGCGCTTATTGTGCAGCCTAACGTATTGCTACTCGACGAGCCGCTATCGAATCTGGACGCTCATTTGCGTTTCGAAATGCGCGATTTGATTCGCAATCTTCAGCAAGACATGGGAATCACAACTATTTTTGTCACCCACGATCAGGAAGAGGCCGTGGTACTGGCTGACAAAGTCGCGCTGATACTGGACGGGCGTTTAAAACAGTACGATGTATCAAGCGCGTTTTATTCCCGGCCCGTGGATAAAGCAACAGCCTTGTTTTTTGGTGGACAGAATTTTGTCGATGGCCAGGTTAAAGATGGCGAATTTGATTCTGCGTTAGGCAAAATGCAATTACCAACTGGCTGCTCAAACGGTGTGGGTACCCTGACCATCCGCCCCGAGAATATTCGTATCGGACGTTCTAGCGATGGTAAGAATTGTGTTGATGCTGCATTAGCAGACAAAATTTACATGGGTACACAAACGCGACTGCTGTGTCAGGTTGGTGATAACCAGTTCGAGGTTATAGCCAATCCCAACGATGTGCATGAGTATGAAGTTGGACAAAACATCACTTTGCACTTTCCGGAAAACGCACTTTGGGTGCTGCCATCATGATTTTACTTTACAAGGAATGCTCATGAAATACAGCGTACATGCTGGTCTGTGGATGGCCCAATGGACTGATGACATTACCCCTATTCTTAAAACTGTAGCCGATCTTGGTTATGACGGAATTGAAGTGTCTTTACTGGGCATGTCTGATGAAAAAGCAGCGGCACTGGGTAAGTCTGTTCGCGAATTCGGATTAGAGGTCACCTGTTCAGACGGGCTCTCTATTGAAAAGGATATAACTTCCCCGGATGCTTCGGTAAGAGAGGCTGGTATTGAGTACCTGAAGTGGGCCATTCGCACAACATCATTAATTGGTTCACGTGGCCTTGCTGGTGTACTGTATGCGCCGTGGGGCGTTTATGATCCAGCCAACAAAGCGATACGCGCTGAGCGCTCTGCAGCGGCATTTGCGGCAGTAGAAAGTGAGTTGGAGTCACATGACGTAACCCTGGGGCTGGAAGCGATCAACCGATTTGAAACTGATCTGGTTAATACGTCGGCAGAAGCGGTAGCCATGGCTCGAGCTTCAGGTTCGAAAAGGGTGGGTGTGCTGCTGGATACTTTTCACTTGAATATTGAAGAAAAAAACATAGAACAGGCCATTACCAGTGCCGCTGACAAGCTGGTGCATTTTCATGTTTCTGACAACGATCGAGGTGTACCAGGGTCTGGCCATGTGCCTTGGGACAAGGTAAGGCTTGCGTTAAACAAGATTCATTACGATGCTTGGATCGTCGCAGAAATGTTTGTAATTGCCGGCAATCCTGCCAGCAAGGATTTAAATATCTGGCGTAACATTGAACCTGAGCCCACCGTTGCTGCAGAGCAAGCATTGGCATTCATGCGCGGTCACTTTGGATGAGTGTGGGGATGAGTGTGGGGATGAG
>CAYTJF010000125.1:12073-16354 GCA_964437945.1 uncultured Granulosicoccaceae bacterium
GTGGGGATGAGTGCTGAGTTTTATTCTGCACTGCTAACCCACTTCGAAGGGCTGGAGCAAGAGCTCAACAAGCTTGATGCAGCAACCGGCGATGGCGATCATGGCACAACCATTGTCAAAGGACTGCGTGCCATTGTGGCCGATCAGAGCGATGCACCAGTCGCACCAGTTGCACCAGCAAAAAAGTTTCGACGCGCGGCAGGTGGTGCCTCTGGTTCGCTGTTCGCACAAATAATTGGTGCATTCGATCAGATTTTGCAGCAGGAGAACGATTTATCCACGTCATTGCAAAACGCAGCCGATCGTATTGCCCAGTTAGGTCAGGCAGTGGCAGGTGATAAAACCATGCTGGATGCATTAATACCGGCAGCAAAAGCACAAACCATTGAAACTGTAGTAAGCGCTGCTATGCAGGGAGCAGATTCAACCATCGACATGACTGCCAGACGTGGACGTGCCCGATACGTGGAAAATGGCGGAGTGGGGCATAAAGATGCCGGGGCAACATCGGTTGCAGAAATGTTATCTGTTTTTTCGCAATACTACCTGAGCCAAGAGAGCGACTAGTATGAAAAAACTGTTCAACACCAAAGAGCATATGCCCGACGACATGATCGACGGGTATATCGCTGCCTACCCCGACATCGTGCAACGTGGTACTCATCCGCGAGTGGTTCGTCGCACGCAATTGCGCACCAGGCAGAATAAGGTTGCTTTACTGATTGGCAATGGCTGCGGACATGAACCTATTGCCATGGGCTTTGTTGGAGAAGGTCTGCTCGACGCCAATGTGGTTGGTGACGTGTTCAGTGCGCCGTCGGCAGACCTTATTGTCGAAGGTATAGAAGAGGTATGCGGCAAGGCTGGTGCTGTGTTATTAATCTCTCGGCACGAAGGTGATGTGATCAATGGCAACGCTGCGGCGTTAATGGCACAAGATGATGGTCTTGATGTACGACCATTGCTGATGTACGACGATATTTCATCGGCGCCAAAAGGCGCCGAGCATGATCGGCGTGGTGCTGCTGGCACAATGTTTATTTACAAGATTCTAGGTGCGGCGGCAGAGGCGGGTATGGATATCACTGCGCTGGTTAAACTCGGCGAAGCTGTACGTAGCGAGACCAGAACCCTTGGTGCAGCTGTTACCCCCGGGGTTTCGCCGCTAACTGGCGAGCTGATGTTCTCGCTTCCTGATGATGAGATTTATATCGGCATGGGCGTACATGGAGAGCCTGGTGTCAGTCGTCGCAAGATTGGACCGGTGCGAGAGCTGGTGGCTTACATGATCGAGGCCATTCTGGACGACAAACCGATTGATGCCAATACCACAACGGTGGTATTGGTTAATGGATCGGGTGGTACGACCATGATGGAATTGTTGACGGTTTATCGTGAGGTCAGCTTGCTGCTTGCATCCAAAAACATAAACAATGTTTCGCCAATGATCGGCTCGTTCTCGACCACACAGGAAATGGGTGGGTTTTCTATTTCTCTGTTTACACCAACCGAATCAATGTTGGCATACTGGCGCGCACCACACGCCTCTCCCCACTTCCCAACGGTTTTTTCTTCAGCGGATGAGGCCTAATTATGCGAACTACCATGCAGCCCACGTCGTCGATAAACGCTCGCACCTTTCATGGCGTGGCTATCGATGCCGGTAGCGGGCTTGAGGCAACGCTTCGTGTCGCGAGAGGTGCAAATGCGGCATCCGACGATCTGATTGTATTTAAACGCGGTGTGTTAGAGGTACTTGGTGCAGGTGCGAGCACCGCATTGGTTGATGCACAATTGGGTTCTGACTTACTGCCGTACTACCCGGAAAAGTGCGCGCCGATGCTTGCGTATGAGGCCGACGTTTATCATATATCTGATGAAGATCGAATCACTGTTCTGCCTGAGCATCTAAAACCGTCCGACTATGCCGGCATGGGCGTCGAGCAATTAAAATTTTTTATTTACTATGCACCCGATGATGAACCATCACTCAATGCCAGAAAGCAGGACCTGGTTGCTGACATTGGGGAACAGTGCAAAGACTTGAATTTACGATACCTGATGGAGCCGCTGGTTTACCATCCAACCATTGAGCCAGGTACAGCAGAGTATGCGCGTATAAAGCCTGAACTGGTTCAGGCAGCAACACAGCTTTTCGCAGAATCTCGGTTTCATGCTGATGTGCTTAAAGTGGAAGTTCCAGTAGACCTTAATTATGTTGAAGGTTTTGGTGAAGCGCAGAGAAGCCGCGAAGAAGCCCTGGAGGCATTTCGTTTTGCTGCCGCACCTGCCGACCAACATGAGCTGGTTTATTTAAGTGCCGGCGTATCGTTTGACTGGTTTGAAGCCTCACTGCAAATGGCCAGTGAAGCAGGGGTTAACTTTAATGGCTTTATGTGTGGTCGAGCATTGTGGTCTGATGCGGTGGCCGTTTTCGGAGCTGGTGGTGAAGCCAAGCTTCGGCAATGGCTAAGTGATGTTGGTATTGCTCGTCTGGAACGTCTGATAAAAGCGCTGGATTGAAAGTCGTCTAATTCTACCTTTAGGATTATTAAGACCAAGAAGACCATGTAAGATCAATACGTCCACTAACCGTTATAAAAAGCCCAGGCGTACACATCATGTCAAATAAACTCACCATCGGACTCATTCGCGCATCGCTTCCCAGTTACTTTCCTGAAAAGTATGATGTCTGGTCTCGCGCAGAAGCTGCCTTGTCAGCGTTGTGTGAGCAGGAATCTGCAACCTTGTTTGTAGCTTCAGACATTCCAATGAACGCACACGATACCCAGAAATCCCTGGACGAATGTGCAGCGGCTGGTGCCGACTTTATCTTGTGCCTGCATGGTGGATTTAGCATGGGTGATGTGGCAAGAACCATTGCCGCAGCACCCATAAAAGCCGGTTTCTGGTCGGTACCAGAGCCAATACGTACCGGAGATATTCAGTTAAACAACTTTGTCTCGCTAAACATGTCGCTATCCATTGCAAGACAAGTTCGTAATTTGAATCAGCGCCCCGTTCAGTGGTACCACGGCTCACCTGAGAGCACGTCGTTGATCACCCGACTCCGTACAACGATAAAGGCCTTAAGTGCAGTAAAGCAACTGGTCCATGCACGTATTGGAGTTATCGGTGGTTTGGCCATGACGTTTTACAATATGGAAGTTTCAACCAACGCACTTCGCTCAAGCGTTGGTGTTGAAGTTGCCAATCACGATATGCACGAGTTGACACAACGTATGGATAGCATTGATCAATCTCGAATCGATGCAGAACTGGCGCTCATTCATAATGCCGCGACAGTCGTGGGTGTCAATGATAGTCAAATGGCATTGCAATCCAAAGCGGTACTGGCCATGAAAGATATCAGCGACGAAAACAACTATGCAGCATTAGCAGTGAGTGATTGGCCAGCGTTACAGGACTATCCCGGCATGCACCCTGGAGCTGCGTTCAGCTGGTTGGAAGAGAAGTACCATTTACCTGTGGCTTCCGAGGGCGACATATTGGGCGCTGTAACCCAACTGGTGGCTAAATCTGTCAGCGGCAGAGTTGGCTACTTGTTGGATATGACGGAACCTGATTTGGATGCTGGTCAATTGTTAATGTGGCACGGGGGAGGGGGGCCGTTGTTTCATGCAGACAACAACGGTGTGCGCTGGATCAATCATCCGATGATAGGTCGTGGAACTGAGCAAGGACCAATCTACGGAGCCATTTCAGATATGGTTTTTAAAGATGGCCCGGTTAGCGTATTCAGAGTTGCACGAGATGCCAGTGCATTGTTTCAAATGAATTGCACGGTTGCTGGTCGTGACCCGAACGGGTTTGATGGTGTTCGCGGATGGCTAGAACACTTTTCCATGCACGGTGAAGCGTTATCGTTGGAGGACGTTGTTAACACGGTTATGGCCCATGGTCTGGAACATCATTTTATACTGGTGCCTGGTGATATATCCGCGGTTTTAGCTGAATTCGGATCATGGAGTGCAATGCAGACGCTGGGTTCGCGTTTAATTAAAGATGGCTTGCGTGCTGAGGACTATAGTTAGCAGAGCGCCAACCCTTGTCTAAGCGGCAATTTTAACTTGGTTACGCCCGTCAGTTTTCGCCAAATATAATTGTTTGTCAGCCTCTATCAACATTTTATCAAGTTCGGCGTTATCACCTTTTTTCTTAACAGATATGCCAAAGCTCGCTGTATAGTTCAATTGCATATCCATTACCGAACAGGGCGTTTTTTCTATGTGTTGCCTGATCTGTTCCGCTCGATACTAG
>CAYTJF010000126.1:0-16310 GCA_964437945.1 uncultured Granulosicoccaceae bacterium
CTGCCAAAGTACTGGTTGGTTTTGGCACTCGGCCGTTGTTGATCAAAGGCGGTGTCTTTGTAGATGGTGAGCTTGACCTGGTGGTAGTGTCGATCAGCGCTCGCGGTGAAATTATCCTCACGTACATGGATGGTGAGGTCTTTCTGGAAGGTGAGTTCTGCGGTTCGGTCGATCTGTTTTTCTTTTCGCTTGAAGGGTGCGTTGGCGTCTCGTTTGGTAACTCACTGGCAGGTAGAACTCCACCGGAACCCGAACCACCGATTGTATCGATCGATCTTACCGATCGGCAGGACCGAATCATGGGTGCAGCGACCACACAAACCGATGACAGTGACCAGCCTGTAATTGCAGGTGTACCGATATTTGATCTGATCACTGATGAGGCGGGAAACACCACCAACCAGGGTGCGCTCACTGCAGACAACCACACGGTTTGGGCAGATACCGCACCGGTTCTCAATTTTCGTCAACATGCGCAAATGGACATGCCATCGGATGATCGGATTGCCCCTGGTAGCTCGGGTGGCGCTTCGCTGTGGTCGGGGTCGAACCGGTTGAAATACGCTTACCGCATTAACAGCATTAAGTTGATAAAGGCAACCGAAATCGACGCAGTTGATTCAACCGTGGGTGATCCGGCTGAGTCTATTCAGACAGTCTGGATGTCCACACCAGTCAAGTTGCCAAACAGCTCAGGTTCAAATAATCCTGCCAGCTCGGAACATGAAGGTCCGCGACTAAAACTACTTCACTGGGATCCATGGACCTGGGTTGAAAATACCGACGGTGGTGGTGCAGGCACCGATGGCGACCCGGCAGAAGAAATTAAAGATTTATGCGAACCCTTACCAAGCCCTCGGCGTGCCTGTGTTTATGGCCGGGGCGCACGCGGCGCCGGTGTATATAGCGTCAGATTCCGTGCAGACACACCAGCAGAACCACCTTATCCAAGCAAGTTTTTCCTAAGCGCAGAACCTGCGTTGAACGTGGGTGACAAACGTTTTGCTGGGGTTGCATTGCAGTCATTTGTCGCAGCTACTGGTGCTGTGGTACATCCGGGCGAGATAGTGAACTTACCGCTGAATCTTTCAGTTGGAGGTGAGGTATTGCAGCGCGGCTACCGTTTGCCATTGGGCCGTCAGGCAATGGCACTGGGTTTGCGCGATACGGCGCTACCCTGGGAGGGACGCTTTGACCGCGAGGTTACTCAGCCTGAACTCACTTTTCTGTTGTGCGAGTCTGCCGCGCAGGCTGGCGACACTGAACTCGAATGCTTCGACTTTGATGGGCTGAAGGCCGATGGTAAACACCTGAATCTGGAGCTTGATGCTTTAACGATACGTGCGATTGACAGGCAAGAGCCGTTTATTGCGGTAGATAAAGTGGACTCACGTAATACACCGGCGCGGCTGGGTAGTGATGGTCGTGCGGATATCGATTTCCCTTCTGCAGGCATTGAAGTATTGTTGAAAAAGGCTTGCGTACAGGTCGAGTTATTCTTTTGGAATCAGTCAGGCGACCCGATCGCAGTATCCGCAATTGACACTACGAACGCAGTAGTGGATAGCCAGATTGTTTCCATCTCACCTAATGCGCCAGTCAGTGTAAGACTGACTGGCTTGAAAGGTATTGTCCGATTGTTGATTACTGGTGGCGGTAATGAATCTACGTTCTTTCGTATTTGCTGTAATGCCAGTGATGAGCAGCCAACCAAGTCGCCGTGCGAGAGCTTCGTTGATTTAAAAATGCGTGACGACAAATTCGAGAGTCTTACGCACAACGGATTTCGATTAGGTGTACTGAAACGCGCAGAGAGTCTGCGCATGACAGACCAGATTGATCAATCCTCTGAGTTACCCGTTCGTGGTCAGGATAAAAGCCCAGAGTTTCTGTTTCCAGACTCTGGCATGAGCATTCGTTTGCCCGAAAGTTGCCGGGACATCGAGCTTTGGATCATGTTGGGTGCTTCTGAAGTGACCGCCAGCGGTTTGAACGCGGGTGGCAAGGAAGTAGCACGGGTTCGTTCTGCATCCATTGCTGATAAACCAATTAAGTTGGTGCTCAGCTCAACTGATGAACCTATCGAGAGAATCATGCTCACCGGTGGCTCGGGTAAAGCCATCTTTTATCGCATTTGTTGTCTGCAAGACGGCTTGCGAGAACGATGCATTAATTTTAAAGGATTCAAGTTGCCAGACGAGGTGTCGAGTTTCTCGTTTCAATCGCTGGCATTCAGTGATTTGACTGAGAAAAATGGTTTACGGCTGGTCGACAAGGTTGCCATCGGTAACGGTGATCCAAAATCCGGTAGTGATAGTGTTCCTGAATTGATCGTTCCGGACAGCGGCTTGCGCATCAAGTTTGAAGTGCCTGCGGATACGATAACGATTCGCGCGATGATCTTTGATGGTGAATTGAAAGGCGAGGCGCGTAACGCCATTGGTGCTCGAGTGGACAGTGCTTCAACGAGTAGTAAAAAAGGTGTTGAGCATGTGATGCGATTTGCCGGTCCTGGTATCAACATGATTGAGTTATTCGGTGGCAACGATCAGGCCGTGATTTATGAAATATGCATTGGTTCAAAACAAACTCAACTTGAGCCGCAGAAAAACAATGATACGACCTTGCTGCCCGCAGTTTTTGGTAAACCGGGACGTGATGAACGTGGCGATCAATGGTCTGCAAACGTGGTCTCTACACATTCACTTGAGGATGGTCGACTTTGCCTTGTAGTTGCGTATGCACCCGAAAACAAGGCGCGGCCATTCACGTCATTCGACATGCTGTCACCGCCCGGCTGGGAAGTAACTTTTCTATCAGCCTGTGCAGTGGATCTGGTCGCCGTACAAAACCAGCAGAACGACCAAACGATTCGCCACGATCGGCTTGATGTACTGACACAGATAGTCCTGGCACACGCTGAAGAAAGAAGAGACATCATTCTGGAAGCAGATACACACTACCAAATTGATATTGACTGGTCATGGCAAGCCTGGCAAAGCAATGAAGATGGCACTGACAGCCCGCCTGCCACGCCCAATTCTGAAAACTGGGAATCTGGCGAGTTGCAATCATTCTACTTTGCTACTGCCGCTGAAATACTGAATGCGGATGATCCTCAGGACGGTCTTAACGAGCATGTATTCGATGCGCGCGATCTAGCGCGTTACATTAAACGGGTAGAGCCACTTGATGGTCGCGCCATTCATTTTACCGACGACCCGGTGTGGGTACATTTCGACGAAGGTCATGTTTCACAACTTGCGGGGATCTATGGTTATGAATTGGCTATCGAAGTACGCCGTACCGATCCGCCGCCGCAACCCGGTGCAGACGCTGAGTTGTTGCGTGCACAACTAGCGCCGTTGCCCGGAATACTGGACTGGCACAACGGCCCGGCGACACTCAACAGCGTCGGTGCCAACCGAATTAACGATGCAATTCTCCAAAGTGCCTGTATTCCTGATGGACCAGCTGCAGGTGGCGCATCACTGGCCGGACAGTTCAACCTGGAACCGTTATCCATGTACGATCTGAATTTGGTTGCCAAAGATGGGGAAGGCACTGCAACCCTTATCTCCGGTACCCGCTTTACAACATCGCGTTATGCCAACCCTGAACAGATGCTTGCGCATATGGGTTATGACGCAATCACGGATGCACCGTTTCCAGCAGAAGAAATAGTTGTAACTGATCTTGCGCGCCCGGATGTCTCTGGTTCGCTTGAGGTGTCTGATGCTGCTCTTGGTTCACTGCTGGCAGTTTTTGATGCTGACACTTTGCCACTGCCCACTGCTGAACCCAAAAGTTATGTGTTCTGGCGTTTGGATGGTAAAGACTGGTTTATTGATGGCGTGTTGATTGACTCGCTGGAGCCGATGAATCGCGAAGGCGCTGTGGTAACTGACAAAGGTTCTGACATAGTTGATCGCGTATCGCTTACAGGAGGCTCGATAGGTAATGAGAAATTAAAAGTGTACCGCGCCAATTCACGCTGGACACGTGTCTTTCTAACGCCAGAAGATCCCATCTTATCGACTGGCGAGACTCGGCTTGAAATAACATTTGCGGTACCGAACGGGGAAATCAGTGGTGGGCGAGTGCTGGGTGCTTTACCGCGAATGTGGGAACTGGAGGGACTGATCTGATGCAGCCGCACGTCAATCCATTGCTAATGAATGCGCATGCTTTACCGGTGGATAATAATGAGCCGCATGCTCAGGCCGGGAACCACCTTCGAGTATCGACTCATCCTTTGCTTGGCTTACCAGTGACACCGTTTGTTGTGTATCGAGCGACGCCGGAAAGTCGCAAGGGCTTGGTCAAACGCGATACGGCAGTCTATTTTGACGACGTCACTAAACAGCAGCTTTTTCCACCGTTCTCAATGCTTGCTGGACAATCAGTGACGGTAATCATTAGACGTGCGGCGAATGAACAGTGTATCTGGGTCGATCTGATTGCACGAAGAGATGCAGTTAACCCTGGCGGTGACGGGCGGCCAGTACCCGTTGATCTGCCAGACTTTTCCACATTGCCTGGACGACCTGGGTCGGTGTTATCGAGAGATTCAATTTCGTTAATCAGACCGGCTTTAACTGAACCAGTGACTGGCCAGCGAAAAGGTGGGTTTCATGTACATGCCTACATGGCCACTGCTAGTGGTCAAGGACCTGCGATTATTGGACGTCGTTCAGCATCTCCGTTTGTGTTCTCGGCTCCGGATATTGTGCAGCTTCGGGTCAGTGGTGCCGGAACGGTCTTTGGCATTGAGTGGATCGAAGCAAGTGAGTCTCAGAAGCTCAAGTACGAACCTTATTCGGTTATGTGTCTACCTCATGGAGGTGGACCACGCTATCTTCCAATCAACGACCCTATTGCACTTGCGGCGGCGCATACATCAGCGCAAGCCCCCAAACGCTTGCCGTTGCAAGAAACCGATGGTATCCCGGCACCCGCTGCGGCTCCCTTGGCAACCATTGCCCAGGAGCTACAACGTGTTGCGTCTTTGGTGGGCAAGTTAGATGATGATCTTGAATCACTGCTGGTGGATACCTCAGAAGAGCAGTTGGATCAGATGGTGACGGATGTTGTAACTGATGCTGATGGTAATGTGCTTACCGATGTAGACGGCAACCCGGCGGGTTCGAGCGGCACCAGTCGACTGCAACGCTTATTTGGAGCACTGGCTGATCCTGGAACAGCAACGGGCATTGGTTACAAATTGCGTGACAATGACTTTGATGAAGTTGAGGATCGCATTGTCTTTTATCGCGTGTTCGGATTTTTTGAAGATATACGTTCCGGCAACGACAATGATTCCGAACAGGATCCGAGCCAACAGGAGGTATTCGACTCAGCATTGGGCAACGTAGAAGCAGCTGATCGACAACTCGATGCCAACGATGTGCTTAAGCGCTATACCCAGTTAGTTAGAAATCTGTCCGTCGGACAACCCGCCAGTTCGTTTTCAAACGCAAGCAATAAACGTTCTTATGTCATGTTGCAAACCCATGCTATGGCAGATCGGTTGGCGCCACTTGACCAGATTGAACCGGTACAGATTACCGAGACAATCCATAAAGCATGGTTGCCAGCGAAGCCACAGAACGCAACCAGGGAAGTTGAAGTACGATTAGCTGGGGTGCGGGTGGCAGGCTTGCTTGCCGCAGCCAAACGCACACCAGCTACAAACGGAAGCTTTGATAACTTGAACCGCGAGAACAACGACGGATTTCATCTGCCACTGATTCTGGCATCGAATATTGCTGATGGGACGGGTGAACCCACTGGTCAACCTGGCACCGGATTTATTGCAGATCGTACTGCTGCGGCCAGTGCGATTGCTTATTCGGTGGCGCAACAGGACAGGTTTGGTCGTTGGTCGGAATGGACACGGCAGGTCGCTGATGCGGGGACAAGGCCTCATCCGCCTCGACCGATAATACAAGCTTACTACCGACAGCCAAGTGTTGCTGATGCAGCGATCAGCGGTGGTCGGATTACCGTTTTTGTAGCAGTACCTGATGCAAAAGATCTTGCACCGGGTAGTCTTGAGCTCAAGCATGTACGCGTATTTATTAATGACCCGGTTGCGATCGATCAGCAACATGATCTGGTCGAAACAGACAAGCTCCCAGTGCCCAATCAGGATAAATCGTTTCGGGTTGAGTTGCGCATTGATGGGCCACAATTGGCGTTGATGGAGCAACGCAGGATCACTGTCAGTGCAATTTGGTTTGATAAGGCAAATCGGCAATCAGTGAAATCGGAAAACGTGCGTCTGAATCTTGTTGATCCTCGCGCGCCGGTGCAACCTTCGGTGCCGCCGTTTTTATTGTATTCGGCCCGACCAGATATCACTGGTCTTGCCTGGATTGAACATCGCTGGAGCGCCGAGCCGGGTGCGCGCTATAGTGTTTATTATTCGGATGAAAACCGCTTGCGGGCGTTTCTCGAAGATCAAGAAGAACTAGCGTTGTTATCGCAGATAAACACGACTGGCGACGTAGCTGTTCGAGCCGGTATTTATCGTGACAATGCAAACCTGTTTCCCGATCATCTGTTTGAACGATTAGATGATGTCATGGCGGAATTTGGCGATTCGGTTGGTTTTCGGCATGCTGTATCCGGGTCTTTGCGTTTACTCAGTGTGTATAAAATTGCGGCTGAATCTGAATCAGGTGCCAAGCCTGAGTTAAACAATTTACCTATCATTCTGTACGGTGTACCTAACAGCGACCCACCTCAGCAACCAACCCTGACGGTTAAACAAGTGGAACCAAATTCAGAAGCGTCTGGAGAGGGTGATTATGTTGTTGAAGCCAGTATCACGGCACTTGCCGGAACCTCTGAGGCCAGCACTTGGCGATTGAGACGTACTCGAACTGATACCAGTAAGCTTTCGGCGATGCCGATTGTTGAAACCGGAGTTATTGATTCACCAACAGACACTGGTCAACAGCTCGCGAGCTACCGTGATGGCGGTTCAGTGCTTATCGCCAAAGAGACAAGACTAACGCCATGGACTCGCTATGCCTATCGAGTTGAAGTGCAAGGTGCGCCGGAAAACGGATCATCGCCACCGGTGCCGGGACGCTGGAGTGTTGCATCGGAGCCAGTCACACTGGTGCTGATTCCAGATTCTGCACCATCGACACCATCGCTTGGAACGTTATCGGGTAATACGTTGCTCAGCGGAGAAGGTTTGACCGATGTGTTATTGACACTGTCTCATCCTCAGCGATTATCAGGTGGCATCAGTGGGTATTACCGTGTGCGAATTGATCGGCGATTACCAGGCGGTATGCTTGAGACGCTGGCCGAGCATGACATTCTGGAACCGGATGAACCACTTACCTATTCTGGTGTGGTTGAACAGAGTCCGGCTGAAATCGTACCTGTGGGAACCACTTATATAATAACGCTTAGTGACCCGCTGGGCCGAAGTGCCGACCCGCTTACCGTACCGGTAAGTTGAGTTTAATTAAGGAGATGCAGATATGCCTGATCTAGAACCTGCTCCTGATACATTGGGTCTTGCCTCACCTTCGGTAGGACCGTGGTTTGATCATAACAACGCAACTCTGCCAATACTTGGTCTGCCAGACTCAGATCTGGCTATTACCGTATCCATGGACATTGGTATGCAGTGGCTTGCGCCTGCTGGTGGTACACGTTCTTATGCTGTTGCAACACAAGAAAGACCGCCAATTCTGCGCAAGCTTCGCAATGCAAACGGTGACAAAGCGTTTGCCGATGACAGTCTGGTTGTACTGCACACATTGTTACCCGAAGTGGAGCTCCGACTCTGGACACTGACGCAAGTTGTTCCGCAACCAGATAACTCGCCGTTGACAGCAGCGAACACGCCGAGCCGTTTACGAATTCGTTCATTCGCTTTGGAGATTCCCAATCCTCCGACTGATTTGAACAAACTTCGCGAGGTCGACCTGGCACCAGAAAGTGAATTTAACACCGATGAAAAGCGCGCAGAGTTTTTGGGATTGATCTTGAACGGGAACTTCGACAACGCCACCGCAACCTTTGAGATATCCCGCCCGAATGATAATAGTGAAGTATTGTTTGAAAACAGGACTGATGCTCTGATTGACGACGCCAGATTGTGGTGTTTTGATCATCGTGGCCGCGCTGTTGATGCCGGCTCTGTTGCTTCAATGTGGTCGTTCATGTCAGACCCGGACAATACGGCTGTATGGAACAATCTGGCAACACAAATCAACCCCTTATCGTCAAGAACGGCTGCGACGTCTGCCGGGCAAATTGCACACTTGGTTTCGGCCAGTGAAGGGCGGCTGGATGATGCTATAGAAAGCCGGCTGGTTGCATCCGACGAACTGGGGCTGGCACCGATCGAAAACAGTTCCACGCTTTTCACTGTTGACAGTACTTCTACTTTACAGTTAATCGAAGTGGATACTGAATCGGACCTTGTTCCTATTCCACGCATGGCACCGTTGCCTAATGGACCCTATGCGCCAATCCCGGTTGCACCGTCAGATGCATCGGGTGCGTTGTTTTCTGGATGGACCTCATCTACAACGCCGTTTGCTCTGACACGCGATTACATGCGTATTGCCATGGTCGATGTTGAGAAGCACTCGGTTGGAGTAGGGCGTGACACTACAGCACAGTCTGATGAGTTGACTCGGTTGGCTCCATTGCAAAACAGTGCGAACAATCCTGTGCTGCTGAACATGGATGCGGTAACCGCTCCAATAATGACAACGCTTTCTGGTGGTTCAACCGTGGCTATGGCTCCGGTTATGGATTCACATTCTGGATCATCAACGCCTTTTGCGGCAGGAACGGCTGCCTTACCCACTCAAATCAACTACAACGTGTTGCCACTTGCTGGTGAAGGCAACAACGATCAAGGTAGTAGTACCAGCCAGAATCAATCCGTACTGATTGATATAAATACACCTGATGTGCCCAGCGATGGTTGGGTTAGGATCTGGACACATGCTCGCGATAAAGACACGGGCAAACGCATTCGTCTTGATGGAGGTGCAGCTGGCTTCGATGGCTCAGGTCTTGCGCGTGTGGTTGTGCCTATTCCTGACGGAACCAGTGGTCCGTCAATTGAAACAGATTCTGAAACCGGGACCCAGAGCGATCCGGTTTTTATCAGCTTTGATGTTATGGTGACATCAGCGGGCTTATCGGCGTTTTTCCCAGATCAACGACTGATCAGGCCGGCGGTATCAGGAGGCACTCGTGTGAATGCTGTTGATCTTGATGGCAGCGAAAGTTTATTCGTCTGTGAGCGTGCATTCGAAACCGATATAGATAACTTATTGTTGCGAGCGGGAGAGCACGTGCTTGTTGTCTCCGACGATCCGCAAAACACACCTCATGCATTAATTGATACCACAACACTGTTGGCTGCGAATCGGGTGCCTAACACTTTATCCAATGCGGCAACTGCCGACGATACATTGATAACCAGCTCACCGGCTTTTACTGATACTCCCGAAGGTAGTTTGCCAACCTCAGGCGGCGCGACAACGCGGGTGCACCGCGCACGTAATCTACTGACCGATCCTGGAACATTAGGTGCACCTGCGCCATCGATGGAGCGGCTAGAAGTTGTTGCGCTGGATCAAGACAATACAGCACCCACAGGAGTGATCGGTGCTGGTGAGTTACGAGAACAGAATCATGAATCAGCACCACCACAGTTGGCGCATTTGGGCTTGCCGGCGGCAGCGGAAATTGGTGCGCAAGGTTTGACTCTGGCTGGACCCGCAGTACTGGCACTGACTCCATTGATGGACGAACGTCGTTCGCAAAACCTGGTGGAATACTTATCGGCTGTTTCTACCGTTTCTCCCACAGTAAACCCGGTAACAGGTACTACTCGCTGGTCGGCTGTACTCGAAACCATTGCACATGGGGTTACCGGCGATGCGACGGTTCGTGCCTTTGTCAATTCTGCTCTGGCTGACCTTACGCCAGGACAAAGCTGGGACGCATTAACAGACTCCATCGAAACAGCAACCGGGCAAGACCTGAATGATTTTATCGATTTCGTCAATCTCGATCTTGAATCCGCGACAGCGGTTGCAGCTGGTGTTGATCGTTTGATCCGAAAAACGGCAGAGGGTGCAACCGAATTTGCCCGCGCTGTAACGAGTGCGATTAGTCGGGCAGAGGACTACATTTACATCCAGACACCTTGCATTGATGCTGATACCGAAGGTGAGAACCTTGACTGGATCGATGCGATCAAGCAGCGTTGGAATGAACGTCCTGGTTTGAGCGTTATGCTGGTTGTACCAGAGAACTACCTGCCAAAAAGACCTGATCGCCTGAAAGATATTCGTAAAGCCGGCATAAATGCAGCCCTTAAAGCATTAGCTGACGCGAATGCAGATCGCCTTGCATTAGTGACGCCTGTTGCAGGACCAGGCAGACCTTGGCATCTTGCATCCTCGGCAATTGTTATTGACGATGTCTGGCTGGCGATGGGCACAACGCATTTCTGGCGACGAGGATTAACCTTCGACAGTTCACTTGCAGCCACGCTTTTCGATGAGAATGTAACCCTCGGCAGGCCTGCTGCTGTGCGCACGGCACGTTTGCAATTAATGGCTAATTCGCTCGGTCTTGCCGTTAATCTTGTGCCCGACGATCCCGAGGATTGCCTTCAGGCGATGCAGCAACTGGCTACAGGCTCAGGCCTTGGGCTTGTAAAACCCAATGTATTCATGCCAACTGAAAACGAGACTGCAGACATCGAACGGGCTATCTGGAATCCTGATGGACGCCCAGGTGAGTTCTCGAGTTGGTTTGGGTTATTCAACGACCTTATTAATAATGGTGATGCCGATGAACTTTCTAATGCGATCCGATGAGAACATTTTAAAAGTAAAAACCTGCGCGGAGGCAAATACATGCTTTTAAAACCACTTACGGTTGGTCCGATCATTGGAGAGACTACGTCTAGTAGAGTGCGTATCTGGGGTCGTGGAGATACCAGTATTGTTGACCATGGACCCAGAAGGTGTTTTGGAGCTATCAGGTTTAAGGAGTACGGGGACGAGCAATATTTAAAGCCGCGCTTCTTTAAAATGAATCCAAACTTCGACATGACCGGAATTGCCATAGTAGATCGTCTGGAGCCAGATTCTTACTATGAATATCAAATGGGATATTTTTATTCCGATGTCGAATTAGAAGACGCATCTGCTAAAGATATAGATTGGGACGAATCTAACTATAGCTATTTCAAAACAGCCAGTGACGATGATTCTCAATCCCGTACTTTCGCCATTGGCTCATGCCGCTATTTACTGAGCACTTTCTTCGGTGATTTCTTTGACGACAGAGGCGACAAAACGTTTAGATCTATCAATAGACAAATTGATGACGAAGGCGTTGAATTCGACCAATTAATTATGATGGGAGATCAGATCTATGCTGATGATTTAAACCTCATTAATCCTTCTGTCACCCTTGCAGAGTTTTATAAACGATACAGAGATGCGTTTTCTCAGAAGCATATTCGTCAATTGATGAGCCGTACCAGCACATACATGACGCTGGATGATCACGAAATAGAGAATAACTGGCCAGCAAACTCATCCAGTAAAGACTGGAAAACACTCTTTCCAAATGCAATACATGCATATCAAGCATATCAGTTGTCACATAGCCCAACCATTCCTATACGCTCTGGGAAACTACAAGGGACATTGCAGAAAATGTGGTACAAGTACGCGGATGGTTGCTGTGATATTTTTGTAACGGATACCAGAACTGAACGTCAATTAGGTAGCCCAGACACAAAGGAGATTATTAGCACTCAACAAATGCAAGGTTTAAAACGATGGCTAAATGATGGGTCAGGGCGGACCAAAATTATCGTTACATCCGTACCTTTCTTTCCAGATACGTCATCGTCGTCAGATGAAGATAAATGGGCCTATTTCGCAAGACAAAGACAAGAAATTCTTTCTTATATTGACAGTCGAAACATTGCCAAAGTCGTTTTTTTCTCCGGAGATGTGCACGCCTCTTTTTCGGGAGAACTTCTTCTACCGAATGGAAATAAGATTATAGCGGTTATTTCTTCTGCTTTTTTCTGGCCCTACCCACACCCATCTGCCAGGAAATTTAAATTAAAAGGAACAATAGACGGAGGATCAATAGGGGAGTGCACACTGTCGAATTTTTCTCCGGTGGTTGGAGATGACAATTTTACGAGAGTAAGTGTTACCACAAGGCAGATTCAGGTAGAAGTGTTCAGGAGAAAAGGTGAGCTGTGTCATCAGATGATACATAAATTTTAGGATAAAAAATATTGTTGCCATATAAGTAGAAAATCAGCTTCCGGCAATTGGGCTAATGCAACATTAGTTGATCAGATTAGCCATCAATCGAAAACTGCCAGGCACCAGTTGAGTCATTTGGTGGTGCAGAGTTAGCGATGTGTGCGTGTGTCTGCCGAGGCCAATTTCAGCGCTGAGCAAGCCACCAGTGAGTGGCTCTTCATCTGGGTCACCCATTAATAACAGCGCTTGGTAATCTTTATGCCATTGTTTCGCAAAATACAGGCCTCGCTCTTTTTGCCATTGTTCCCAATCGTCGGCCGATATTTTATTGGGTATGTTCAACAGTGGATGATCAGGTAGTAGCTGCCTTACTGCAGCTTGTTCATCGGTCACCCTGAACCTTAAGGAAGGTTGTCCTATTTCTAGAAAGCGTGGCGGAACAGTTTGCGGATCCCAGTTGTCCCACGGGCGATGATACAGCGTAAGTAGGTGACCACCATTTTTTATCCAGCGATGAATGTATGCCATGTTTTGAAAAAGTACTGGCCGAGTTCGCATAGCAAAAATGCCAACTACTAGGGTGTCAAATTGTTCCAGAACTTCTCCCGTATTCATCTTTTGATCATCTATCTCCACGATATTGACTCCCATGGCGCTGATATATTCTGCTACTCGATCGTTTCCCCCACCTATATAGGCCACGCGTTTGTCAGGTAATTTGACATCAAGTACAAGAACTGAGATTAAAGCATCATCGACCAGGACTCGTGAGTTGGTATGGGGATAGTCAATGATCTGTTCTGTCTGGGCTGGTTCTGCACCGATTAGCAGCGGTAATTTATAGAGCCCGGTTTCGACTTTATTGGGTAACACTATTTCAATTTCATTAGGTGTTATCGTACACACCCATTCCTCTGGCGCTTGAATCGACACTGGTGCATCGCCTGGAATACATATTTCAATTGCAACAGAAAATGTTCTGTTTGTAGATTGCCGGTTGATGACTTTCGAATACGAAGACAGCTTAATGCAACTTTTTGGTAGCGCCAGTGGTGTGTTAACCATACTGAGGTAGGAATGACTTTCAACTCCTCCAACATTGAGCTCAATTTTTAATGCTGGTTTTCTAGCCCTATCCGGGAAAAAATCGACTGGGTAGGGATTGGTTGGGATACTCTGCTCAGCAAGTATCAGTGCATTGTTGGCATGGCTCCAGTTATCATCAAGATCAAATGACACCGTAGACTCTGTTTTTTCTGACGCATTGGCTGTTGGGCTTCGCACCTCCAACTTAACAACCGTCTCCTGACCGGGCCGCAAATTAATCTTTTCGGCAACAGCATAAGCAACGACTCCACTGGCAATGCGTATAACGCGTGATAGTTGGCTGATTTTTCGAGCTAATCTATGCTGCACATTTGCTACAGCACTGTCAGGACAATTTGCTTGCGCGGCGCGTATGTTAACCAACGCAATGTTGGCAGCGGTCAGTACTTTATCAAAATGTGGAAAAAATGCTATTGCTTCATCAATAGCCTGTTGTGCATTAACAAGATGATTGTTGATTTGGGGTGCTTTTGCGTAGTCTGCGAGCTCCAATAAATCGGCAGGTAAATTAGCAGTGACACAGTCATCATTGCTGGAGAATATCGAGTGAGCCAAATGCAATGGCCAATTTCGTTCCTCACCAACCGCCACCCAACGCCCCATACCCTGGCTTAAATGAAAACGACGTGATTGTTGGCCGATAAGTTCCCAACTCCAGCCAGTGAATTCATCAATATCATTGGCTATGACATGCAATGTTGCGTTTGGTGGAGGGAGTTCATCGTCGTACGATGAACCGCCACCACCCCATGCAGGTAAGTACAGTTTGGCTATTGTCCAAGGTGGTAGAGCCTGTCCGTTATGTTCAACTTCAAAATTAGCATCAGCTGCTGCCGACACGACTTCGTGTGCTAACTGAGTCATGGCACGGTGGTGTCCATGCTGGCCGGGTACGTCTAAAAAAGTCGGACACAGAATGTCGGGTTTTTCTCGACGAACTATCGATACAAACTGATTCAGTGCGTGTTCATGCTGCCACTTTGCGAGTGTTTCGTCACCGCTTTTTGAAAATCCAAAATCGAATATCGTATCTTTAACGTGGGACGAGAGCCAGTACAACCTCATATCCAATGCGTCTGCGGCGCGTTCCATCTCTGCTGTACGCAGCGTACCCAATGTACTACCGGATTCAGTGCCTATATTGTTCTGACCTCCTTCGCCACGATTCGCGCACACATAGGATATATCCAGACCATCTCTGAAGCCTATAGCTGCCAGCATTGCTGAAGTTTCGTCATCCGGATGAGCTCCGGAATTCATAAACGACACTGTAGAGCGCAGTCGTTGTAACGCAAAGTGTAAGTCTAGTATGCGTGGGTGCAGCGATGCATGTTCAAGTCTATTGATATCGAGTGATGGCATTTGAAACGTTCTCGTATTAACTCATATGTAGCATTGGTATGTTATTGACTGCCCATTGGTATTACTGATTCAATCAGTTCTTTTCAAGTATCGATCGTACACATCGCGCACACACTTTGATGAATTGTGTATCCGTAACATCACTCGTTTCTAACAAAGGAGGTATCGCTACAAAGCTGCATTGTCCCTTGTATTCATAGCATACATAAATACCACGAATAAACTTGATAATTCCTATGACTTGGGTTAATACTGTTTGGGAAAAGCTTTGGCGCTTCAACGCAATTGAGCACACACTACGAGGAAAAGAACATGTTCAAACGTACTAGAAGTTTGATAGTCATGATATTTGCAGGCACTATGTTCGCGCTGTCCGGCAGCGCGACTGCTGCCGATGTTGAAATCGAATACTGGCAATATTTCTTTGAAGCGCGGATTACTGCGATGGATAAGTTAATTGAGAATTTTCAGGAAGCCAATCCGGGCATTACCGTAAAAACCAATCATTTCCCGTATGCAGACTATCGCACCAAGGTCGCTGCTGCAATTCCAGCAGGCGAGGGGCCAGATGTGGTTCAACTGTTCTATGGTTGGCTGAACGACTATGTAGATGCCGAATTAATCCAACCGCTACCGGCAAGTTCGGTATCACCTGAAATGATCGATAAAGAATTCTTTCCAATGGTGCAGGCCATGAAACGAGATGGTGAGTATATGGCACTACCCACTGCGGTACGCTCTCTGGCCCTTTTCTACAATCAAAGGCTATTTGACGAAGCTGGTATCGAAGCGCCGCCTGCAACGCTTGATGAACTGGTAGAGATAGCCAAAAAGCTAACCAAAAAAGATGCGGCTGGCAATCTAACTCAAGTTGGAATTACAACAGGTATGACAGCTCAGGATCATCATTGGTGGCGTGAGGTTCTGGTACGTCAGTTTGGAGGTCAGCCCTACAGTGATGACGACAAAAACGTTAACTACAACAATGAGGCTGGTCAAAAAGCGCTGCAATTCTACATCGACCTTGCAGCAAAGCACGAAGTTACTGACGCAGGGTTTATGGACGAACCTCAAGCTGCCTTCAAGGCTGGACGCGCTGGCATGCACATTGATGGCTCATTCAGAATTGGTGCGTTAAATGATACCAGAGGGCTAAAATGGGGAGTTGCTGAATTACCGGCTGGTCCAGATGGTACCAAGTCTAACTACTCTTCTTATTGGGTTAATGCAGTCACCACGAAAGCCGAAGGGGAAAAATACGATGCGGCGATTAAATTTATGCAGTACATCACCTCTGATGAAGCTATGCAGATCTGGCTGGACACCGTGGGCGAGCTTCCGGCAAAACCGTCTGCCGCTTTGACTGATGAGAATAGTAATCATGCTGTGTATGGACCCTTTGTTAAAGGCCTGAGCTATGCACAGTCTACAAAATTTGTTAGTGAAAGCGAGCAGCGCCAATTGATGGTAGATATGGTGGAGCGTATAAAGCTAGAAAATCAATCAGTTTCCGATTCAATAGCTGTTGCGGCTGAAGGCGAA
>CAYTJF010000127.1:0-16251 GCA_964437945.1 uncultured Granulosicoccaceae bacterium
GACAATCAATGTGTTGACTCAGCGGTTACCGATTTTCTTCGCACGGGAATCATCCCCGCAATTACGCAATGCACTGAAATGTGAAACTCTATAGAAAACGTTGTTAAATGAAACGAGATATTCAATGCATCAAATTCTACGACAGCCCCAAATGACATTAGCTTAAAAGCGTTATCCGTCAAATCAGAGCTCAAACTTTGCAACAGATCAACCAGTGCTTGTGTGTTCGGTGGTAACACCAAGGGTGTAGTAGTGCTACGTTATCAGTATCGGTTGCTGTTTTGACACAGCATGTGTTTTAAGCTGTCGCTAGTTGAGGTTGGAAATACTGTAGAATCGTCCTGATTCGCAGCGCTCTGGTTGGCCGTAACTGGAACCGCATAGAGCGAAGAAACTTTAGAGTGAAGAAATTTTTGACCTGACTGTGAATGCTGGTTTTACAAATCTACCGACGATCTTGCCCGACATCCCGGGCGCCCGTGGAGAAACGACAATAGTTCGTTGCCAGACGATGTAGTCGAATTTTACTCCAAACTGTCTGTGCAAGAGCAAGTTGATTCTGTGATGCAACACTACCGCCAGAACGTTTGGCCTATTATAGATGCGATTGTTCATTCGCATCTAAACAACCCCTACGCGCCGTGTCTGGTTTTTGAGGGCTCATCGATTCTTCCTGATAACGTTCTCGCTGCTAAGTACAACAGAGTGAAAACAGTTTGGTTGACATCATCGGACGAAGTGATTACAAACCGAATTGCCCAGGAAAGCCGTAACGATCGTAGTTCATTATCACAACAGCAACTTATCGACTCATTTACAAGCAGAAGCCTTAAAATTAACCAGATTTTTATGGCATCTGTTTCCGCGAATGGTCAAAGAAGCCTGGATACAAGCACGCTGGATTTATCCAGTGCATTTCAAACTATTTTTAACGCCGAATAATCATTATCGAAAGCTACACACAGAATTAAAGCGCCTACCGGTTATTTACTGAGTTCGAATGACTCTAGGCGAATGCTCGAAGTAATTTCGCTGCACTCCGCTGTATTCTGGTATGTTGTATAAATTTGAATTGCCCCATGAATAATCCCGCCCAAAAGCTTGTTGAAAGCACCATCGCAAACATTCACCCGGTCCAGACTCAGTACATTGATGCGGCCGTCACATTCCATGCGTCACTCACAAAACCTGTCGGTAGCTTAGGGCGGTTAGAAGATATTGGAGCGACATTGTGCGGCATTCAACAGCAAGTGCCACCAATTGTTGAGAACACACACGTTGTAATTTTTGCCGCAGACCACGGCGTTACTCAATCACATACCCTGGGACCGTTTCCACGCGAGGTTACCGTTCAAATGGTGTATAACTTTCTCAATGGAGGGGCGGCGATAAACGCGATTGCAAACGTTGTCGGTGCTGAGCTCGCCGTGGTGGATATGGGGGTTGATGCAGATTTGTCTGGCATTGAATCCAATGTGTTTCACTCACATTGCATAGCAAAAGGCACTAACGATATCAGTATCGGACCTGCGATGAGTGATGAACAGCTTTACGAAGCATTGGCTGCCGGAATAGCCATGGCTGAACACTGTTTTAATAGCGAAAGCCATGCTGTGGCTCTCGGCGAAATGGGCATTGGCAACACCAGTGTAGCCAGCGCCGTGACAGCGGCGTTACTTGAACTATCTCCGGGGCTGGTCACCGGTCGAGGTACAGGCTCGGATGATGAAACGCTGGCACGAAAAATCGCGGCTATTGATCAATCAATGTCGATTAACCAGGCTGATTCAGCCAACGGCTTTGATGTGCTGAAAAAATTGGGTGGATTTGAATTAGCTGGAATTGCCGGGATGGCCCTTGGGCTGGCCCGTCGGCGAATTGCCATTGTTGCAGATGGATTTATCTCGACGGCTGCTGTACTCGCAGCAGTTAGAATGTGTGCAGCGGTGAACGACTACGTTTTCTGTGGTCATCTGTCAACTGAACCGGGTCATCAATTCCTTCTTAAAGCACTTGATCGGCAACCGTTACTCGACTTGGGATGTCGCCTTGGCGAAGGCACCGGAGCATGTCTGAGTCTGGCTTTATTAAAATCGTCCGCCACCGTCATGTCGCAGATGGCCACGTTCGATTCGGCTGGCGTGGAGGATAGGCACAGTTGATTAGACGCCTGTTAACCGCCGTCGCATTCTTAACTCGCATACCGGTAAACCCTGAAACACCGTTTGATGGTTCCGATGTAGCGCGTTCGACGCTGTTTTTTCCGCTTGTAGGCTGTTTGATTGCCGGGATACAAGTCGCGCTGATGTGGTTGTTGAGTCACATGTCAGTACCGCTATTATTGCAGGCACTCGCGGCGACGGCGGTGTTGGCGTTAGTGGGTGGTGGGTTGCATCAGGATGGCTTGGCAGATATGGCTGATGGATTTGGTGGCGGATATACAGCCGAAGATGTTTTGCGTATCATGCGCGACTCGACCATTGGGACGTACGGTGGCATCGCACTGTTTCTATCGCTCAGCACGCGAGTAGTGGCACTGGCAGAGTTAGCGGCCTATAGCGATGGATGGCGCTGGATAGTGGTTGCAGCAATACTTTCACGCTGTTCTATCTGGCTGGGTTGGTTAATGCCATACGCGCGTGCCTCTGGTACTGGCGCTGCAATAACGCGAGTGACCGGCCCATTGGAAGTGTTCGGTGCAAGCTTGTTTGCATTAGCCGTTGGCCTCATGCTGGTTGGCGCTGATATTGGCCTTGCCATTGTATTGAGCTTGATCGTGTTCCTGGTGGTTGCCTGGTTATGTCATCGACGTATTCGCGGAATAACCGGTGATACCCTGGGTGCCACGACAGAAATTACTGAAGTGCTGCTACTGGGTATGGGCGCAACTATGATGACAACCGCATTGTGAGTGAGGATTGGCGATCGCCTGGTTTACCTGAGGGTGTTACACATCGACTATTATTGGTCAGGCATGGAGCAACTGACCGATCAGCCAAAGGGCTTTGCTACGGTAAACTTGACATTGCTTTGTCGCAAACGGGTCGTCAGCAAGCGGTGCAAACAGCGCAATTGATAAAACCGTTCAAACCCGGTTTCGTCTATAGCAGCCCGCGACTAAGAGCGGTAGATACGGCCGCAGCCGTCAGCTATGCTTGTCAACTTGACACTCTTATCGAACAAAGTCTGGCTGAATTGGATTTTGGTGACTTTGAAGGGTTGAGCTATCAAGAGGTTGAACAACGATACCCGGACCTATACAAACAATGGATGAAGCACCCGACTAAAGTCCGCTTTCCAAACGGTGAGAGCTACGATCAAATGTCAACTCGCGTTATTGATTCGATGTCGCAACTCAAGATGAAGCACAAAGGCCAAACCATAGTTACCGTAGCACATGGTGGTGTCAACAGAATAGTGCTGGCCAATGTCCTCATGCTAGAACCTGAAATGGTGTTTCGTCTTGATCAAAGCTATGGTGCCGTCAGTTGTGTTGATTACTATGATGAAACACCAGTACTGCGTATTATGAATTGGCTTCCATGAAACGACGTTACACCAAATCACAGCTTAAACACTTCAATGTCAATACATGAAAACAAGTGAGCTTACCAGACGATGAAAACACGGGTTCTTGGTGGTGTTAAATCAGGAAAAAGTCGTTACGCTGAGGGTTTGGCCGTTATAGCTATTGTCGCAGCAGCTGGTCTAGCCGCTTGCGATATCGCCGTAAAGCCGAAAACGTACATCACAGAGTCTTCCGTATTGGGTGTACCGGGAGCGCGCCCATCGCGGGTTGTCAGTCTTGATTTCTGTGCCGATCAATACGTTTTAAAAATGCTTGAGCCTGAACGTATCCTTGCGGTTTCGGCGGATGCAAAAGCACCGTTTTCCTATATGCGGGATAAGGCAACGGGCCTGAGGTCTGTGCGCTCAAGCGCTGAAGACGTGATGATGTTACAACCAGATCTGGTTGTCAGGTCTTACGGGGGTGGTCCAAACGCCGCCGCTTTTTTCGAAAAGGCGGGTGTGCCTGTTTTGAATGTGGGGTGGGCAGGAGATATTGATGGCATCAAACGCGTTACATCTGAGATGGCACAAGGCCTTGGTGTGCCTGAACGGGGCGCTGACATTATCGCTAATATGGAAGCGCGATTAACGGCTTTAAAAAAACAGCCGCAAAACAATAAGGTTCTTTATATGACGCCCTCCGGGACTACAACGGGGGCCGGTTCGCTGGTACACCAGATGCTTGAACAAGCCGGGCTTGAAAACTTCCAAACAGAACCTGGCTGGCGATCTTTGCCGTTAGAACGCTTAGCCTATGAGCGCCCCGATATGGTTGCCGCCGCTTTTTTCGACACAAATAGATTGGAAAAAGATGCCTGGAGCGCGATGCGTCACCCAATAGCACGTGCACAGATGAAAGAACTACCAACGGTTGCTCTGAAGGGCAGTTGGATGTCTTGTGGGGCTTGGTTTTCATTGGATGCCATAGAGGCTTTAGCGGGTCGACACTACGTTGGTGGCGGGCCGTAATGTGATGCTGTCTCGCATGTTAAACCCGGCTTTAGTCATTGTGGCTTTAGTCTCTATTCTATTGGCCTGTCTGTTGGGGTCTACTCCGTTGGGATTGGGGCGTGTACTGGCAACTGTTTTCGGACAAGGAGAGGTCGGAGACAGTGTGGTTGTTTTACAAATCCGTTTGCCACGCGCTATTGCGGCTTTTATTGTTGGTGCAGCGTTGGGTGCTAGTGGAGCTGCACTGCAAGGCCTGCTGCGTAACCCGTTGGCAGAACCTGGCGTACTAGGTGTGTCGGCTTCTGCGTCACTGGCGGCGACTTTCGTTATCTATTACGGTCTAACAGGCACCAATCCCTGGCTTCTACCAATTGCCGCAATTGCAGGTTCTCTGGCGGCAACGGCGGTAATTGCCTTCACAGCGATTAAAACTCGCTCTGTTGTCACGCTTATTCTTGTTGGTGTGGGCCTCTCCAGCTTTGCTGGGGCGGCAATGAGCTTACTGTTGAATTTATCACCCAATCCGTTTTCCCTCTCTGACATGATTAATTGGACCTTGGGTTCTGTGGCCAATCGCAGTTTTGATGACATGGCTTTGGCTGCGCCTTTCCTTATTACGGGCTTCTTGATTCTATGGTTTTGTCGACGCGGTTTATCCGCGTTAACCCTTGGTGAGGAAGCGGCAAGTGGTTTGGGGGTTGATCTCAGGCGTCAGCGTATCCTTGTTGTACTGGGTGCAGGGCTTGCTACAGGAGCCGCCGTATCCATTGCCGGGGCTATTGGGTTTGTTGGCATTGTTGCACCGCATGTTATTCGTCCCTTTGTACGGTATGACTCTGCGCGATCTTTACTGCCGTCAGCTTTGCTAGCCGGCATTTTCCTTGTTTTGGCTGATATCGGCGTAAGAATATTGCCGACTCAAAACGAGTTAAAGCTCGGCGTCGTTGCAGCAATTTTTGGCGCTCCTGCTTTTATATGGATTGCCATGAACCGCCAAAATAGTGCGGGGCAGCTTTAGATGGAATTAATAGCAAAAAACATAACGGTTCAGGCAGATGCTAAGCGAGCAGAAGCCACATTGCTGTTAAATGCAGTCGATATTAGTTTGCAGCCAGGAGAATTGGTTGTGTTGCTGGGACCCAATGGAGCGGGAAAAACAACGCTGTTGCGAACTGTGCTCGGCTTACTAAAGCCCGACAACGGACATGTAACGCTCGGCGGTGATGATGTTCAGAAATTGTCACCCATTCAGCGGGCACGGCGAGTGGCCTATCTACCGCAAACCCGCCTTCTTGCCTGGCCAAATATTGTGCGCGATGTTGTGGCCTTGGGGCGCTATTCTCATGGTGCGAACCTGGGACTGTTGGGCTCAATGGATGCTGAGGCTGTCGATAAGGCAATAGTTAACTGTGATATTGCGCATTTGGCACAACGTAAAACGGATTCCCTATCAGGTGGCGAGCTGGCCCGAGTGCATTGCGCGCGGGCGTTTGCCGCTCAAGCACCCTTATTAATTGCAGATGAACCCGTTGCTTCGCTAGACCCAAGACATCAATATCGCGTTATGAATCTTATCCGTGAGTATGTTCATCCGGTTCAGGTACCACCGCGTGGCGCGCTGGTGGTATTGCACGACATAAACTTGGCTGCACGAAACGCTGACAGATTAATCTGGATGAAAGACGGGCAAGTGATAGCTGATGGAACGCCCGAAGACACGCTGAGTGCAGACAGACTCGCTGAAGCATACGGAGTTAAGGCTCGTATTAATGGCAAAAATATTGTTATTGAAGATGTCTTATAAACCGTCTTCCCTGAAACGACACTACCAAAATTCGCAGCTTAGACACAGTTATTTGATTGCATGAAAACAAGCGAGATTGCCAGAAGATGAAAACACTGGTTCTGGGTGGTGTGAAGTCAGGAAAAAGTCGTTACGCTGAAGGCCTGGCAATGCAAAGCCAGAGTCCGGTTACGGTGATTGCCACCGCACAGGCACTCGATGAAGAGATGCGGCAACGTATTGCCAGGCATAAGGCTGATCGACCTGATAACTGGTCAGTACTTGAAGTGCCATTGCAGTTAAGTGAAGCACTGCGATCATTCAATGAACAAAAAAAGACACAACATTGTGTGATCATCGACTGCTTGACGCTATGGTTGACTCAATCGATCAGCACAGATGCGTCACCCACAACACTGCATCGAGCGCGCTTGAACCTGGTTGAAGCTGTACACACATTTAACGGAGATTTGATACTGGTCTCCAACGAGACCAATATGGGTATTACCCCGCTGGGCGAACTGAGCCGGCGGTTCTGCGATGAGGCTGGCCTTATGCATCAGGCGTTGGCTGAGGTCTGCGATAATGTAACCATGGTCATTGCAGGCATTCCTCAACAGCTAAAATGAATCGGCGACAAGCCCGTTTATCCGGTTACACCCGCGATCTGCGGTACGCGCAGGGGATGATCAAAGTTAAGTCTCTCCGACACCCACTTAATTATCCCATTGCATTTTGTGCACGGACACGTTTATTTGTGTGCAATGCTCCGCCAATTGCGGTAGGCTCCAATTTACAGATCGGTTCCGATTCGGGATTCAAAGGGAACGAAGTGTAATGCTTCGGCTGCCCCCGCAACTGTAAACAACGCATTTGTCTTGCGTCCCACTGAGCCAGTCTGGTTAACCCCAAACGGCTCGGGAAGGGTAGACAAATTTGCCAACAAACGTGTTGGCCGTTGTGAGCCAGGAGACCTGCCAGTCTGTAATAGCTAACGACCAAACGGGGTGTTTGGCGTCGTGTGCAGTCTTGTCTTGGCGAAATAGTCTACGTAGCCGAGCTCCCCTTGCCCAGCGACCTGCCCAGCGAGTTTTTCTTGCCCCGTCAATTTTTGTTTTTGGACAATGGGCTTGCGCAAACTCACTACTTGCAAACTGATGTTAATAGTGGCCACGATCGTGGCCTGTATGTCCGCGCGTGCTGAAACATCAACCACTGAATTTGAATCCGCTGTACAGCAGGACAGTGAAGAAGCACTCGACACTATTGAAGTGATTGCAGATGTTCCCAATACCGGTGATGTTTTTCATGATGAATTTACTGGTAGCCATCAACGAATTCACATCGATGAGCTGAAACGCCGCGATATTACTGTGGCTGACATACTCTCACATGAATCCGGTGTGCAGAGTCGCCAGTCAGGTGGTTTTGGTACCTTTTCCAGTATGACAGTTCGTGCTGCCACTGCCGCACAAACCGGTGTGTATTTGGATGGCGTATTACTCAACAGTGGCGGCAATGCGGTTGTCGATCTGTCCATGCTCGAATTGTTAACTTTGGACTCGGTGGATATTTACCGTGGTGCCACGCCAATGCAACTCGGTTTCGGTTCAATGGGTGGTGCCATCAATCTAAAGAGTGCGACAGCTGCAAATCGGGATCCTTCCACCGTAGCATTGTTGGGAATCGGTAGCTTTGGTACGCAACGGGCACAACTGCTCCATCGTTCACCGCGCGGGCGATTCGATGTTGTTTCCGCGTTCAGTTTTCAGCAAAGTGAAAACGATTTTCCGTTTCTAGATAGTAACGGCACTCCACTAAACGCTAATGATGATGTGTCGCAATTACGCAATAACGCTCAAGTGCGCAAAACCAGTGGCATGTTTCAATCGGGTTTCCAATGGGATTCAAACTCACGCTCCAATTTATTATTACAAGCTACAGGCAGATCGCTTGGTGTGCCCGAATGGCGTAACGTTGCAAATAACGAAGCCGACTTGGTTTCGAATAATCTGCGTTTCCAGCTTTCCCATACATTAGATAGTATTGGTTTGTGGAACAGTCGATACAGTTTGTATTTGCATAATGATGAAGAAGTCTTTGACGACCAACTAAGCCAGATTGGGCTTGGCGCACAACACACCAAATCAAACACAAACACCACAGGGTTTCAAACTTATTGGGAACATGTTGGTGCACTCCGGACCAATAGTTTTAGCGCAGAAGTTCGCCAAGAATCTGAAAACGCCAGCGATTTGCTCGAAGATAACTTTAATTACCGCGTTGAGCGAAGCACGGTAAATTTCTCTGCCCAGAGTACGCGCTACGCACTGGCAGAACGGCTATTGCTTACAACCGGTTTGAGTTCGCAACTACATCAAGATCAATACAACCGTATCACCCGTCAGGATGAATCATCTCGCACCGCTGCGATTCTTAGTCCCAGTATCGGTGTGCGGTTTGATTCATCATCGAAGCTTAATGTTCGTGCAAATTTCGGGCGTTACTATCGCGAGCCCTCGTTCGATGAGCTTTTTCGCAGCAGAGGTCTATTTCAGGGCAATAATAATCTGGATGCAGAGGAGGGTGTCAATGCTGATATTGGATTCACCTGGCAACCTGGAACTGCACTGTCTATTGAAACTTCCTTGTTCGCTAGTTGGCGTGATGAGTTGATTGCCACTGTATTCGATACAAGAGGTGTAGGTAGGGCAATCAATGTCGGGAAGGCCCGGATTGTTGGAATAGAGCTGAGTGCTGACTGGCAGCTAAGCAAGCACCTTTCTTTTCGTAGCAATATAACGTCGCAAGATGCCAGGAGTTTACAGGCGTTTGACGCCTTCAATAAAAAGCAATTACCAGGAGAAGCCAAACATACCGCTTACTTCAGACTGCAGCATTCCCACAAGCGCTTGAGAGCGTTTATTGAAACGGATGGCGCTTGGGATAGATTTTACGATCAGGCGAATGTTTTACCCGCCAAGAATCGTTGGCTGCAGAACTTAGGTGTCGACTGGCAACGCGGTCGATGGACGTTTGCGGGTGCATTAACCAATATATCTGACCAGAACGTTGAGGATTTTAACGGTCTTCCGCGTCCGGGTCGGTCTTTTTCTTTCACTATAACAACACGATTATAATCTCAGGAATCACAACATGCAGATTAGACGAAAAGCTTTGCGTCCGTTTGGACGTTTTTTAACGATGGTCGTTTTGAGTGTCGCTACACTCAGCGCCTGTAGTTCCTCCGATGACGACGCTGGTGATGACGGCACTGATAATGCAGTCGCTAGTGAAACCGATACTGGAACTCCTGTAGATGATGGTACCGATGGCACTGGAGTAGAGGGCGATGGAACTGATGCAGACAATGACTCTGATAGCGAACTCAGTGATGGATCAGATACTGATGGCGGCGAGTTAGTTTCATACGCATTTGTATCGGGCGCAACTCCGACTTTTGATGCCGGACAAATTGAACGCTTGACGCTAGGTGAGACTATTGCGTCTTCGGGTACTTACCCTGCGACTTTTTCAGATATTGTCGTTCGAACGGATGATACTGATGTGTATCAAGTAGGCCGTTTTAGTATCGACTCAATTACGCGCTTTACCACAGATGAGCTGAGCACACCGGTATATCAATATTCAGTACTGCAAGGTGAAACATCTCCGAACACGCAAGACATTGTTTTTGCCAGCGAAACCAAAGCTTACGTTATACAAAGTGGCGGTACTGAAGTTCTCATCGTTAACCCATCAGCCACAATCGAAGAAGAGTTTATAACCGGCTCTCTTGATATTAGTGCATACGATACGGATGCACCAGATGCGGTAAGCGGCATTGTCGCTAACGGTAAATTGTTTGTACTAATGCAAAGGCTGACCGAGTTTAATCCAGTGAACCCTGGTTACGTGGCTGTGTTCGACATAGAAACTGATACAGAAATAGCCACAGGGATGAATACAGATGGTCTTAACGGTATCGCGCTAAGCACATTAAACCCTTCAGTTCTACAGTATGTGCCAAGTAGCAATGAGGTGCTGGTAACGGGGCGTGGAAACATTTTTGTTGAATTTAATGAACTACCGGGCGACCCGTACTCTGGTGGTGTTGAGACGATAGATGCCGATAACTATGCAATAGAATTGTTGTTGGATGATGGTACTGAAGACGATAATGCTGGTTTTTTCTCAGCTTCAATTCAAGCCACAGAGTCACGTGGTTACGTCATCACATCCACTGGTTTTCAGAACAACACACTGCGATCTTATAATGTGATGACTGGTTTACTTGAAGACGGTGTGGTGTCTGAGCTGGAAGCGATGGATCTTACTGGTCTTGCAGTTGGACCGACCGGGAATGTGTGGGTTGGTGTTGGTGGTACTGAGCCAGGATTTGTGCTTGTAAATCCTGAAGACAACTCCATAGTTGGAGAGAAAATCAGCACCCAGTTTGTGCCGAATCATGTTGTCTTTGTGGAAGGCATCCGCTAGCACTTTATTTCGCATGGCAAACTCAGGCCGGCAGCAATGCTGGCCTTGAGTCTGACCACCTTGAATTCCCTTTAGTTTATTAAACACTGCATAAAAAGTGCTGGCAAACAATAATGAGCGAAGCAGACAAACATAAGGAAAAAATGCGTAAGCTGCAGAGCGCGCAACGTGAAAAAACGGCTCGGAATATTAAGCCTGAGCGCGGTCAGGTGTTGGTGCACACAGGTAACGGAAAAGGTAAATCCAGTTCTGCTTTTGGCGTGTTGGCAAGAACTTTAGGCTGGGGTAACAAGGCTGGCGTTGTTCAATTTATCAAAGGAAAATGGGTAACCGGTGAACGGCAATTCTTTGACAAATTTCCTGATCAAGTACATTGGTTCACTATGGGCGATGGTTTTACCTGGAATACACAAGATCTGGAAAATGATACTGCTGCCGCGCAAGCTGCATTCAGTAAGGCACAGGAGATGATGGCTGGTGGAGACTATGATCTTATTGTATTGGACGAGATTAACATTGCCTTGCGATATGACTATCTTGATGTAAATACCGTTATCAATGGTGTAGACGCCCGGCATGATCGCACCAGCGTCATACTGACAGGACGTGATGCCAAACCTGAATTGATCAATTACGCAGATCTTGTCAGTGAAATGCAAGAAATCAAACATCCGTTTCAAAAAGGTATTAATGCGCAGCAGGGTATTGATTATTAAAAAACAGGTTGCATGGATCATCATTTGAAAACGATGGAGGACTATCTGACAATTTATGAAGAATCGGAATTGCGCCAGCAGTTAACCGCCGTATTACTGTTTCCGGTTAATCATGTGTCAAATAACCCGGAAATGGTTACCGCACGATTTATCTGCCAAATGCACTCCATCAGTTTATCAATCTCATCAGTGTTAACCGCATTACCAGACAATGCCAGTGCACGTGCTTTGATATCAATCTCATCCCGGCTTAGTGTATTGCCTGGGTCGCCTTTGGGTTCATCGACCCGACCCGAAAAAGAGACTTGATCTGTCGTGGTTACTGTTACCTTGCCAATCCATTGTTTTGGATAGGCGTTGTCTATTTCGGTATCCAGTTCCATACTCACTTTATTCATAAAAGACAACGCGCTTTTATCATCAAGTATTGAAGCGAATTCTGTTAATCCGGCTTTGCGATGAGTGGCGATCAAGCCAAGCGTTGCAGGCATTGAAAACTTGGCCTGATGCACACTTACCGGGTTCGTGACTGGACCCAGTACATCGATAGCACCTTGATGAACATGCGCGGTAATATGCGCGATATTGTGTGGTGATAAGTCCTGTTGCGTTACAACTTGCAGCAAGGCATCTGCGGCGGGGTGGGTATGACGACATGATGCATGAAACTTAAATGATGTTTCCAGTACGCACCAACGTTCACCCAAACGATCGAGCAGTTTGGCGGGATTGGCATCACTGGACATGCCGGCAGCCATGCCTTTTGCACCTTCTAGAATTTTTGTGGCACCGGTAAAGCCTTTGCTGGCTATCCACGCTGCCATCAGACCTGTCGCTGCCGCTTTGCCAGCGTGCAGTTGTTTGGAATCGGCTGCATCGCGCAAGAATTCCCAAAGGCCTGCCGATTGCGTGCCTGCCGATCCAAACGCTTGCAGCATTTTTTTTGCGTTTAGTCCGTAAATTTGTCCTGCCGCTGCTGCGGCCGCGAATGTACCTGCAGTGCCTGTGGTATGGAAAACCTTGTAATGTGAACGTCCGAGAAATTCTCCAATGCGAATCCCGACTTCATAACCTGCAACACAGGCGCTTATAAATTGCTCACCTGATGCACCGGTTTGTTGTGCAGCTGACAGTGCTGCCGGGAACACAATCGCAGCTGGATGAAATACGGAGCCGTTATGCACGTCATCCTGTTCCGAAATATGCGATGCTGCGCCATTGACTAATGCTGCGAACAATGCGGATGAATTTTGGCGAGTCGTTAGAATTTCAGATGTGCCGTTGGCAGGTCCCATCGTTGTGGCAAACTGTTCAAGAATGCTTATCGCTTTATGCCCCTTGCCAGACAATGCAGAACCAGTCCAATCGACGAACAAATCGACAGTCCGATCAACAACGTTTTGGGGTATGTCGTTATAGGTAAGTGAGGCTGCAAATTGAGCAAGAGCTGCGCTTTCGGTGCCAGTGGCATTGATCATGAGTGGGTTTTGATTTGTCACTTGGGTTACTCAGTTCTGGTCAGTTGTTCCATAGTGTCTACATCTAACTGCAGTTCATTTAAAATGGTTTTTGTATGTTCACCAAGCTTTGGCACCGGATCCATCCGGGGTTGCCATGTGCTACCTGATACAGGCTTTAGCGCCGGTATTGGCCCATTAGGTGTTTCAATATCCATCCAACGTTCACGAGCCTTTAGTTGTTTGTGATTCCACAGACCTTGCATGTTATTCATGCTCGCTGTGCCTATCCCTGCTTGTTCAAGGCGTGAAATAGCTTCGGTAGTAGGTAATTGTTGAAACACAGTTCGAATGTGCGTGTTGATCTCTTCACGATGAGTGAATCGACCGTCGTTATCTTGCAGACGGTTATCTTCTGCCAAAGGTTCATTAAACAATACGCTTCGACAAAACGCTATCCACTCGCGGTTATTTTGTAAGCCCAGCATAACGGTACCATCTGCAGTCTCATAGGGGCCATATGGGAAGATGGTTGCATGACCCGCGCTGGTTCGAGCGGGTGGCTCAGCGCCGTCTGTTGTAAAATACATTGGAAAACCCATCCATTCGGCCATGGATTCAAGCATTGATACTTCTATATGATCGCCTTTGCCGGTTTTTGCACGGTTAATAACAGCGGCAAGAATAGCATTACAAGCAGTGGTACCAGCAGAGATATCAGCAACAGAAATTCCGCATTTAGCAGGTTGATCTTTAGTCCCGGTAACCGACAATAATCCTGCCTCAGCCTGGATTAGTAAATCATAGGCTTTACGATCTCCGTCTGGACCGCCATTACCGTAACCGGATATGGAGCATGTAATCAGTTTCGGAAATGCTTGCTGTAATTGCTCATGACCCAATCCTAACCGAGTAGCTGCACCTGGTGCCAGATTCTGGATAAATACATCGGCCTTTGCCAGTAGTTTTTTTATTGCCACAATGGCAGCCTTGTCTTTTAAATCTAAGGCTAAACTTTCCTTTGAACGGTTAGTCCAGACAAAATGACTTGATAGACCACGTGCACGGTCATCATACTTGCGCGCAAAGTCTCCACCATCGGGCCGCTCGACTTTTATCACCCTTGCACCTAAGTCTGCAAGCATTCGTGAGCAGTAGGGTGCTGCGATTGCCTGTTCTATGCTGACGACCAGTGTGTCTTGTAATGGAGTAGACATGGATTGACTTTGCCTGGGTTAGAGGTGAATTGGCTACAGATAATCGTACCACTTTCTTTCTACGTCGAAGGTTTTGCATTCTACCAAGCGTCACCAATAAGAATCCGCTTCAATACGGTTGTGCTTCGAGTAGCGATTAGTATGTTTTACTTTCGTCTAGCGCAGGTAGGTGATTTCACGCGTGTAACGTTCCGATAAGCTTGCTGCTACTTATTAAGTAGTTTCGCGTGTTGTCGCGGTCTAAACACACATGATCCGATATTCCACTACGTTAAAACAGTGAATCGGCCTCAGAATCGTTGACCTTCTGAACAATTGAAACTGACATTAGCTGTTTCGAACTACCTAAAGCAAATTGATTTAATGCTAATCGATCCTTTGAACATACGAGTTGATCATATGAATACGAGTACTAAGTTGGTAACCGCAGTAAGCTCAGATGCTGAAGTTAATACCGATGATGGTGTGGTGACACAGAGTCGGGAAAACAGAACTGTAGCACTACGCCCGGATCGAGTTACACCTTTCTCGCAAATCAAAAGCAACACTCATTCCGCTGAAGTAAACAGCCATGCCATAGAACCTACTGGCGATAAATATGACAGTCCGGAATTGAATCCGGCTCAAGCGCGTTGGTTAAACATGGGCGAAAAACTCGGAACATGGTTAGCTGATATTAAATCTCGGATAAACGGCTGGATACGCTAAGTATCGTCAGTCAGTCTGGGTCAGCAACGCAAATCCGAATTAGAATTAAAATGCTATACGTTCAATAACGCATGCTGTAACGACTCTTACCTTGCATCTACCCCAAGTAGTACTGTTTCCCAAAATCGGCGATACTGGTGTTGAAATAATAACGTTGAGAGAATGTGGTCGATGCGTATCCGCAACACCGGTCTTTTGTTTGAAGATCCAGCGCAGTCCACGCCTGGATATATTCTGATTTGCCCGGTCGAAGGCAACCAGGCTATTCTTCTCGGTCCGGATGGTGAAATTGCCCATCAATGGAAAACCTCCGGTGGTATGACTAATTGGTGTTATCTGCTGCCCAGCGGAAATCTATTCGCGAATGAGCGGTGTGCTAATCGTAAAGGGGTTGCTTTAACGGTCAGTGGGCGCATGAGTGAATACACTCCGCGCGGTGAGCTGGTTTGGCGCCACGAAGATCCCTATCAACATCACGATACTCGACGCTTGTCTGATGGCGCTGTATACGCAACCTTTACTGAACTTAACGACGCTGCTAAAGCCGGTATAAACGGAGGGATACCGGGTTCGGAAACTGAAGGTGGACCTTTCGGCGAAGCTATACGAAAAGTGAACGATGCAGGGCACACTGTTTGGGAATGGCATTTCCACGAACTGGGTTTGGACTCATACCCGTTGTATCGCAATGCCAATCGCTGGAGCTATGGTCACACGAATACCGTTTGCCCATTGACTGACGGAACTTACCTTGTCAGTTCCAAAAACCTGAACATGTTGTTCATAGTTGATCCGATTACCAACACGGTTAAATGGTCATATCAGAATGATGAAATGGGTGGACAGCATGATGCTCAGATGCTCGACAATGGAAACCTATTGATATTTGCGAATGGGCTATACGCTGGTGATCTAAGTCATAGCCAGGTCTGGGAACTTGACCCGATTTCCAAAGATATTGTTTGGCGATATGTTGCCAAAGACGATATGACGTCATTCTACTCGCCACACATGGGCGGTGCTCAGCGACTGCCATCGGGAAACACGCTCATTTGTGAAGGCAACAAAGGGTGCCTGTTCGAGGTTACACCCGACGGTGATATTGTAAGAGAGTTTGTTAGCCCGCACTTCGTCGCTTCCGAACATTTTGGGCAAATTAATTGGCTGTTTAGATCACGCTGGTATGCTGATAATGCCGAACAGATAACTAACCTGGGCAAGTCACTTGGTTGGTAAAGTTAAACTTGCCAAACGAGTCATTGTCACTTACACGCAATCACTTACGCGAAACAAACTTGTGGTCCATCCACTTGATACATTCGGGTTCAGAGCCGTAGAGCCACTTCAGAGCA
>CAYTJF010000128.1:0-16157 GCA_964437945.1 uncultured Granulosicoccaceae bacterium
AAATGCAAACATCATGTTCGCCAGTGGTGTGCATCTATGGAATGCCGGTATTTTTCTGTTTTCGGTTCAAGCCATATTACAAGCCTTTGAACAGCATATGCCGAATATGATACTACCGGTTAAAAATGCGGTAGAACAGTCCAAACCCGATCTGAATTTTGTGCGTCTGGACAAGGCGGCGTGGAGTCAGGTTGAATCTATTTCTATCGATTACGCCATTATGGAACGCGCAAACAATATATCGGTAATGCCCTATAACGGGCGGTGGTCAGACCTCGGTGATTGGGATGCTGTTTGGCGCGAATCAGCGCAAGATGATCGCGGTGTCGCTGTGAGTGGACAATCAACGGCACTTGATTGTGATAACACATTGCTGCGATCAGAAATCGATGGACAAGAATTAGTAGGACTTGGACTAAAAAACACAATCGTAGTTTCTATGGCAGATGCTGTGTTGGTTGCTGATGCTGATCGCGCGCAGGATGTAAAAGACGTGGTTTCAGTGCTCAAAGAAAAAGGCGCGACTCAATCACACAAATTTCTGCGAGACCATAGACCATGGGGTTGGTTTGAGACTCTGGCGCTAAGTGATCGCTTTCAGGTAAAGCAAATTGTCGTAAACCCTGGTGGTATTCTGTCCCTACAAAGTCATATGCATCGTTCCGAGCATTGGATAGTAGTGTCTGGCACAGCACGAGTGACTATCGGAGAAACACAACAATTGGTTTCTGAGAATCAGTCGGTTTACATCCCATTAGGCGAAACGCATCGCATGGAAAATCCAGGCAAATTACCAATGGTTTTGATTGAAGTACAGACAGGTGCGTATCTGGGTGAAGACGATATTGTGCGTTATGAGGATGCTTACTCGAGAGACTGATATTGAGTAGTTACACTGGCAGACATCGTCCATCTGGAGTACGCTTCTCGAATAGTCATAGCAGCTGCCATATGCACACTACGTGATGCACGGCCTGATGCACGATCTTATATTCAACACTATTTACACGAGTATTTCACCCGCGACACGATGATTATTCGACTGTTCGGAGTTATTATCATTATTGCTTTTGTATTGATATCTGCTCGATACAATTAGCGCCAGTACAAGCCAGGTTGGCTTATGGTGCTCATAAGTCAGCGCTGATGCACCGAGAAACCAGATCAGTAGTACCGTTCTCCATAATCTGGACTCCAATTTCGGTAGGTTAAAAGTACAGATCAAAGCAATAACAAACAATGTAACAAACAACATCAGTCCTACCAGGCCTGTTTCAACCAGCACAGATAAAAAACTGTTGTGTGCCACTAACCTGTGTTCTGATACGGTTGCAAAAGCGTCACTGCCAAGACCCAATATTGGATTGTCCAGAAAACGACGGTAAGCATCATGCCAAATTTCTGTACGGCCAGTTAGATTCCCACCCCCAGATAATTCTGAGTATGCTGTGCCCAGCCGATCCAGTGTTGCTTGCGGAATCAACAGGAACCCTAGATAGGCGCCACCAATAGCAGTCAGGGCCGAAAAAAGTCTTGCCCACACTGGCAGGCCACCAAGTGTCGACGCTATAAACAATATAGTTGGCATGGATGCAACCATTGCACCCCGAGAACCGGTCAACGCAATTCCGATACAAGCTAAAGGTAAAAACAGGATATTCAACAATCGCAGAAAGGCGGTCATTTTTGAATTTTGAGGCGACTGTAGAACAAGATACCAGGCCAATGGAATAGCAAGCGCTATTATCAGCCCAATGTTCACCGAGTGTTGTCCAGCGGCGCTGTAGCGGCCATACACAAACTCTGTCGAACCAAGGTAATTGTAGATAATTCCACCCGCTGCAGACATTGCTCCCAAAACATAGGATTGTATTCCGATAGTGATCAATTCACGGGTATCCAATAAATCCCAAATGAGTATCACAACCAGGCCAAGCAGGACCCACGTGATAATGCGTCCCTCAGTTGCCGCAACATCGACGCTCCAGAACAGGCTGGCCGCATTCCAAAGTATAAAAAGGAAAAAGACAGCGTGAAATGGCTTAATGGACCGCAGAGGACTGCCGAGTAGCACAGACAGTATCCAGGTGAGCATTGCCAGGGCGCCTACCATTTTTGCCAGGCTTCCAAGAACGGGATCAACAACGAGCTTTTCTGTAGGAACTACAAAAATAAATAGAATCAGCAAAACTACTGCGATGTTTCTCAGCACAACCACTTACCACTTATTGGAATGTATAAGCATTGATAGGTATTTTTCCCAGGTCACTGACTAAAGCATAGTTTGACACAGCGAACAGCCAGAGTCGGTAAATCGTTCAATGTAAACACCATAGGGGCCGCAGATAGTCAGATCCTCATAGACAAACGAACAACAAAATCACAACACATCAGGTTTTAAGCTACCCGTACAGTCACGCATCCCACACCGCCGAGTTTCAGATCAGAACAGACAATACAGTCATCGTAGCACTACCCGCCTGTGCGCCCATAGCGAGACTTTGATCACATTATCTGATTGCATAATCTGATCACCATGTTTGATGACATTAGTTGAGCAAAACTAAGAACCAGTACCGGGAAAAATACCGAACTGCAGGTTGACGTTAACTAACAAGCCTGTAAGGCTGGTAAGAGCAATTCAACATGCCTCTGGATATTTAGGTTTATAATGTTGCACCCATAGACTGGTCACTCTGTTCCATTTTCTCGTGGTGTATCCGCTGCTTGTCAACCTGTACAGTCGACGCGATTATTCTCTTGAACAACGTACCAGGCGCAAATTACGAGTGATTTGTATTCTCACTTTTACTGAAAAGCGCGAAGGCGCTCGCGCAATGGATATCAAATTAAATTACAGATTTAGGCACGGAGGCGTATTTTGAACATTGCCATTATTGGGTTAGGTTACGTTGGCTGCGTATCAGCCGCTTGTCTGGCAAGCACAGGTCATAACGTTATTGGTGTGGATATCAGTCCGGATAAAGTGGATTTGATCAATGCTGGTAAAAGTCCAATTATCGAGAAAGACATAGATAAACTGGTATCGGACGCGGTTAGTGCTGGAAAACTGAGTGCCACGTCTGATGTTGGTACAGCAATTTCGAAGTCTGATCTGTCAATGATTTGCGTAGGAACACCAAGCCGTCCAAACGGAAGCCTAGAGCTGGAGTACATCCGAAATTCTGTTGCAGACGTCGCGCAAGCGCTGAAAGGGCGTTCTGAGTTTCATGTAGTGACAATCAGAAGTACGATGCTACCAGGCACTCTGGAAAACGTTGTATTGCCGTTGCTGGAAGAAAAATCAGGTAGAAAAGTTGGCAACGATATAGGCTTGTGTGTAAACCCGGAGTTTTTGCGCGAAGGAACAGCCATTGCCGATTATCGCAACCCGCCGTTCACGCTGGTTGGTGCCTGGGATGAACAAAGCGCCTCTCCCCTTCGCCAGGTTTACGGTGATCTGGATAAGCCATTTTTGCAAGTTGACATTCGAGTTGCCGAAATGGTTAAGTATTCATGCAATATTTTCCACGCTTTAAAGGTTGGTTTTGCAAATGAAATTGGTGTCATGTGCAAAGAGCTACAGATAGACAGCCACAAAGTCATGGATATATTTAAACAAGATACAGAGCTTAATATATCAACAAGCTATCTGACCCCGGGTTTTGCCTTTGGCGGATCATGCTTACCGAAAGACTTACGAGCGGTGACACACAAAGCCAAAGAGCTGGACGTTTCAATTCCAATACTCGAGTCAATACTGCCAAGTAATCAAATTCACATAAATCGAGCATTTGAGCTGGTTCAACAAACTGGGTGTAAAAAAATTGGCATTCTGGGGCTGAGCTTTAAGGCTGGTACAGATGATTTACGAGAAAGCCCAATCGTTCAGTTGGCAGAGAAGCTATTAGGCAAGGGCTATGAGATCTCCATCTATGACGCTAACGTAATTATGGCCAATTTGTTGGGTGCGAATAAACAATTCATAGAGCAGGTAATCCCGCACCTGGCTAAATTGCTCAATGATTCACTGGATTCAGTTATAAGTTCCTCCGATGTTTTAATACTTGGCCAGAAACTAGAGGAATTCGGTGGGTTGCAAAATCAGATTACGGATGAGCATCATGTCATCGATCTTGTCCGTGCATTAGAAGATAATTCCAACGCTGAAAATCACTACCAGGGAATCTGCTGGTAAGACTTTACCCTGTTATTTATTGATATCTGTTTGATATTCCGTCTATTTGGTCAACTGATAAAATTGAAAATCTTAATTGTTGCACAACGATTTCCTTACCCGCTAGACAAAGGAGATCGGCTCACTATATATCATTTGGTAAAGTTTCTATCAGAACGTCATCAGGTAAGTTTGATCACATTCAAAGAGCGTTCGCACGACCCAGCCTGGGATGCTGAATTACAACCCTATTGCGAAACCATAAACACGCTTCCAGAGAATCGTATGCGAGCTTATGCAAATTGTGTGACGGGTCTGTTCGACTCCTTGCCTTTGCAAGTTCACTACAGCCACGACCCTGCAATGGTTTCGCTGGTCAATCGAGTTATCGAAGAAACAAAACCGGACTTGTTATACGCCCACTATTTACGCATGGGTCGATATATACTGCCGCATACGCAAATACCACGCGTGCTGGCGATGCAATTGTCAATGACGCTGAACTATAAGCGTCTTGCTGAGCATGCGAAAAACCCAATTCAAAGGCTTTTTAACTCTACCGAATATAAGAAATTAGTTAAATTTGAAGCCGAATTCGCTCGTCGCTTTGACCAGGTAATGCTGATCTCACCCCGAGACCTTAAAGCGGTTAATGCCAACCCACCGCTTGAAAATGTATTTTTCAATCCTCACGGTGTCGACTACGACTATTTTTCTCCTGACCCGACCATAACTAAAGAAGACAATTCGATTGTTTTCACCGGCAATATGAACTACCGACCAAACGTGGACGGTGCCGTTTATTTTTGCACTGAGATACTGCCACTAATCCAGGAACGTATACCCTCGGTACGAGTGTATTTAGTGGGTGCCGACCCGACCTCTGAGGTATTGGGACTTGCAAACGACCCAGCCGTTACCGTTACTGGAAGAGTTCCGGATCTGCGCGAATACATGCGCCGCGCAACAGTTGCAATTGCTCCGATGCGAATTACAGCGGGCCTGTTGAACAAAGTGCTGGAAGCCTTGTCTATGGCGTTGCCCATGGTGGTTTTACCACAAGCCAATGAGGGAATAGATGCGCAAGACGGTGAACATCTGATCATTGCTGAATCGACACACGACTTTGCTGATAAAGTAGTGAATTTACTCGAAAATCCAGCTCTAAGAAAAGAGCTGGGCACCGCAGGTCGAGAATTTATCAAGAATAAATGGTCGTGGGAGGCCCACCTAAAAGAATTAGAACAATCGTTTGAAAATATTGTTAAATCCTGACTATCGGGCCTCTTAGGCTTTATCATTACGGATGTATCGGGCAAAGCTGCACCGCGCCTGTTGCGCGCGAGGGTTTGCGCATCAGGCATGCCGTGTTTTCAGCTCTATTCCTGATCTGGCGGCCATACTGTTTATAGATCAACTGACGTTCAATTTAGTATCATATAGCCTGATTGATCTTGTGAACCAGTTAGCCTTTTTCCAACGCGTTGCTGTTTGCTTGATCGGCGGCTTTTACTCTTAACAGCCAAGCGTGCTGGTTATCTCATTTTGAGCTTTCGATAAACTTAAGCAACGTTTTGTGAGCTAACCTATGACATACGGATCAGTCTTAAACCAATGAGAGCCGACATTCAAAAGCAACACTTTTCCAATCCAGACCGATCGAACCAAAATCAGAAGAAAACTGACATTTGGCAGATCTGGGAAAGAATTTGGTGGTCGAAATGGTTGATCATTTTCACTACCTGTCTTTTTGGACTTGGTGGTCTGTTATACGCGGTTGTAACAGAACCTGTGTACTCCGCTGACGCCTTACTGCAAATCGAGCAGCTTAAAGACTCAACAAGTGGTGAGGAGCTGGGCGATGAATTGTCGGTGCAAGGGTCTGATAGTCCATTTATTGCCGAACTCCAAATACTACGATCACGAACCATTCTTGGCAATGTGATCGATCAATATCAGTTAGATATTGAAGCCAAGCCAAAACATTTTCCAGTGATTGGACAAGCCCTGGCTCGATGGCGAAATTCAAATACGTCTAGCAGCAACTCAGATATTTCCACCAACAATAAGGGTGGACCGGTAATTCAAGTCGATAGCTTTGATATTCCAAGATATTATTTTGACAAACCATTCGTTTTAACCACGTTACCAAATGATCAATACGAGCTGGCCGATTCGGACGAGAACGTGGTGCTCGTTGGAACTGTCGGCGAAAAAAGTGTTGCTCCTGAATTTAGAGACCAGGAGTTTTCATTAGGTGTTTCATTACTTCAATCTGAAGCGGACAGCCAATTTGTGCTGAGTAGAAATAATCGTGTGGCCACTGTAGAGACCCTGCGAGACGCACTACGTATTACTGAATTAGGTCCCGAATCAGGAATTGTAAAACTAGAGTTGCTTGGCACTGACCCTTCAAAAATAGTCAATATACTCGACTCGATCGTAGAGGCCTACTTGCAGAAAAAAAGTGACGCGAAGATCGCAGTTGCGCAGAAAAATCTGGACTTTCTTGAAACCCGGCTACCAGAGGTAAAAAATAATCTTGAGCGTTTCGAGTCTGAACTTAACGCCTTCCGATTGGAGCGCGGTTCGATCGACTTTAATTTAGAGACGCAAAGCACGTTGTCGAGAATTGTGACAATAGAGGCAGATATTGGTGCGTTGAATCTTAAGCGTAAAGAGTTAAGAACCAGATTTACTGCTCAGCACCCGAATGTTACCGGACTGGATGCACAAAAAAATCTGTTAGCAATAGAGCTGCAGGAGTTAGAAAATGCAGTGAACACACTACCTCAGGTGCAGCAGCAGTATCTTGCTTTGACCCGAAATGTTGATGTTAATACCACGCTTTACACCGCACTTCTTTCTCGTGCACAAGAATTGAAAATTGCCATGGCCAGTGCTACCAACGACATCAGTGTGCTGGATTTCGCTACTGTGGGGAACAAACCGGTAAAGCCAAAAAAAGCGGCGTTACTGATTATCTCACTCCTTATCGGTGCAGCGATTGGCGTTCTGCTTTCTTTATTCAAAGATTCGCTGGTAACAGGCGTTGAAGACCCTGCTGAGTTAGAGGAACAGCTGTCAATACCAGTTCTGGCGACCATTCCTCAAAGTGCAAAGCAGATAGCTTTGGAAAAACATGCAATGAAAAGTAAAGCGAGAGTGAGAGCGCTTGCTTATATGTTTCCGAACGACAAAGCTATTGAAAGTCTTCGTAGTCTACGCTCTACCCTGCTCTTTCAAGAAAGCCGATCCACCAATAACGTCCTGTTGATCACTAGCGCGAGTCCCAAGGTCGGGAAAACTTTCACCAGCCTTAACATGGCGATAGTGCTCGCAAATAGCGGACGTAGCGTAGTCTTGGTAGATGGAGATATGCGCCGCGGATACTTACACAAGTCCTTACGTACAAAGCAGAGTCCAGGATTATCAGATGCCATAAAGTACTCACTTTTAATGGAGGACTGTGTCAGATCAACTCCAATTAAAGGGCTGTCATTTATTGCGCGTGGTTTGCCACCAGAGAAACCTTCCGATTTACTGTTTACCAAGCAATTTCTTGCTTTTATGCAGATTCTCTCGCATCGTTTTGATCACGTTATCGTTGATGCACCGCCAGTATTAGCTGCAGCTGACGCCGGGATAATGGGTAATTCTGCTGGTAATACACTACTGGTTGTAAAATCCGGCGTTAACCCAATTAGAGAGATCGCTCAGTGTAAAAAACAGCTTGCACAGAATTCAGTGGAATTGACGGGAATAATTCTCAACAGTATCAAAATGACAAAAAGATCCAAAAGCTATGGTGGCTACGTCTACCAATATACTACCGAAAACTCCTGAATGTGCTTTGTTCGATTAGCTGTACTTTATTCCATGAAAAAAAACTCTAATAAAACCTGTAAATATCCGTTGGCAGTGGTTTGGATATTAGCGATAAGTGCTATTTTTAGCCTTCAATCATGTGCCAAGGTACCAGTGATCTACCTCGGCGATGATGTCAACAGAGTTGATTTTGCAGCGATTGTGGCTGAATTTCCCGAATACAGAAATACACCTCTACCACAAGCAATAACGCCTCTCACCCAGCAAAGTATTGCTGCAGAAACGGCAAGATTGCGAAGCGCAGCACTATCAGGACCAAAACCAGCAGCAGATGATGATTCCAGCTACCGCGTGGGAATAAACGACATACTTTATATAACCGTATGGGATCATCCAGAACTCTCCTACAATGAGCCAAACACAGCATCTGAAGGGCTCAGGGGAAGCCCTGTATCAACTGACGGCACTATATTCTATCCCTACGTCGGCACGCTAGAGGTGCTTGGGTTATCGGTGGAACAAATTAGAACGAAGCTAACCTCGCGCCTGTCTGCAACCATAGAAAACCCACAACTTGAGGTACAAGTGCTGGATTTTCGAAGCAAAAAGGCGTTTATTGGCGGTGAGATACTCAACCCCGGGATGCAAAAAATATCGGATGTTCCACTCACATTGCTGGACGCTATAAATAATGCCGGTGGTACGTCCGAAATGGCTGATCTAAACAATGCATCTCTTACTCGCCAGAATAAAGTGTATAAGTTAAATCTGAATGAACTATTTGAGAGTGGGAATAGAGATCTGAATATCACTCTAGTGGATGGAGATGCACTGACAATTCCTAACATTCGTGAAAGTAAATACTATGTACTGGGCCATGTTACAACTCCTGTACACAAGGAAATGTCTAATGATAGTAAAAATCTATTTGACGCCATTCAAGAGGCAGGTGGTGTTAAACCAGTAAATGGTAATACGTTACACCCTCCAATACATTACTTTATTATTCGAAGCACAGGCAACGGAACATTGGTTTTTCATTTAGACCAAAAAGCAGCAGATTCGCTAATTGTGATGAATAACTTTCAAATTTTTGCGGATGATATTGTGTATGTAAGTAGCGAGAGGCGATCGAAGTGGAACCTCGTGTACAAGCAAATATTAGAATACGCTAGTTCGCTTAATAAAAAAAATGCATCATAGCTTGAAAATAACCAACACCAAATAGCATTAGATAGCCGCTAGGAAAATACAGACCCAAACACATTTTTCGTTTGAACATCATAAAATATACAAACAGTAGCCGGTTTTGGTAGTCTAGCGGGTTATTACACAATCACTATTCAAGTTTCGGTTGATGCGCAAAGAGACACAATCACAGCTATTGGCAATCGGCCCACTTCCGCCACCACTGGCGGGCACCAGCGTCAGCTTTGAGTTGTTCAGAGAACACATCTGCTCACAATCAACTCATTTGAATCTCACTGTTATCAATTCTGCGCCAAAAGATGTAGGGAAAAGAGCCCTATTCTCATTAGACAATCTCAAGACAGCGTGTCGGGTATTAGGCAACTATTTTTGGCTTACGCGACGTTCTGACAGTACTATCGTTTTCGGTAACGACCAGTTTTTACTGTCCCTGATGCCGCTGTGCCTTGTTACTGCAAAATTATTTAAAAAACCGTTTTACATACGTTGCTTTGGTGGCAGCTTGGATCAGTACTACAGTAATTTACCTGCACCCGTTCGTCGATACTTCAGATTCGTATTGAACCGTTGTGATGGTCTCATTGTACAAACAGAACTGTTAAAAACGTTCTTCGAACAACGATTATCTGTTGAGGTAACTCATGTACCCGGCTATAGAGAATCTGTCGAGACGATTGATCGAAACCTCACCCCCACGGAAATGGCTAACAAACCACTCAGACTGGTTTACCTGGGCCATATCAGAGAGGAAAAAGGTGTTTTCGATCTACTCGATAGCTTAAAGCTACTGGATGAGTACGAGCGCGAAACAATAACTTGCGACTTTTATGGTCCCATTTACGAGGAAATTGAAAGTAGTTTCCATCGCAAGTTGGCGTTAACAACAAATGCGACCTATCACGGTATGCTGCCGCATGAAAACGTAATTCCAACTATTTCAACCTATGACGTTCTGGTTTTTCCAACCTACTACCCTGGTGAAGGACATGCTGGCGTTATAGTCGAAGCAATGATGGCGGGCATGCCAATAATCACCACCAGATTTAACGCATTACCAGAACTGATAACTCATGGTAAAAACGGATTGCTGGTTTCGCCCAATAACCCAGAGGAAATCGCGAACAGCATACGGTTGCTCGCTGACAGCCCCGACTTGCGACAAGAGCTTGGTCATCGTGCTCTTGAATCAAGTCGTCAATATTCATCAAATTACGTTATCCCAAAGCTGGTTCAGGCCATCAACTTACCGTTCTGAATTTCCAGAACAGACTCATCAAACGGAAAACAAGGAAGTTTATTATCAATGCCGGATTCCAATAACGTGGCGAATGTGATCGCCAATACGTTGATCGAAAAAACGTGTCAGTCGGGCCGAGGAAGCTGGCATCGATTCGAAGTCGAAGGCATCAATGACCGCATCATTGACCAATGCGTCGATCTATTCTATTCCTGACCAAAATTTAATCGACATGTCTCATACAAACGCCATCGGTAAAGTTCGGCAGTACCTGGTCACATCCTACTACCTGAAGCCATCACAGATTTGGCATCGAATCAGGATGACGATCCATGCACGAGTAATGCATAAATCAGATCGATACCTGCGCTCGTTCACTCGGTCTGCAGGTCAGGAAGAATTCCAGCCAGTGTCTTTTCCTGATCTTGAATTTGCCACCGTTGATATCGCTCAGATCAAACAAGGTACATTCGTCTTTCTTAACAAAAAGGTGGAACTTGGATCGCCCATCAACTGGCTTCCTGATACTGAGACAAAATTGTGGATCTACAATCTCCACTATTTCGACCATGCCCGTGAACTGGCCCGTCATTACAAATCCGACCATAACAAGCAACACTATTTATTGTTCAAATCTCTGGTAGAACAGTGGATCGATGCGTGCCCTGTTGCCATGCCTGTTGCTTGGGATGCCTACCCCATTTCACTCAGAATCAACAACTGGTTACGGGCATACTCTGTATTCGCCAATTTTCTGAGTGAAGACAAAACCTTCGCTTCGCAGCTCAGAGCCAGCCTCTATAACCAGGCGCTGTACCTGGAGAAGCACCTGGAACTTCAGCTACAGAACAATCATCTACTAGAAAATGGCAGATCACTTTGGCTGGCGAGTATCTTTTTCAACAGCAGCGACTCAGATCGATGGAGAGCAATTGGCTCCAATATTATCTGGAAGGGACTGGACGACAATTTTTTTGATGATGGTGGTCACGATGAACTAAGCCCTATGTACCATCAAATTATGCTGGACATGTATAAGGAGATAGCGGCGGTAGCCCAGTACCAACAATTAGAGACTCCCTCACACCTCAATGAACGTTTGGTCAAGATGCAAAACTGGTTAGTCAGCGTGCTGCATCCCGACGAGAGGCTGCCCCTGTTCAATGACTCTGCACACCTGATAGCTGCAAGTCCAACGACTTCAATCGATTCGAGCATTACATGCAGCGATGGATTAACGGCATTGCCAGACTCTGGCTACTTTATGCTGCGGGACAAAAAAAATCGCAATTTTTTGATTTTTGATGCAGGTTTAATGGGTGCCGATCATCGATCCGGACACAGTCATTGCGATATTCTCAGCTATGAATTGAGTATCGCCGGTCGTCGTCTAATCATTGATTCAGGCGTCAGTGACTATTTTAAAGACCCGGCAACACGCAACTATTTTAGAAGTACTCGCGCACACAATACTGTTGTCATCGACGGTGAAGAGCAGTCTCAAATCTGGGATGTTTTCAGAGTGGCACGACGGGCGCGCCCCAGGCAGGCTCACTGGGCCGAAGATGACAATCTTCAGTGGGTCTCGGCTTCGCATACCGGTTATGAACGCCTCACGAATCCTGTGTTCCACAATCGAAAAATTGCTTACGTCGACAGTCGTTTCTGGATAATTATTGATAAGCTTACCGCCAGCGGCCAGCATGTCGCCGAGAGTTTTATTCACTTCCATCCGAGCACTGTAATCACCAATCCACCCCAATTAGGTGAAAACAAAAAGCCGGGCAAAGTCGCTCAAGATTCAAACGAGATTCAGATTCATCCCTGGGGATATGAATCCTGCCACAGCTACCACGGCGAAACCAATCCTATGCAAGGGTGGTATGCGAGTGAGTTTGGCAAGGAAGTTGAGAATACGGTTTGGGGGTTGAAAACTGCATTCCAAGAATTTTGTTGGTCGGGCTATGTCGTTTGGCCCGACGCTACCCAGATTTCGCTGGATGTTATTACGCACAAAGATGGTCTGCAATTGTCCCTGCATGATGCGAACAAGGGGTACAAGTTGACGATTAGCGATTCAAAAATAAGCGCTGAAATTGACCCAATGTCTGATAACGTTCCGGTCAACGATGATTTACCTAACTGACTAATTCACTAACGAGCCAAGCAACATGTGCGGAATTGCAGGATTTGTAAGATCTGAACCACGCAATAAGGATCAGGATTTTGCGTCTTTAAAAAGAATGTGTGATTCTATTGCGCACCGAGGACCCGATGCAGAAGGTCAATGGTCGGTAGATGATCGGATATTTTTTGGCCACAGAAGACTCTCGATAATTGATCTTTCTGAGCAAGCAAATCAACCACTCCACAACGAAGATGGAAAAATCACAGTTGTCTATAACGGTGAAATTTACAACTATCTGGATTACCAATCACGCTTAAAAGCACAAGGGCATCAGTTTAGATCAACCGGCGACACTGAAACTCTTGTTCATCTGTATGAAGAAGATGGTTTTGATATGTTGCAATCCTTAAATGGTATGTTTGCTTTCTCAATTTGGGATGCACGCAAGCAAACGCTGTTTTGTGCCCGTGATAAGTTCGGGATAAAACCACTCTACTACACACAAACATCTGACGGCATCGCATTCGCATCAGAGATTAAAGCCCTGCTCTGCCTGCCAGAGGTCGTCGCTACGCAAGACAAATTGGCTTATTGGCAATACATGTCATTCCGATACGTTCCTGGGGAGAGAACACTTTTTAAGGGAATAAAAAAGCTCCTGCCTGGACACTACCTGACCTGGAAACCAGGCGGTGAAATGAACATTACACGCTGGACCGACCGCCACACAAACCGCCGAAATAATTCCAATGCAACTGCGCCTGTCGCAGAAATCAATGATGCTCTGGAGCTGGCAATTCAGCGACAAATGATATCAGACGTACCCGTAGGAACATTCTTGAGCGGAGGTCTGGATTCGAGTTTGACTACGGCACTAATGTGTCGCACTCGTGAACCGATGTTAAAAGTTAACTCGTACACTGTCGGGTACAGTAGTTCGCAATTACCTGGCCGCAATCAGATAGATCGGATTGAATACGTTGATGATCTTGCGGCAATGTACCCATTAAAACAAACGGTTATTCCACCCGTTATTGAACCTAAAGAGTTCTTGAATCATGACGTACTCATGAATTTACTGTGGCATATGGAAGAGCCTGTTGTTGATTCCGCAATGATAAACGCGATCAGAATATCGAAGGCGGCAAGAGCTGATGGAACACCGGTGTTACTTTGCGGACATGGTGCTGATGAAATATTCGGCGGCTACCGGCGTCACATAGCAGCTGGTCATCTAAACAAAACCAGGCGTATACCTAAATCATTGTTAGGTACAGCTGCCTATTTAAGTAAGCTTCTGCCACCCGATATGTATCGGATTGGTCAGTTTTTAAACGCATCTTCGCTACCCAGTCCGCGCGACCTTATCCAGATTTCGTTTCCCAATTCGCCTGAGTCCAGCATGTCTGCCCTTTCTCCTGATTTTCTGGGAGATTTGCACATCGATGACGTTCTGGAGTATCACGTGAGTATCGCAAACGAGTACTCAGAGACAGACCCGATCGATGCTGCATTGAATCTCGATCAATGGACCTATCTTGTTGATCAGAATTTGCTCTATATGGACAAGCTCTCAATGGCCCATTCGATTGAATCTCGCGTGCCGTTTCTCGATAATGATTTGTTCAATCTTGCGGCAAGCATTCCGACCAGCCAGTTGATCCATGGAAACAGACCCAAAGTCATTTTGAACGAGGCCGGGGAAGGGCTATTACCAGCATCAATACTCAATAGACCCAAATCCGGATTCGGAATCACGTTTTTATATGAATGGTGGAAGACAACTGACACAAATTGGTACGACAGTATATTCAATTCGGCAATAGATCGTGGTTGGTATCGCGATGACGTAGTCAGCAAGGCAAAAACGAATGCCAGGAAAGGGAACACTCAATCGTCTGACCTGTTATTCAGTGTGTTACTAAGTGAAATTTGGGCACAACGTTTTCTTGACAGCTAAAACAAGTAGTTAACAAAAAACGGTCTACAAAAACGCAAGCAGCCTGGCAAGCTGCATATTAGAGCTAATAAGCACCCGCGCGGCCTATTAGTGTTGGAATCGTTTTTAATATGATGACTATATCAAGCCACAGACTCCAGTTTCTTGAGTAGGTCACGTCCATACTAACTCGTTCCGAATAGGCGATATCGTTGCGACCACTGATCTGCCAAAGACCGGTTATACCAGGCTTGCTGTCTTCATAATAATTGTAGCTTCCGCCATAGTAGCTTTTCTCTGCGACCACTATCGGGCGCGGGCCCACCAGACTCATATCGCCAATCAATACATTCCACAGCTGCGGAAGTTCATCGATACTGCATTTTCTAATAAACTTGCCAAGATGAGTAACACGCGGGTCGTTCTTAAGTTTAAAGTTGGTTACCCATTCTTCTTTCGCCTCAGGATTTTCTCGCAGATATTTCTCCAGGCGTTCGCTGGAATCGGTCACCATGGAACGTATTTTCCAACAGTTGAATAGTTTTCCGCCCTTTCCAACTCGTTGTTGCTTGTACAGGAATGGGCCAGAGTCTTGTGTGACGAAACAATAGAGCACCAACATGACTGGTGAAATCAGGATTAAAGCCAAAGCAGATGCCAATACATCGAAGGTCCGTTTCATCATCATGTGGTGTGGCTTGTGAAGATTATTGTGAAGTCGTATAAGCGCTGAGTCATGTTGCGGCAGTTCTAACATTTCAGCATTGCCCAAAGCCAGACCAGACAAAGGAGTAGACAAGATAATTGATGATCGACTGCGTAGTGTTGATTCGATTCGATCGAACGTTTTTTCGAACTCATCCACGCTATCTGGCGCAAACAAGGTGGCGCAGTCACTGTGATATTTATCCGCGCTAAATGCGGCATAGCCGAACATTTCATCTGCTCGAATCGACTCAATACAGCGTTTGGCATTGACACCGGAGCCGACAACCGCCAATGGCACAAACCACTTCGAAAATCGAATAAGAGTACGTTTGGTGACGTATCGGTTAAATGGCAACGCTATAAGAACAAACAGCCAAAATGATCCGAACGTCAAACGAGAAAAGTGCCCTTTAGATAAAAACAGAATGATCGATACCAGAGCGAAAGTGTATGCGCTTATTTGCAGCAGGTTTCGCACTTCAGTCCACGCAGGCTTTGGTTGCGTGTAATGTCCTGCAAAAAAGCTCTTACCCAGTATAAAAATGACTGGTAATCCAAAAATGGTAAATGCCAGCAGGCTTGAATCGGGTAAAATTTGTGTATGAGGTGGTATACCAAACAGTTCGCGAACGATCGCACTAAATCCAATTGCCAAAAAGAAACAGCCGATAATAACCGCAGTATCACTTAACAGCATCGCCCAAAAACGAATTCTTGCGTTAGATGCAGCGGCAAAATTGGTGGTGTCGTGCGTGAACTTGTCAAAGTCTGACTCGACATCTGTACAGTCTGGTGAGTCAACGACTGGTCTGACCAGCGATTGACGCATCCTGACCGATTCCTGGCTTTCCATGATCTGCCGAATCCCTTTGCTTGTCCTGAAAAATTACGGCAGCAAACACCGCATTGGCTTTTTCCAGTTCAATTTTTT
>CAYTJF010000129.1:0-16008 GCA_964437945.1 uncultured Granulosicoccaceae bacterium
TGATTCCTGCGTTTGTCGGAATGCATTTTGGTCAACATATACGGCAACGCTTACCAGAACAGTTATTCAAACGAGTGTTTTTCATTGCGCTTTTACTACTTGGTCTGTACATCGTGATATAGATAGCCACCCTGTTTTTGAATATCATAAGCTTGGAAACTAGATAGATGAGCTCTTGTTATATTCGAGATTGTAGATAAAGACACGATTAGACTCTACAGGTATAGAGTCCATAGGTGGTCACAATGTAAAATTGATTAGTCCGCAATTTGTAAAGCCTTTTGTGAGAACGAACAAGAATGATGCGAATGACGCCGAGGCGATTGTTGAAGCGGCGAGCAGGCCATCAATGAACTACGTACCAATTAAGCAGGTTGCACAACAAGATATTCAGTCAATCCATCGAGTTCGTAGTCGAATCGTAAGAAACAGAACGGCATTGATTAATGAAATCAGAGGACTGTGTTTAGAATACGGCATAACTATCAAGTCTGGCGCTGGAAAAGTAAAGAGCTCACTGCGTAACATTATTGCCGATGACAGAAATGAACTGACACCGTTGTCACGAGAATGCATGCAAGAATTATATGGTGAGCTTTTGGACAGCGAAGTACGACTAAAAGGCTTAGAAAAAAAGATCCAGCTGCTTTGTCGCCAGAATGAAGCCTGTAAGCGATTATTAAGCATACCTGGCGTCGGTGAATTGACCGCCACAGCGATGGTTGCTGCTGTACCTAATGCCAATGTATTTAAAAACGGTCGACATATGCCAGCATGGTTGGGTTTGGTGCCTAGACAATCCTCTAGCGGTGATAAACAAATTCTACTGGGTATTAGTAAACGAGGTGATCGATACTTACGTAAGTTATTGATTCACGGAGCAAGGGCAGCACTAAGTCATTACAAAAATGTGGACAATGACTATGGTCGCTGGATATTAAAGAAAAAGGCGTCACTTAGTTTTAACAGTGCAGCAGTTGCACTGGCTAACAAGAATGCGCGAATTATCTGGTCTTTACTGAAAAGTGGTGATGAATTTAACAGCACCATTCAAAGAGGGACTGTCTGATACTCAATATCAGACGGTATTTTTAACACCAAGTAAACGTCACGAGTTTGCTAAAGTTAATTTAGATGATGGTTAAATAGGTCAAACCGACTCTTTTAAAACCTGGAAATTGACACGGCCGGTAGTGGTCATGGCATTGATGAGGAAAAAGAGCGCGGATTTAAATCAGGGCGCAAGCGTTAGCTTAGACGCCGAATATATGACAGCAACTATAGATCTATTACACGATCTGATAAATTGATTTGCAAAACGGGGATGGTTCATATATGTCAATTTAACTTATTTAAAACGTGTCCCTACTAAAATCTCTATCTCTGATGCAAATCGGTAACTCACAGGTCCGTTGTCAAAAAATATCTCACGCTGCTCGCTGGTACTCATGATGTAGACCGCCGACGTGAGGTAAAGCAATGACGTTCCCTTGATTATGAGTGTTGATTTTCATGTGTTTTGGACACTGCTTGGCCAGTGAAAGATGTGTTCGTGTATCGTGATAGTAAGTAAAATACTGCTTGAGTTGGCGACGTAAATGAGCTTCGCTCAATACAATGATGTGATTAACGCACTCACGACGGATTGAACCAATCATGCGCTCAACATAAGGATTCGGCCAAGGTGACCGCGGGGCTGCTTTTATTTCTTCAACCCCCAAACTCTTCACTCGTCTGCGAAAGCACTCACCAAAAATACTGTCACGATCGCGCAGTAAGTAACGAGGTGGCGAATCAAAAGGAAAGGCCTCTACTATTTGCTGTGCCGTTCATTGGGCTGTCGGGTTTCGTGTGATATTGAAATGAACAACCTCGCGCCTGGCATGTCTCAGTACTACAAACACATACAATATTCGGAAGGTAGCCGTAGGCACAGTGAAAAAATCAATTGATGCAAGCTCCGTCGAATGATCATTCAGAAATGTTCGCCACGATTGGGACGGCGGCTTTCTATGACGAACCATATACTTCGCCACGGTAGACTCGGAAACATCAATTCCTAACATACGCCGCTCACCGTGAATTCGTGGTGCACCCCAGACCACATTGTCCCTCGACATCCTTCTAATGAGATGCTGAATTTCACGGCTTACAGCAGGTTGATCTTGCCGACCACGGAGAGATTTCCAGCGCCAGTAAGATGAAAAACCTTTGCGATGCCAACGAACCAAAGTATCCGGTTGAAACACTTGGAGTGTCTGCAAACATCCGGACCAAAACCGATACAGTAAAACCCAGAACCACCGTTCTAATGGCTAAATGCGCAAACGTTTGTGATCACGTTCGGTCATCTTCGCTTGTTGCTATCGAAGAGCTACTACCACTAACTGAAGCGCTGGCCCGCTTTTCAGGTTACCAAGGACGGTTACAAGCAGTGGCTTTAGTAAGGTATTCATGTAAAAAAGATACTGGCTCAGCGGCAGAAATGTCAAGCGTTTCAATAAGTACCAGTATTTGGTAGGGACAATATTTGCCCTAAATTCCACCTGTATGAGTGGCCTTCTTTATCGGCATTTTCATCGGTTTATTAATCCATTTTTTACAGTTATTTGGATGCATAATGACCGCTAAAAATTCCCGACTGAATAGTCAAATCCGAACTTGTCGAATGACTTAGTTTGTCTCGTCGATAGTTGACCAGAAAAGGCGAAAGTGCAGATCAATAATAGAGTTGTACTCTTCACTGATCTGAATCTCAGTTATGCTGGTATTAACAATGTCTATCAGTTCTGGAGCACGAGGGTGCTGCTTATGTACCACTACATGCAAACCTTCTACAGACAAAGGACGATTTTCCAGAACTTCAACGCGATCAGATAACGAATGCTTGGCAACCGCAGCCCGGCCGGTGTACTCGTTTAAAGCTACGGCATCAACTTGGCCCGCCATTAACATATCAAAGCAATCTTTTATGCTCCCTGGTTGCTCCAACTTTATTTTTTCGTCAGTCAACCACCGACGACCATCTTTTTCTAAGTCATGGGTGTAATACCCTTTGGGCCGGCATAGCACTGTCCCTTCAATATCTGCATCTTCATTGAATGTGATTGGTCTTTCTTTATCAGTAAAAAGTAGTACCAACATCTGAATTACATCGTTGGAAAACAAGAAATTTTGGCAACGATAATCATCGGTTGCAGTGGCACAGTCTGGTTGCAACCATGGAAACCCCAGATCGTATTCAAAGTTAGTCAACAACGGATCCAGATGCTGCGACCAATCGTTAATCCAGCTGACCTCAAAAGCAGGTTTGTCAGGATTGTTTTCCAATGCTGACGTCAGCATGTCCGTCACTAATCCACCATTGATTAAACTGCGGTCGGTGAAAGGTGCATAGTCGTCGGCTGTGAGCAATTTTATAGTGCCAATGTTGTTGGTTTCCGTATCAATGGTTTCAACATTCGTTTTTGTTGTGACGTCACTACCCGTACTTTGTGCTGGATTGCTTTGGTTGGTAGAAGAGCCAGATGCGGTGTTATCGGTTTCTGTGGTTGTATCTTCGGTTGCGGATTCGGTTGTGGATTCGGTTGTGGATTCGGTTGTTGCTTCGGTTGTTGCTTCGGTTGTTGCTTCGGTTGTTGCTTCGGTCGTTGCTTCGGTCGTTGCTTCGGTCGTTGCTTCGGTCGTTGCTTCGGTTGTTGCATCAATAGGCTCGATCACTTTCGGTTCATTATTCACCGCAATCCGATCATCATTCACCTCATTGTTTTCTTCAAGACAAATTAAACGCAACCTTTGACCGACCAATATCAGGTTAGGGTTGTCGCCAATGGTATCGATGTTGAGATTGTATACAAGCGTCCACTTTTGTGGGTCTCCGTAAAGCGCGAGCGCTATTTTTGATAGAGAGTCACCAGAAACCACGATGTAATCTTCATCACAGGTTTGAGCATGCGCTATTCTGTTGCTCGTACTTATCAGCAAAAACAACGATATAAAAAACAACAGAAGTGTAGAAACATACGAAAAACGAAAACTTACAGTACTGGCGGGAGTATTCATTATTTCTCCTATTCTTTTAGCAGCATCCCTGTTCTTTTGTAATATTCGGGAAACACACATCTATTGGTATATCTTACAGTATTGCCACTGCTCGCCTTCACTACAGGTTAGCTAATTTAGCCATCAAAGCGTCTGTACCGATTAGCCTCACAACTCTGTTGGTGGCAGGCTTTGCATTTGTGGCCACTTTCTTGTGGCTTTAATCATCGAGCGTTTTCTAGCATATCTAGGGTTCGAACCTCTCTCTCCGCCATCTACCGTTAATCCTGCCAAATGGGCCTTACTTTATTCCTGCTTCGGTATGCCAGTAAATAAATCAATAGCTTGCGTACGTAAAATGGTTCTAATATTATGAGAAGGTACAGTTAAATAGATGAATTTTGGGGCTAAAAATAGCCAGATTTATGGTGTTTTAATGCTCAATTTAGCAACAGTGACCACTCGTCAGGGTTCCCCCTACCCTATCCTGAGTTAAGGGAAAGAAACAATACAGGGCCATGATATAAAACCTTTTCAGGCGTTTTGACAATAAATCCAGAATCAAATTTGATGTACTTTAAGTAACGCACACGCAGCCCCAAATCCGTTATTTATATTGACAGTCACTACACCTGGTGCGCACGAGGCTAACGCACTACTCAGTGCTGCTTTACCACCTTCAGCAACACCATAACCATTAGAACTCGGTACCGCTATCACTAAGCCCGGAACCAGTCCAGCCAGTACGGAAAAAAGTGCGCCCTCCATGCCCGCTATTGCAATAAGTACCGGCGCTTGGTGCAAACGTTCAAGCTTATCTGTTAACCGCCACAAACCGGCGACACCGCAATCGGCGACTATTTCGACATTAAGTCCGTAAAACTTCAGCGTCTGTTGTGCTTCTAATGCAATAGGCATATCTGAACTGCCCGCGGTCAAAATCAAGTGATTACATGGCATAGGCTCTGGCAGACCATTGTTAAGAATTGCAGTGCCAGATTGCGGATCCAGTTCAATGTTGGTAAACGCGGCAGTTATTCGCTCCATGACATGGGGTGCCATTCGCGTAAGCAATACAGAATGCTCTCGTTCATTTGCATCGGACAATATCATCTGAAGCTGCTCGAATGATTTGCCACTGCACATTACGGCTTCGGCTATGCCGGTTCGCTGCTGTCTCTGCCAGTCAAATTCCACCTCATCAGGCATTGTTGACTACCTGATCTTTCAGAAATGAGCTGCCCATACGGTACCGCTCAAAACCAATAAAAGGTTTGTTAGCATCTGTACAAAGTGATTGCAAAGACTGTTTAACTCTATTTTTCGTTAGCTCACAGCTAAAAATTTTGTTGTCTGATGGCAGCTGAACAACAACACCAGTTGAATTGAGTCTGCAGCGAATATCACCAGGCGCGGTGAGATTAGTCACGGCTTTTTCCACGCGATGAATAAATAGTAGGTCTTCTTTGTTAATAGCAATGCCAGTTTCTACTCGGCTGGCAAGACACGGTTGCGCAGGCAGCTGAGATAGCTCACCGAGCCCTTCTTTTGTTGCAATCAAACGCACGTTATTTTTAACTATACCTGCCTCTACGTACGGTTGCCAGACTGCACGCTCTTCGGCAGCGGCAAGGCCGGGTCGATAATCGCCTAAATCATCCATATTAGTGCCAGTCGCTATGGTTGCGTGGTCAGCTACACCTCTGATTTTTTCAATGCCTTCAAATAAATTACTTTTACAGAAATAACATCGATTAACTGGATTACTTACATAGTGGCTATTGTGCATTTCCAGTGCGTCAATTTCCTGTAGTTGCCATCCATACTTTGCACTTAAGTGCCTACACCTATCGGTTGCCTCTGCAGGCACAGCAGCAGAGACCGCATGTATCGCTATAGTTGTATTTGGTTTACGTACACGCGCCGCAACGGTCATCAGAGTAATACTGTCGATTCCACCGCTTAGCGCCACAAACAACTCGCCTTCTTGAGATTCCAGTAGGTTGCATAGTTTTTTATATTGGCTATTCATCAGTAGACTCATCCTGTAAGCGCTCGGCCAACCTGCGACGTTGCTGCAAGCTACCGGTGATGGACAAACTATCACTCTCTGCTTTGGCAGTTAATACTCCATTAGGGCGGTGAGCAATTTTCACCCGGTGCCCGTCAACCAGTTTTTCCTCACGTTCAAGTAACCGTCTTTGTACTTCACTGGTTCGGACACCGAGCGTTGTCGTCAGGCTAAAGCAATCATCGATTATTGTCGATGCGAACTGCGGATGCACTAACATCCTGACTTCTGTAGCATGTCTGCCCTTCTTACCTAGTAGTGATACATTAACCAGATCTATCACCCCTTCGCGTTCGCGCAACAACTCACAGGCAGCGGCAAGCTCTTCAGCGGTCATGTCGTCAATGTCAAACTCTAAGCGACAAACGATATCACCGAGTTTTTGTTCGGTTTCCGCGAATATTGATGCTCGCAGTATGTTTGCTCTGTCCGCCAGCTCTCTGGTGCCACAACCATTGCCGATAGCAACCAGATGCGCCTCTCCTGGCATTTGCTGTATGCTTTCAGGCTTTAAAAACGCCACAATTGCCGCACCCGTTGGAGTCACTCGTTCGCCTGGCTGACCATCATCTTTCCAAGCATAGCCCTTAAGTAACTCAACGGTCGCCGGCGCCGGCAGGGGTATCGCACCATGAGCAGTATCGACTGTGCCGCTTCCAAGTGGCAACGGTCCGATGCGCCAATGCTTGCACGCAACGCGTGTTATTGCACCAGCCGCTGCAATGATATCAATCATAGAATCCCAGTCTGATACCTCATGAAAGTGAATGGTATCGGGCGTTTTACCGTGCACTGCTGCTTCCGCTTTAGCCAAAAGAGTATAGATTTCGATTGCACAGCTTATTAGCTTAGTTGGCAGCGACGATTGCTCTAGAAAATTGACAACAGCTGGCAGTGTACGTGGAGGCTTAACTTTTGCTGTGTCCGTGACGTTAAAATGCAGCGCCGTCAGACCATGCGCTAATCGCCGTTCTACACTACAGGTGATTCCTGCTATTCCAAGCGTGTCTATGTCAGCCTCGAAGGCTGGTAACAATTCAGGATACGCATCAAACATACAGGCTGCAAACATATCCCCAGCTATTCCTCCGAGTGGCTGAAGATCTATGCGAGAAACCTGTTCACGCACAGAATCAGGACCTGTGTTCATAAATGGTGATCAACTAAACGGCACGACATAAGGACCTTCTGGCACTACAGCAAGTTGAGAGTCCATGTGCTCCGTGAGGCTTGACTGTATCGCCGCTGACAAGTCATTAATCATTTCGACTCCGGTGTACTGCGCAAGCTCGGGGTCAAGCGCTGGTGCGTACAGTTTGATTCGGCCGATACGCATTGGTTTCAATTGCATTTCTGTTTGCCACTCGTCTACATCTGCCAGTGTCTTTTGCATAAGTGACTCAAGAAATGGCTCTACGCCCATAGCTACCAATTTTTTTTGTGCGGCCAGAAACTCTTCTGACCCGAAGCCTTCTGAACATTCAGAAGCAATGATTAGGTCACCACCTGGCTGCAGAATGTCCAATGGGGTGACCATACCTTTAACGGTTTGATAGTAAGTTTTATCTAGCGGGTAGCCTGCGGAGCTGGTAAGAACGGTATTAAATTGTCGCCCAACCTTAACCTCACAACTTTCACGCGCAAAAGCCACCGCTCGTAAATGACTTTGTATAACTTCGCCAAAAGACACAAAAGCCAAGTTACGGTGTTCGTCAATCACCGTATTAAAGCTAAGCACAGGACCGCTAAGCATGTTGACGATTTCAAGCTGAGTATCATGCAGTGGGTTGTTCTCCAAATTACAGGATGTGGCAAACGGGCTTTCCATAAATCGAGCGCTATGAAAGGTGCGAATCGTTTCATGGTGTGCAACGCCAGGGGCAATAACTTTACGACCACCTGAGTAGCCCGCCATAAAATGCGGCTCTACCAGACCAGTAGCAATTTTAATATCTGCTTCAACCAAATATCTGTTTAACCCTACTGGTACCTGATGTTTTTCTGTTACTCCAAGAGAGATACAATCAGAATCGACTTTTGCATAGTGATTTATTACTCTCACATTTTGTTGCACCCAAGGGTCGCCCACTAATTCTTCAAGTTCATCGCCGAGATTTGGACGATGCAGTCCAGTAGCCACCAATACCGTGATTTGTGATTTTTCTATACCGCCTGCTTGTAAGTCTTCAATCATTGGCCGCAGGAAAAGGTGGTTGGGAACCGGGCGAGTAATATCGCAGATCAATATGCAAGCGCTTTTCGCTTGTCTGGCAAGATCAGTGAGTGGTTTTGAATCCACAGGGCTGTCGAGCGCTTGACGCACCAGCGCCGCGCCATCGCGGTTGGTCTGCAACTCGGGCTTTCGTATAACCGTAGGCTCAGCACCAATTGGTAGTGAAACATCCAGACCTTCACGGCCATACGCCAGTTTAATTTCCATCAGACTCAAACTTTACTCATTGGCACCGAGCGTATTAGTGTACCCCAGTGAATATGTGCATGGAAAACCTATGCCGTTTTTTTATCGTTTTAGTATGGCATTTAGCTCTCAGCTTGGTAAACCTTTAAGTTCATGCCTTCTATGAATTCTGATGTATCAGTGGTGTTCGTTTTGTATCTCAATAATCCTGATGTGAGAGAATCTATATCTGATCAATAAAAAACCCTTATGATATAGCCACTCTATCTCAATACTAGACTTGATAAAAAAAAGCTTGTCAGGCTTTACGCCATTTAGAGCTTTAGCGACGTTTATTATCGGTCGTCGCATTCCAATGCAATGTCGGCCACTCCGGTCGGGTATTTGTAATATACTCTCGGATCTTTATATTTTTACCCAGTAAGATCATTGCGCTATAATTCTGATTTTGAACTTTATGTTAAATTCTTGCCTTGATCGCCAAATCAAAAACAATTGCACCACGATCTGCCAAGACTTGCCAAAACACTAACTGAACAATATCGGTCACGGCTGGAGCCATTAGTAGCTCAAACATTGTCTACACAGTATTGTCAAATTCTGCGAAAGCGCGAGTACGAAATAATCTCTGGTGTGTAGCGCTTATCAAATGCCGTCCATTCCGGAAAAGATTTCCGACACGTGCGTGTATTCACTCACCGCTCGTTGGGGGATTCCCTACCCTGCCCAGACAGTACACGTCGAAAGAATCATTCGGTTGCCTTTTTAATTGCTGTGAGTTTGAATCAGAATGTCAAGCACATCGCCATCCTGATCTGATAGCGTGCCTACAGAAAGTTAAAGTGACCATGCCATACGAGCTGTTGTAAATGAATTCAGCACAATTGGCTGAATTCATTTCGATTAAAAAATTAAACGTAGGGTCGTCTGTAAATAAACCAGGCGCTTAATTCTCCTCTAAAACAATAAATCACAATTGTAGATAAATACACACATTGTCAGGGGCAACGCCTTGGCTTACTGGAGGCGATGCCCACAAAATCTGTAATTTTCTACTAATCACGACTAAATTAAGTACAACCAATTGTAGGACCATCGCCTAGTGGGCACGCGATGACTACGTCGTCATTGTCTGCGACATTTCCGCCGCCAGTGCAAACGGGATGACCGAAAGCTTCAGCTGGATCGAGAATAATGTTATCTCCTACCGGTGCGACTCCACCGGGTACAAAGTCTAGCCCGAGTCCGTCACGAGTACGCCAGGCAATATTGTGATCTGCACAAGACGAATCCCCACTTACCCCGATCGCACCTAAAAGCGTCCCTCCAGCGTCGTACAAAGCCAAACCTCCACCAAAAACATTAACGCCGCCGACAATGCTGCCAACCATTGGATCCTTGGCTCCCTGCCCGTACTTACCTCCTTTGCTATCCCCGTGTTTGGATGATACGTTGCCGTACGCCACGGCAGTATCCACTGGATTGCTGAATTGCAGACCAAATAGACTACCGCCAGGTTGCGTGGGTTGCCATAAATTCGCCGTGGATAATGCTAGCCCTGGAAGCGAAAAAGCATTTGCTGTACTGGCTTTTTGTGCCGAAATTACGCGACTACCCGGCCATTGGTCGCCTCTGTCTTCACCAGTGAAAACAACAGCGCAAACTTCTCCATCACGATTCACAATGCTGGCCCACATATCAAGATCAAACCCGCCGTTGTTCATCGATCTAGCTCCAACCAACGCTGTTTGTAATTCAGCTGCTGATGGCAAATCACGACATTTTGTTAATGCATGACTCGTACTTGATCCAAACATGATGAAACAAGTTAGCATTATCTGTGGTACGTATTTCTTAAACATTTTCCATTCTCCTCATAAAAAATAACAATCAATAGATTTAATAAGAGCTCAGATATTTGAGCGCAGAGATACACATTGGAATATTGTTGCTTTAGTTCTACTATTCAAAAAAAGGCAATGGCGTCTCAATTAGGAGACTGTTTTAATAAGTATTTAGGAACGCTTAGATTTTCCAGAGAATAGCGATTAAGAGTCGAAAGCCGAAAAACCCAATCAGTTTTTAACAGTTGAAGATAAGCAACTACTGAACATATTCTTTCAGCTGGAATATTAAATATCGTCCATTCTGACCAACACGAACCAGGACCTGATTTTCCCGTAAAGTCTAATAATGTATGTGCTAGAACATTTACAAGATTCCGCATCTTGGTGTAGATATTCATTAGCGTTATTGTTGACATATGTTAGGTGTTTATACAGAGTCGCCAGATACTATTTAAATAAAATATTGCTTATTCGTTTCTAACGCCAGCACAAAATTTTAATAAAAATTTGGAGTTCATAACTCACGTAATCAGGTGATGTTAATAGGTGAAGTAATCAGGTAAAGGAAAAGGGTTATGCAAACTGTATCGCGGGTAAGATCAAATCCTCATTGATTCTCGACAGGCTGGAACGAGACAATTTTGTACTGCCCAAATGGTACAGTCGGTGCTTTTGTGCAGAAATATTTTTCAACAACATCACGCAAGCTTCTACGTTCACTGAGCTGTGAAATGATCATGGTCACAAATTGCAACCAGCGCGAAGCCGTTCTGAATGATCGACCGATTTGATGTTAATTTGCCAATGTCTCAAACTCATGTTGAGGCACCAATATAAATATTTGAGAGATAATCGTATTACAATGAGCCATGGCCTGATTCCACTTTGCTACAAGGTTTTTTTGTCGATTACATTGTAACAACTGAACAGGGTCAGGCCATACTCGCCTCTAAGTTAAAGGGACAGTAGTGATCTGGAAGCTAGATTAAATTTGATATCCATATTTTAGAGGACGTAACTATCATCACAAAACCAAGTAGTATTAGTAGACAACTAACAATTGCTCCGTACTTATTAATTTTAGTTTTACTAAAAATATATTTTCCGATCATCGAGCCTATCAACAACGGCAAAAGCAACTGAATCAAAAATTCCAGTGATTCTTTTTGCAAATGACCAAGTTGCCAATATAAAAATAAAATAACCACATTTGACCAAACAGTAAAGGCATGTAGTGTCGCGCGAAACGAGGCAGGATCCAGTCCGCGCAGTTGTAGAAATATAACCAGAGGTGGTCCCATCGTATTGTAAGAACCACCCAGTACTCCAGCAATTGGTCCAAATATATATGGAGAGGCGTAACTTCTATTCAAGCCCATATTTTTTCCAACAAGCATCGCAGAACCAGCTGCTACAATCACAAACCCTAATATTGTTTTTACTATGTATTCCTCGAACAACGTGACAAAGAAAATGCCAACCGGTGCAGTTGCGGCGACGCAAAGTAACAACTGCCATAGAAGATCTTTCTTAATTGAATGTCTGGATTCCCACGCAATCCCAATTGATTGAAGCAAGCCCATTATCGCCAGCAGTGGTGTAATCACCACGATTTGTGTTTTAAGCGTTAAAACAGGGATAAGTATCAAGGCACCGCCGAAGCCGAACGCAGATTGGACGCTAAATGAAAGTAAGGCCAAGAAATAAAAGAGTACGTCATTCATACTTGCGCTATACAGAAAGTTCGTTTGTTAATTGGCAGTACTGCAATATTACGAGGTACTATTTCTGTCAAGTCTTCAGGTGGTAGTTCGGTCGATTCTCTGAAAACCAGGTTAACACTCACCTCAATGGCTATTGGTACGGGAAGACCTTATTATTCCAGCAACTTGCTTCACTAGAAAATTTTTATCCAGCGCGTGCTCTAGTACGGGATCATAGTTACTTGCTGCATTAAAAAGATGGTAGCCCAAACGCTATAGGTGGATTTGCAATGCTTGAATCCCGGTATCGAAAACGGAATTTTCAATTGTTGGAATGATCGCCGCTACAACGAGACTTGTTTTGCTTGACGGTGCCCGAACGGCTCCTGTTGGGATATAGCCCAATTCTCGAATGGCTTTGTCAACGCAACCCCCTGTTTCAGACTTCACTGAGCTTGGCGTGTTTAGTACGCGCGAAACGCGCACAGACGAGACCCCAGCTACCTTAGCAACATCCAAGCTTCTTAGCTTATCAGTGCTCGTTTGTTATCGTTTACAATACACACATCACTATAGAATCACAACAATAAACACCGTGGATAGCGATACCAGATGAATCAATTAGCAGCACTTGTAAAACCACTCGGTTTGGTTAACCATTATATAGCCAGGGCGGGTGTGTTTCTAGCCTCATGTTTTATTGCAATGATGACTTGCGTAGTTATAGCGGGTGTATTCTTCAGATACGTGCTCAACGACTCCATCACATGGGTGGAAGATGTGTCGCTTATACTCATGGTCACTATGGCTTTTATTGTTGCACCGTATGCCTTAAGAACCGGTGGCAACGTGGCAATAGAATTAATCGTTAGCAAACTACCCACCCTATTCCAAAGAGTGATAAGGCTGCTTATTTATTGCGCTGTTCTTTGGGTGCTTTACCGATACTTGTTTGAAAGTTTTGTGCTCGTAGAGCGTGGTTGGAATATCCGAGTAAACACGTTACCAATCCAGTGGGCATGGTGTTACATGATTATCCCAATTGTCTTTATCGCACTCATTGCAGGCACTGTTGAGCTGATACTTAGAGAGCTGCACGGCATAGGTACAGGGAATTCCGATTTGGATCTCGATGCTTCAGATTCGATAGATTCGCCCATAGTCACGGACCAGCGCTGACATGTCAATTGCCTATTTTTGGATATTTTTTGCTCTGCTTATTATAGGAACCCCCGTTGTCTTTGCACTTCTTATAGGGCCAGGGGTAAGCCTTGTGATCGATAGCAAGGACGATATATTTTTTAATAAGCTTTTAACGACGCTTTACAACGGGATGTATTCGTTTCCATTGATGGCTGTACCATTTTTTATTCTTGCTGGTGAGCTGATGAATGCCGGCGGTATCACTCGATCAATCGTTAAATTTTCGGAATCAATGATTGGACATTTTCGAGGTGGCCTTGCACAAGTCAATATTCTCTCCTCTATTCTTTTTGCAGGACTTTCAGGATCAGCGGTAGCCGACACTTCAGCGTTGGGAAAGATGCTCATCCCGGCGATGGAAGAAAATGGCTATTCAAGAAAATTCGCAGCCGCAGTCACTGCAGCTTCCTCTGTTATCGGTCCAATCATTCCACCATCTGGCATCATGGTTCTCTACGCATTCGTGATGAATGTTTCAGTTGCTGGATTGTTTTTAGCGGGATTCATACCAGGCCTTCTTATTGGGGGTGGGTTGATGCTATTAACAAGCTACATAGCGAAGATCAAAAACTTTCCTGTTGCGAATCAGCGAGCCACAAGAGAACAACGCTCCAATGCGTTTCTTGAAACATTTCCAGCACTGTTAACACCGTTGTTGTTACTCGGTGGGATACTGTCTGGAGTCTACACACCGACAGAAGCAGCCGCGGTTGCCGCTGTATACGCACTGATTGCGTCAACAGTTATACAGCTCAAATGGTGGAGAGATTTTATCGCCATACCTATTCGCGCTTATTTGTTTATCATCCCTCTAACACTATTTATTTTTATCGGTTTTTTTGGTCTTGTAGCCTTTAAGGGCTACGCTTATTTGACTCTTGCATGGCTAGTATTTGCTAGTGTTTGGTGGAAGTTTCATTTATCGAGAACCATAGAACCGACTCAGCTTCAAAGCCATACAGAAGACACAGTATCGATAACAAAAGATGCGCTCAACGCTACTAAAGTAACACTATTGCGGCTACCAACCGTTTTTCGAGCAACGGCCGTTCAATCAGGGATCATCTTATTTCTAGTTGGGGCAGCAGTAACCTTTGGTTGGATGGTTACCGTATCTGGTCTGGCCGGACAAGCCGCGGATTTAATTCAATCTCTAACAAGCAATCCACTCGTATTGCTCCTATTGATAAACCTGTTACTTTTTATTGTGGGAATGTTTCTCGATGCTGGACCAGCAATACTTATCCTAGGGCCCATACTAGCGCCGATTACGGCATCAATAGGAATTGACCCTTTGCACTTCGCTATTGTGATGTGCGTCAACGTAACAGTTGGGCTGGCCACTCCCCCTATGGGACTTGTGCTCTTTGTCGCCTCATCTGTTGCGAACGAGAAGATAGAAAGTATTGTCTCAGCGATTTGGCCATTTCTACTTGTAGAGGTAGTCGTCATATTTTTAATTACTTTTTTTCCAAGCCTAACCATGACTCTTCCAGCCATGATGGGGTTTGCAAAATGTCCCGAGGCGGCATCTGTTTGCCAGCTCCTCGTGGAATCCGTCGGTGGCTAAAGCCACTTTTTTGTACCTTCTGGAGGCAGATAATATGTACGTAAGAAAAATGAAACTAGCAGCTAGCGCTTTGGCGCTGGCAGCGACTGCATTTATGGGATCGTTTACCACGGCTCATGCTGCAGATGTCACCATTAAGATCGCCTTTCTTGGCTCTCCGGCTGATGAGGATTTTGATGGTTCCATGGTGTTCAAAGATTATGTGGAGAGTCGAACCAACGGTTCGGCAAAAGTTGAAATATACCCATCAGGCCAATTCTGCAGTAGTGAGAAAGAATGCTTGGAAAATCTGCAAGCTGGAATCCTTGAAGTTTATATTACAACTATTGGTGGATTTGGAAACCTGTTCCCAGAGGGTCAGGTATTAGATCTCCCTTACTTGTTCGCAAACGATCGTATAGCCGAATGTGTATTCGATGGGCCATTTGTCGATGAGTTGCGTCGAGGAGTTCTCGATGCAGACCTTCCACTTCGTTTGATGGTCATTTCGAACACAGGAGGTTGGAGAAATATTGCTACAACAACCTCTCCAGTTAAAACACCTGCAGATGTCAAAGGTCTGAAATTACGTACGATACCAGCTGAAATACAACAAGAAATGGTCCGCCAATTGGGCGGGAATCCTACTCCTGTCGCCTGGCCTGAGGTATATACATCACTTTCAACTGGCGTAGTAGAAGGCACTAAGAATGGTATAACCGATATCATGAATATGAAGTTCCCTGAGGCGGGTTTAAAGAACTTAACACTGGACGGTCACGCTTATATGGGTGCGTTGTGGTGGTACTCTGATGTTGCTTGGCAAAAACTCGATGACAACACACGGCGCGTCGTATTCGATGGCATGAATCACCTGAAAACGGTAACACGTGCTTTCCCAATGAGACGAGCCATCGAAGCATATGATGATTTCAAATCACAAGGCGGTACGATTTATGTGCCAACAAGTGACGAAAAGACAGCATTTCAAGAGGCATCTTCTGGTATGCGTGAATGGTATTCGGATAAGTATGGCTCTGAATGGCTAGAGAAAGTTGACGTTGCGGTTGAAGCGTGCACTGTTTCTACCGATGAAGAGTTTGCTGCAGCTAATAAGTAGCTAAACATGTTGTTAATACCCACTCGGTCTTCTCCGAGTGGGTTTTCTGCGAAGA
>CAYTJF010000130.1:0-15724 GCA_964437945.1 uncultured Granulosicoccaceae bacterium
TATATCTTGCGCTCCTTTTTGCAGTAATTCAATGGCCAATTTTTCCCCCACCTCCTGCGCCTGATCTAGCGGTGCATTGTCAGTTGCTTCCAGCATGGTGCTGCCATCGAGCGCGATGACTCGGGCTGTTACGTTGATGTTTTTTCCACTGATAGTGGCAAAGGCCGCTATTGGTGCAGAACACCCGCCATTGAGTGTTGCGCTAAAGGCCCGCTCGGCGATCGATCGAATGGCGGTTGGCTCGTGATTCAAAGGTGCAAGTAGTTGTTTCATATGACTATCTGAATCACGAATCTCAATACCGATAGTACCTTGCGTAACCGCTGGTAAACACTGAACAGTTGGAATCGATTGTGCTATTCGGGATTCCAAACCCAATCGTTCAAGGCCCGCGCAGGCGAGAATGGTGGCATCAAAATCACCGGCGTCCAGTTTGCCAAGTCGTGTGCCTACATTGCCACGCAATTCGACAACTTTAAACGTTGGGTTAAATTTAAGCAGTTGGGCCTGGCGACGAGGACTACAGGTACCAACTACGGCGTTATCGGGTATTGATTCCAGCGAGCTGTATTTATTTGAAACAAGCGCATCATAGGGGTTATGCCTTTCCAGAACCGTATTTATAACCAGACCATCAGGCATTTGCGCGGTGACATCTTTCATTGAATGCACTGCCAGATCGGCAGACTCATCCAGCAGTGCAGTTTCAAGTTCTTTCAGGAAGAGCCCCTTACCCCCGATTTTTGCCAGAGACGTGGCTTGTTCGCGATCCCCTTTGGTGGTCATAGGCAGCAGTTCGATACGTAGATCAGGGTGCTGGGCCAGCAGTAAATCACGCACGCTGTGCGCCTGCCAAAGAGCCAAAGGGCTTTGTCGGGTCGCTATACGGATGAGTTCGGGCATCAAGATTACGAGCGATTAGTAAAGCTTGTTAGTATACGCGGTCAGAACCGCTCAGTAGTAGTTGTAAGCTCATGAATACGCCAGAAAAGCCATCGAATAGTAAATTAGCGTCATCACAGAAGCTGTGGGGTGGACGGTTTGATGAAAGCACCGACGCATTTGTCGAGGCTTTTACCGCATCAGTCACGTTTGATCAGCGCTTATATCGCCAGGATATTGCAGGCTCTCGGGCTCACGCCACCATGTTGAACCGGGTTGGCGTACTCAGTGCTGACGACCTTGCTCAAATAAACGCTGGACTTGATCAGATAGAGGCTGAAATCTCAGCTGGTCAATTCGATTGGTCTGTATCGCGCGAAGATGTCCATATGAACATTGAAGCGGCGTTAACAGCAAAGGTCGGCGATGCCGGTAAACGCCTGCACACCGGGCGCTCGCGTAACGATCAGGTCGCTACCGACATACGCTTGTATTTGCGTGATGCCTGCGATGAAGCAGCTGCCGAGGCCACGCGATTAATGGAAGGCTTGTTGCAATTGGCAGATAGGCATAGCGCTACTATCATGCCGGGCTTTACCCATTTACAAACTGCGCAACCAGTTACCTTTGGTCATCACTTGCTAGCCTGGTTTGAAATGTTGCTGCGCGATCTGGACAGACTTGGCGATACGCGTCGCAGGCTGAATAAAATGCCACTGGGTGCAGCAGCCCTTGCTGGCACCTCATACCCAATTGATCGAACCATCACGCAAGAACTGCTTGGCTTTGATGATGTCTGTGAGAATTCACTGGATGCGGTTAGTGATCGGGACTTTGCTATCGAATTTTGCGCAACAGCGGCAACATGCCTGATGCATCTGTCGCGCATGTCTGAAGAGCTTGTGTTGTGGACATCAGCACAATTTAATTTTATTGAGTTGCCCGATCGGTTTTGCACAGGTTCTTCAATAATGCCGCAAAAGAAAAACCCGGATGTACCGGAGTTGGTGCGCGGTAAGAGCGGACGCACCTACGGTAATTTAATGTCGCTACTGACATTAATGAAAGGACAACCGCTAGCGTATAACAAAGACAATCAGGAAGACAAAGAACCGCTGTTTGATTCAGTCGATACCTTATTAGGTTGTTTGCGTGCTTTTGCTGACATGATTCCGGCCATTAAAGCCAATGAACAGGTTATGCGTGATGCCGCCAGTCGTGGCTTTTCAACCGCAACTGACCTGGCAGATTATCTGGTTAGAAAAGGCCTGGCATTCCGAGATGCGCACGAAGTAGTTGGCTTGGCCGTGCGACACGGCGTAGAGCAAAACTGTGACCTTGGCGATATGTCGCTCCATGATCTCAAACAATTCAGCAACATTATTGAAGAGGATGTGTTCGATGTATTGACTCTGGAAGGGTCAGTGAATGCACGAAATCACGTTGGTGGAACAGCGCCTGCACAGGTTAAGGATGCAGTGATTCAAGGCAGGCAACGTCTGAAGATTACATACCAAACAGACGCTTAAGCCATAGCGATAAATCATCAACTTCTTCATTGCTTACGCTGTGAGCAATGTCGTACTTGTGCCATTCAATGTTGGCATTGCGCGCTTTCAGCTTGTCTCGAGAACGTTCTGCGTATTCAATGCGAATAACCTCATCAATAGCGCCATGCGCCATAAAAACAGGCATTTTAAATTTGTCGCTGTCAATTGTTTCAAGATCGGCTTCGGTCATTGGTAAGTAACAACTTAGTGCAATGATGCCGCCAATCTTTTTTGGTAAGGTTAGCCCGGCCTGCAATGCAACAGCCCCGCCTTGTGAGAACCCGGCAATTAAAATATTGGATTCGCTGATACCACGAGCAATCTCGGCGTCAATGAGTTCATCAACTAATGTAACTGATGCTGCAATTCCGTCATTGTCTTGATTTCTGGCTTCAAAATTGAGCGAATCTATATCGAACCACGCCCGCATGGCCGCGCCACCATTGATGGTAACGGGACAAATAGGTGCGTGCGGAAAAAGAAAACGAATGCCGGGACGGGATAATAGTTTGAGTTCCGGCACAATTGGCTCAAAATCATGCCCGCTGGCCCCCAATCCGTGCAACCAAATAACGCTAAATTCAACGTTTTCACCGGTTTCGATCTCGATGAATTCAAGTAATTTATTCATGTAAGTCGCGAATTGAGATGGGCGGGTAGCGAGTGGGAGTATACTCTAATCACGACAATACAAGATGTTTGCGATATGAATGCTGTGTACCGGACCACAATTTCAGCTGATTATTTGGCGGTTTGTTTGACGGTTTTTCTTGGGTTAATTGTTTGTCTTATGCTAGTCGCATGTGGCAATAAGGGTGATTTGTACCTGGAGAATGTAGAGTTAAGTGCAGAACAAAAGGCTCTGCTCAACCCCGGTGATTCAGTTGATGAGGCTGATGAATTGGATGAAGTAATTGACCCCAAAAAACCAAAGAAAAAGAAAACAGACGAATCCCAAACAACTGAATAGAACCTGAAACACGATCACCATGGAACACTTTCACCGCCGAAAAGGTGTGTTGTATGCTCAAAGTTATGCTTGCGCTCAATTGGCCGCAGATTTTGGCACGCCGCTATTCGTCTATAGTCGCGAAGCACTCGAATCTGCGTGGCAGCAATTTTCAGATGCGCTTGAGAAACACCCACACTTAATTTGCTATGCAGTAAAAGCCAATTCAAACCTGGCTGTACTCGATGTATTGGCTCGTCTGGGCTCAGGATTCGATATTGTTTCAGGTGGAGAGCTAAAAAGAGTATTGGCAGCGGGTGGCAAGCCGGAAAACATTGTGTTCTCTGGTGTTGGCAAAACAGCGGAAGAACTTACCGAAGCACTTGAAACTGGTATACGTTGTTTTAATGTTGAATCCGAGGCAGAGCTGGAACGACTTGGTGCTATCGCTGCAGCCTTGGATATGGTTGCACCGGTTTCACTGCGCATTAATCCAGATGTTGATGCCCAAACCCATCCGTATATTTCCACGGGTTTAAAAGAGAATAAGTTTGGTATCAACATGGATCAAGCCATTGAGGTTTACAAGCGTGCAGCGCAGATGTCATCGATTAACGTGCAGGGCATAGATTGTCATATAGGTTCGCAGCTGACGAAAATTGAGCCTTACCAGGATGCGTTGGCAAGACTCATCGAGTTGGTTGAACAGTTGGAGAGCCATGGCATCAATCTTTCCCATTTGGATGTTGGTGGTGGTCAAGGCATCTGTTACGAAGACGAAATCCCATTAGATATTGATCAATGGGCACGCTGCGTTATCGATGCTGTTGGTGAGCGTAAATTAGAAATTCTGGTGGAGCCAGGTCGGTTTATAGCGGGCCCTGCCGGTATTTTACTCACGCGTGTGGAGTACTTGAAGAGTAATGAGGATAAGCATTTCGCTGTTGTAGATGCTGCGATGAACGATCTGATCAGGCCTGCGCTGTACAGTGCATGGCAGGCTATTGAGGCTGTTGAGCCTCGGGATACTGAACCTGAACAATACGACGTTGTTGGTCCGGTGTGCGAATCGGCCGACTTTCTTGGCAAAAATCGATCTTTGTCAATTGAGCAAGGCGATTTACTGGCTGTGATGTCGGCCGGGGCCTATGGCTTCGTTATGAGTTCTAACTACAATACCCGACCTCGCGCGGCTGAGGTGATGGTGTCTGGAGATGAGGCTTATGTGGTTCGCGAACGAGAACGTGTTGAAGATCTGTTTGTCGACGAATCGGTACTGCCTTGATGACATTATTATCGCCCATATATTATAAATTACACGAAAAATAATATTGTGCTAATTGCACTGTTTATTCACTGGTGCTTATTCGTCAATGTCTTTTTTTCTGGTTGTGCAGTGTTTTAATGAGTGACTGAAATGGAAAACGTTAATTTCACCAAGATGCATGGTCTTGGCAACGATTTTATTGTTATCAATAATCTCGATGGTTCATTAAAGTTAGAACAGCAGCGTATAGGTGAACTCAGTGATCGTTATACCGGTATCGGTTTCGATCAACTGTTGGTGATCGAGCAGGCTTCAGTTGAATCAGCCGAATTCAACTACCGAATTTTTAATGCCGATGGAGGCGAGGTTGAGCATTGTGGTAACGGCGCTCGTTGCTTCGCGCGTTATGTACACGATAAGGGCTTAACCAATAATAAAACTATCGTGGTTAACACTAAAGGTGGTCTGATAACCCTGCGGTTGCTGGACAATCAGGATGTGACGGTCAATGCCGGTATACCTGTTTTTGAACCTTCGGCCATACCATTTCTGGCGTCACTGGAACAAAACACTTACGAAATCGACGTGGGCGACACGATGATAACGGTGGGCGCAGCCGCCATTGGTAATCCGCATGTGTTAGTACAAGTTGCTAATGTTGACACCGCTCCGGTAGATACTTTAGGCCCTTTGCTCGAATCTCATGAACGATTTCCAAACCGTGTGAATGTCGGTTTTATGCAAATAATTGATACAGAAAATATCAGATTAAGAGTGTATGAAAGAGGTGTTGGAGAAACAAAAGCGTGTGGAACAGGCGCTTGTGCCGCTGTTGCCATTGGTATTAAGCAAGGATTACTTGACAAATCAGTGAGTGTGACCTTACCCGGTGGGCCATTAAAAATAGTGTGGAAAGATTTTCAGTCTTCGATTGAAATGACTGGCGCATGTTCTACAGTCTTTGAAGGCCAAATAAAAATGTAGACATGCAACTCGAAACAACTGAACGTCGTGACGTACCGAATGCCGACTCTGTGCTGACATTCCTTACCCACAACCCGGACTTTTTCAACCAACACTCGGATGTGCTTCCGCGGTTATCCATTCCACACCATACCGGAGACGCTATCTCTTTAATCGAGAAGCAGGTTAGCGTGCTGCGTAACAAGTGCTGCACACTTGAAAATAGCTTGCGCGACCTGATTAACGTAGCTCGAGAGAACGAACAACTCCATCAACGACTGCATCGACTTATTCAAGACATCATTACAGCATCTTCGCTTAACGATGTTGTGAGTTTGACTCGCGACAATATGCTTGCAAATTTTAATGCAGACGATGTTCGTGTTGTTTTGATTTCATCTAAAGAACAAACTGAGCCCGATACTGATTATGTTTACCTTGCGGAGTATGACCCAGGGCTTGCGCTGTTTAACGATATATTTAAAAAACGTGATACCCGCTGTGGTGAATTGAGTGATGCTCAAAAAGAACTTGTATTTGGTACAGATTCGCCAACTATTGCATCGGCTGCAGTTGTTCCGCTGTATCACAATCGTAAACTTGGCTTTGTGGTTCTGACCAGTAAAGACGAAACCCGTTTTGCCCTTGGAAAAGGTGTGATGTTTCTGAATCAGTTGGGTGAAGTACTCAGTCGTCGAATTGACTCGCTCACTTGAATTAAGGAGAAAAGGATGTCTACTTTCGATCTTGCGATAGATGATTATCTGGAGGAACTGCGAGTTGCCAGGCGCTGTTCTCCACACACAGTAAGCAATTATGCGCGTGATTTAAAGGCAATAGCTCGTTCTGCGATTAATCGCGAGATAAAGAGCTGGCAGGACATCAATGGTGCTGATGTGCGTTCGATCATCGCAGAGCAGCACCGCGAAGGTATTGCCGGGCGAAGCCTTGCCAGAAGGTTGTCAGCTTTGCGAGGGTTGTACAATTTTCTAATCAAGCTTGGTCGTTGTGAGGTCAACCCGGCTTCTGATATTCTTGCCCCGAAAGACAAAAAAGCCCTGCCTGCCACGCTCGATCCGGATGAAGTTAGTCGTTTATTGTCACAGAATTTGAACGACCCGATGATTTGTCGCGATCTGGCTATGTTCGAACTGATGTATTCATCCGGACTGCGGTTGGCAGAATTGGTCGGATTGAATTTAGTCGATCTGGATTTGAGCGTTGGTCAGGTACGCGTAACCGGTAAAGGTGGAAAGGTTCGTGATTTACCCGTCGGCAAGCACGCCGTTGAAGCGATCAATAAATGGCTAAGTTATCGCCGCATGACACCCGGTGCGGACGACAAGGCGGTATTTTTGAGTTCACGAGGAAAACGAATTGCACCGAGAACCGTTCAAATGCGTTTGAAAAAGTTGGCAGAATCTCAAGGGTTGAACAGGGATTGTTATCCTCACATGTTGCGCCATTCATTTGCCAGCCATCTATTGGAGAGCAGCGGCGACTTACGCGCCGTGCAGGAATTGCTGGGTCATGCAGATATCAGTACTACGCAAGTTTATACTCACCTGGATTTTCAGCATCTTGCTAAAGTTTATGATGAAGCACATCCTCGTGCTAAACGCAGTGAAGCCACTGAAGAAAGCTAATTGAAATTATCAATCGAGCAAGATACGTTGCTCAGTTTCCCGGCCAACACGAAATTAGATGCGCATCATTTATTTCAGTCCCCTTGGCTAACGTTCCAATGCTCTCATCAATCGCCACTTCGGTATCGCTGAATAAGCCCAAACGTTTGCACAACAGAACAATCTGCGCGCAGATTTCTTCTATCGCAACTCCATTGCCTTTATGAAAGTCTGCAATGGTTTTGAAAGTCAGGTGCTAATCGGCCAGCAGATGCTGGCGCGATCATCAAGGCGTTTTATTATTTGATTGGCAACTTGGGCTTGCGCGAAACAAACTACTCGTCTCGCAAAGAGAAATGGCTGAAAAGCCCGTTATTCTGCAGTGATTTATTAAGGATTACGCTTCGCGCTTTGCCGCCCAGCGTCACTGTTAATCGATCGCCGGGTTCGTACAGGTAGGCTGGCAGCAAGATAGTTTGCAGCACAATGTCTTTCACCTTGCATGCGATGATTATCGCGTCGTCTGCAACGATATCGTCACTGTGAGTGCGCGATATTCCGACTGGCAACGCGCCCTTCGCCAGATATTCAACGCCAAACCGAATAGCACTGTTGTCATTCGCGATTACCCAGCGAACCACGCCAATCAGGGCAGTGGATTTTCCGGTGAGTGTTGAAGTTTCCTCAAACGAGTCGATGGTTTCGATGCTGACTAATTCGCCAACTTGCACCACACCGGCACGGCACCGGGGGCTATACAGCGCCGCACCTTGGGCGGACTGGTTGATCACTACCCAGTTCTGATCTTCATGGCTGTTCATGACATCAGCAGTGTCGCTAATAGTTATCTGTTCTGCATTCTCTGCCGAGCTGATTGACTTCACAGCGCCAAAATGCAGATGTGCGCAAATAGATTTATGGCCCAGTGTGACGATCTGCTGTTCGTGTCGGATAACGCGTTGTGAGCGCCGTTGACGGCTGCGGGCTAGTGTGACACGTAGTCGTGCAAGTGATTGTCTGTCGAGAGATTCAGAACCCAGTAGCGCTACATCCTGCGATTTGGTTTTGGCTAGTTGCACGTCAATACGTTTGAGTATGTTGGCAAGATTAAACCATCGTACTTGTCTGTAGGAGTCGACTACCAGCGATGACGCCGGCACGGGTCTGGCACCGTATTGAAGGTGCACCGCGTAATTTATAGACTGTGCGGTATCGCTTGGCGCTTTAGCAAGTATGCGAAGCGTTGATGCACTGTCTTGCAAGAATTCAAGTAGCGGCGAAAGTTGGCGTACCTGGTGCTGACGACAATCGGCAAGCGTTAGTAGTAAAATGTATTTATAGTGTTCTGCCGTGCTGCGTTGATTATCATCCGGCCTGATATCGAGTAAGGAGAACTCCTCAGCCAACCCGTACAACTGATGAGCGTCCTGAAGCAACGACTCGGAAATACTTTTGCATCCGTGAATGCGGCACTCTGCTTGTCGAGCCAGGGCTTGCATGGCCCGTCGAACATCATCACCACGTGGTTGTGGACTATCGGCCAGTAATATTTTAAAAGCAAAAGCTTCTTCTCGTAAGAAACAGTCCAGCAGTTGAGCGGTGCGTTGAAAATCAGCCGTGAGAGGTAAAGGCTGTGCATGGCAAATTTCAAGAAGTGATTCGTTTAGCTCTCGCAATGTTGGTATGAAGCAAGAAACCACGGCTCGTCGTCTGTTCAAGTCGTTGTGCAGACGATTGCTATGGCGCAAACCTCGATACACCTCCATTGCATCACTAGTGGACCGAGTGGGGTCGAGTTTAGCCAGCCAGCGGCTAACCCCATCGGGTTCAACCGGGAAACTCTCGGTATCAGCGACAGTGCGTTGTGGGACGGTCAGTTGCATCGTATGTTTAGCAAACAGTTCTAAAATTCAAGCACATTCAGCACGGGAACCCGCACTCAATCCATTGCAACAGTTTAAACTACCTATACTTAAATAATTGTGTGACTTCACACGAATTTTGCGGAGTTTTGCGTTGGAACAATACCGTGGCACGACTATTTGCTCGCTGCGTCGAGGTAATCAGGTCGTTATTGGTGGTGATGGGCAAGTCAGCATGGGCAATGTCATCATGAAAGGCAATGCCCGCAAAGTCCGCCGTCTTTACAAAAATCAAGTTTTGGCCGGCTTTGCAGGTGGCACTGCCGATGCGTTTACACTTTTTGAACGCTTTGAAGGCAAGCTCGAGGAGCACGGCGGTAATCTGACCCGTGCAGCCGTCGAGCTGGCTAAAGACTGGCGAACCGATCGCATGTTGCGTCGACTTGAGGCACTACTGGCTGTTGCGGACTCTAAGAATTCATTAGTAATAACGGGTAATGGAGATGTCATTGAGCCTGAACATGGCTTAATTGCCATTGGGTCAGGGGGAGATTTTGCAAAATCAGCAGCCATGGCCCTGCTGGACCATACCGAACTCGATGCAGAGAACATTGTTCGCTACAGCCTCCAAAAGGCAGCGGACATCTGTATTTACACTAATACGAATTTGACCATCGAAACACTGGAATACGATTGACCATGTCTCACATGACCCCCCGTGAAATAGTTCAGGAGCTAGACAAGCACATTGTTGGTCAGAACTCAGCAAAGCGATCGGTTGCAATCGCGCTTCGTAATCGATGGCGGCGAATGCAGGTTTCCGAAGAGTTGCGCAACGAAATCACGCCCAAAAACATTCTGATGATCGGGCCGACTGGTGTTGGTAAAACGGAAATTGCGCGTCGACTTTCGCGACTGGCTGGTGCACCGTTTATAAAAGTTGAAGCGACCAAGTTCACTGAAGTGGGTTATGTCGGTCGCGATGTGGAATCTATAATTCGAGACCTGGCTGATGTGGCATTGAAAGAGACTCGCGAACGTGAATCACAACGAGTGCGTAACCGTGCTGAAGATGCTGCAGAGGAACGTATCCTGGATGCGCTTTTGCCACCAGCACGTGGCAGTACAACGCCTAGTGTGGTGGAAAGCGAAGAGAGTAGCACTCGGCAAAAGTTTCGAAAGAAATTGCGCGAGGGTGATCTCGACGATCGTGAAATAGAGATGGATGTTAGCGCATCTCCAATGGGCGTTGAGATCATGGCCCCACCGGGCATGGAGGAAATGTCTCAGCAACTCCAAGGCTTGTTCCAGAACATGGGTGGGTCTTCGATCACCAAAAGTCGCAAGCTTACGGTTAAAGAAGCCATGAAGCTTGCTACTGACGAAGAAGCCATGAAGCTACTGGACGATGAAGAACTCAAAGTAAAGGCGCTGGAAAACATTGAACAGAACGGCATCGTTTTTATCGACGAAATTGACAAAGTTGCACGTGGTTCAGATCGTTCCAGCGGCAACACCGATGTGTCAAGAGAGGGTGTACAACGAGACCTGCTTCCACTTGTCGAGGGATGCACTGTATCAACAAAATTTGGCATGGTGAAAACCGATCATATTCTGTTTATCGCGTCTGGTGCCTTTCATTTGTCAAAACCATCTGATCTGGTGCCAGAGCTACAGGGCAGGTTACCGATTCGTGTTGAGCTCTCACCGCTAACAACCGACGACTTTGTTCGCATACTCACTGAGCCTGATGCCTCGCTAACTGATCAGTCCATCGCGTTATTGGCAACTGAAAATGTCAATCTTAGCTTTGCTGAGGATGGTATAAGTCGCATTGCCGAAGTGGCATGGCAAGTGAATGAGACTACTGAGAATATCGGTGCTCGTCGTCTGCATACAGTTATGGAGCGATTGTTGGATACCGCCTCATTCGAAGCATCAGATCAAGGTGGTACTTCAATAGTAGTCAATGCCGATTATGTAGATAGTCATTTAGGCGATCTGGTCAAGGATGTCGATTTGAGCCGTTATATCTTATAGTTCGGGTCGTCCTTTACACGGTATGTATTACGCAGTACTTAAATATGCCGAGCATCTCGTTTTATGCATCTACAGGTGCGACTGATGCAATTTTTGAGCAAGCCCATATATTGTTAACTGTATTATCACTCGATAACTATTCCAAAATAACCTGCTATGGCCAGACCAACTGAAATAAAGCTACACCAAAAAAGCCGTGTGTTAGAGCTGGCGTTTGATGATGGCTATATCTGCAATCTGCCGTGTGAATATTTGCGTGTCTATTCTCCATCTGCAGAAGTAGTAGGTCATGGGCCAGGCCAGGAAGTTTTGCAGCTCGACAAAGAGCTGGTCGGTATAGAGAAGCTTGAACCCGCCGGTAATTATGCGTTAAAAATTCATTTTGACGACGGTCATGCCACTGGTATTTACACCTGGCCATACCTTTATGGTCTGGGCAAGCACTACGAGGAAAATTGGCAAAAATATTTAGATCGTCTTGCAGCGGCCGGACACAAACATAAAGGTGTACAGGGGTAGTTTATGTCTGAAGATAAAACCCATTTCGGATATAAAACGGTTGATGCAAATGATAAAGCTGGTCTGGTGGGTGAGGTGTTCCACTCAGTAGCAGAAAAATACGATGTCATGAACGACTTAATGTCATTCGGGGTACATCGCCTGTGGAAGCGTTACACCATTGAACAGTCTGCGATTCGCCCCGGACAAACGGTACTCGATCTGGCCGGTGGTACAGGTGATCTGGCCGCTAAGTTCTCGCGTAGAGTGGGTAAAGCAGGTCGTGTTGTGTTGGCCGATATCAACGAATCCATGTTGAACGTTGGCCGTGAGCGCCTCACCAATAGTGGCATCGTTGGCAATATTGAATACACACTGGCTAATGCCGAGCAGTTACCTTTTGAAAACGATAGCTTTGACTGCATTACAATTGCCTTTGGTTTGCGTAACGTCACAGATAAAGACAAAGCATTGGAGTCAATGAATCGCGTATTAAAACCCGGTGGCAGATTGCTCGTGCTCGAATTTTCCAAGCCTGTTATTCCACTGTTGAGTAAAGCATACGATGCATATTCATTTACTGCCTTGCCTCTTATGGGCAAGCTGGTGGCAAACGACGCCGATAGTTATCGCTATCTGGCCGAATCCATTCGCATGCACCCAGACCAGGAAACGTTAAAACATATGATGGACAAAGCGGGCTTCTATAAAACCAGTTATCACAATATGACAGGTGGCGTAGTTGCGTTGCACAAAGGTTTTAAGGTTTAAATACTGCGATGGATTTACCGCTACCACTGGTATTTGCAATCCAGCAGGGCATCGCAACCGTGTTGCGACTCGACCCACATACCAAGCAATCCCTGTCATCCATCAATGGAAAAGTCGTTCGAGTAGTCGTTAATTCGCCAGCAATGGTATTCCATTTAATTGTTGTAGATAACACGATAGATGTAGAAGGTAGTTTTGATGCCGAGCCCGACACCACTATCAGCGGTAGTGCCAGCGATTTAATGTCGTTGCGAACCAAAAACGATGCGCTGTATACAGGTGCTGTAAAAATCGAAGGTGATATATCTGTTGGCGAAGAGTTACGCTCGATAATATCCGGTATTGATATCGACGTAGAAGACGTTATTGCCCCGTTAACTGGAGATACCATAGCCCATCAGATTGGACGCGTTGGCACATCGTTGAGCGCCTGGCTATCAGAAACCGGGGTTAGTATGAAACGTAATAGCAGCGAATATTTGCAGGAAGAAGCACAGATTCTTGCACCTAACAGCGAAATTAATCGTTATTGCGCCGAAGTTGATGAACTAAGAGAACTAGCTGATCGTCTTGATGCGCGTATTAGCGTACTTGAAAAGAAACCACCATCAACATGATCGCCCGCCTGTCGAGGCTTCTTACGATTGAACGAGTCATGGTCAAGTATGGCCTCGATTCATTATTTCTTAAAGATACGCGTGTTGATGCACTGCGACATGTTTTTCTGTTATCACCAACCCGATGGTTAAACAAAGACACACGCAATCTGCCTCGTGGTGAACGCATACGCCTGGCCTTAGAAGAGCTGGGCCCTGTATTTGTAAAGCTTGGTCAGATGCTCTCGACTCGAAGAGACCTGTTGCCCGATGATATAGGCGATCAACTTGCGCTGCTTCAAGATCAGGTACCACCGTTTTCCGATAGTTTAGCCCGTGAAACCATTGAGGCGGCATTAGGAGACGATGTTGGGCATTTATTTTCTGAATTTGAAGCTAGCCCTATGGCTTCAGCCTCTATTGCACAGGTACATGGTGCAGTACTCAAAGATGGTTCATCAGTCGTAGTAAAAGTGCTTCGCCCGGGTATCGAATCAATGATCGATCGGGATATCTCGTTAATGTATATGTTAGCAGACATGGCGGCTATCACTTTGCCTGATGCTAAACGTTTAAGACCAAGAGAAGTGGTCGTTGAATATGACAACACAATCCATAATGAATTAAATTTGATTAACGAAGCATCTAATGGCGTAGTGTTTCGGAATAATTTTAAAGACTCCGATATTCTTTATGTGCCAGAGATTTATTGGGACTACACCCGAAAAAATGTGATGGTAATGGAGCGCGTATACGGTATCCCTATTCGCAACATTGATGAAATGCATGCCATAGGTATGGACATGAAGAAGCTGGCCGAGCATGCGGTCGATATTTTCTACACTCAATTGTTCACTCATAACTTTTTTCATGCTGATATGCATCCTGGAAACATATTTGTTTCCCCTGATGATCCTGGATACCCGAAATTCATCACTATTGACTTTGGCATAGTCGGCTCTTTGACCGACGAAGATCTGAATTATATAGGCGAAAATATGTTGGCATTTTTCCAGTCAGACTTTCGTCGCGTCGCGCAACTACATGTGGACTCTGGTTGGGTTCCGGCGGATACCCGAGTTGGTGATCTGGAAGCGGCGATTCGATCAGTATGCGGACCCATATTCGAAAAACCACTGGCTGAAATTTCGTTTGGTACGGTGTTACTGCAACTATTTCAGACAGCACGCCGATTTGAAATGGAAGTGCAGCCTCAGCTAGTGTTGTTGCAAAAAACCCTGTTGAACATTGAAGGGTTAGGCAGGCAACTCTACCCTGAGCTGGATTTGTGGGCAACAGGTAAACCTTATTTGGAAAAATGGGTATTAGAGCGGCGTGGACCAAAAGCAATAGCCAAACGATTTATTGAGCAAGCACCATTGATGCTGGATGCTATGCCTTACATGCCAATGCTAGTGCATGACTACCTAAAAACGCATAAGAACGTAGCTGCGAGCAAAGTTAGGGATCCACAAAACGAACAACAGTCTAAAGCACACAGTGGTAGGTTGCTGCGTTATTCGATTGCCGGTGCTGCATTAATTGTGTCATCATCATTGTTAAGTGGCGCCTATGTGATTCAAGGTGCAGGCTTGCCGATGTGGTGTTGGGTTGCAGGCTTGCTGGGTGTTGTTCTGCTGGCCCGCGGAATATTGTCGCGATCTTAACTCAATAAACTTTACTTAATAGATTTTGCTTAATAGGTTTTGTTCAGATACCAATATAGAGTGTTTGCATTGGCGCGAAGTGAGTGTGAAAAACACGATTAATGATTCAGTCTCAATGAATGTTTATCTAGCAATAGAAACCAGGGGTATAAAAATGAGCATTAATATTGAGGCTATAGCATGGGTGCTTTGGTGACTGTTATGGAGATGGCCAGTGCAAGATAACATTACGAAACACATTACACTAACGTACGTTAATTTAAGAGTGGGAATCGCGATTATCGCGTTTTCTTTACCCGTGGTGCTTATGCTCTGGTCATTGTTTAGCGCAGAGATGCTTCTACCTTCAATCAGTGCTTATTACCATACACCTATGAGAGATGTATTCGTGGGTTCATTAGTAGCGGTAGGAGCGTGCCTTTATTTATACAAGGGTTTTAGCGACAGAGAGAACAAAGCGCTAAACTGTGCAGGCATTTTTGCTGTTGCTGTAGCCTTTTTACCAACTTGCATTCCTGACGTTGGCACTATGAATAACGAAATGTGTGATCAAGGCTTGCGATGCGTTGTGAAGTGGTTGCACCGTATCAGTGCATTCTTATTCTTTGTACCAGTGGCCTACGTTAGTACGTTCAGAGGAAGCGATACGGTAGAACTGATTGATGATGAGAAAATAAGAAAAAAATATTTGAATTTATACCGTGTCATTGGGCCGATGATGATAGTACTACCAGCATTAGCTGCGATATTTTTTCTTGCCACGGATAACGAATCCATTATTTTCTTTGTCGAAACAGCAGCTATTTGGGCGTTTGCCTTGTTTTGGCTCACTAAAGTCAGGGAGCTGAAACATCACAGCGTTTTGCCCGAGTTACAGATGTTAGAGACTCCACGTTGACTTCCTGGCTGATCGGGTTACCTGGGTTGCAGTTGGCATACAAAGAAAACGCACATAAATTCGTCGTTCTGTTCGTTCTAAATACGTAAAAATAGGGTAACCCCTAATGGCACTTACTTAAGCGTTAAGAGATTGAGTTAAAAAAGAAAAAGGCTG
>CAYTJF010000131.1:0-15688 GCA_964437945.1 uncultured Granulosicoccaceae bacterium
ACACGACTTTATCTCCCCCACATGCGACACCGAGTTTAGCGTTTGAGCGGCTATATCTGAATACCACAGTTACTGGATAATTCGCATACACCAAATGGGGTATAAAGCATTAACACACTGATATGCTGATATTTTCTACTAGTTCTCTCGCACTAACTCAGCCATCCGAAGAAGTATGAGGCATCTGTGCCGGCAACACCCAATGCAAATGTGTACTCATCATCGTACCAAGAGGTGTTTCCAACGTAATAGAGTACGAATTTATCAGTAAACCCACCTCCAATTTTGAATGTTAACGCAAGGCCATTCCTCGAGTCTGAAGTGCTGACGTTGCTACTGGTAGTATGGGCTCCAACATCAACACTAATAAAAAATCCATTTCTGCTGTTGTCAAATGCATGGGCTGACTGAACAGAGGCCAGGATAATAAATAACAAACCGATTATTTTTTCAATAGTACAAAAACTGTACTCTTAAATATTCCGAGATTACTTGGGATAATCGGAGATAACGTTCGACTATATCAACAATACGGAAAGGTTTTTTCTGTAGTATTACCGGCTACTCGCAAGCTTCCACCTGGCAAGTGCCTAGCCTGGTAGCATATATAAGCTAATACTGCCGGGCTAATTTGAGCAATCACACTTTTTCATAGTTAAGCTTCAATGCCATACACCTCGCATTGATCCACCGGGACTACCCAGATCTTCAGCAAGTTTGTTCATACCTGCTTTAATCAGTTTCAGCATAATGGTGGGAAACAGTTGCTTCATAGCAATTCTAGGCGGTAAAACTCGCCGAAGCTTGCGAACGTGGCCTTTGCAAGTTGTCGAAAATGCTCATCTTCTTTACCCAGCTCTGTTGCCATACTGACGAACGGGCATTCTCGGCATTCGCCACTGTTTTCCTAAATGGCGTTTTAAAGCGCGTGAACGTTTTTATAAATTGCGCGCAACCGCTGTACGGGATTCGTGGACGCAGAGAAGACCTCTTCAAATACCAAGGCAATTGTTTTTTATGGTTGTCCTTCTGGACCGCGTATGCCAGCTGCTCTTTGGATTGAAAGTACTGATATATCGCAGCCTTGTTGACCGCAGCTTCGCCTGCAATCTCAGCTACGCTGACTGCTGTGGCTGAATTATATTGTTTCAAGTGAAGGAAACGGAATGCATCTCCACTTGATATATTGTCAATTATGACCAATTTGCGCTGTAAATGGTGCCTTTTTGAGGCAATTTAGCAGCAGGCTGCCCCAGACAAATCTGCTTTGCACCTTTTGTCTATTACACCAAACTAGAGAGTATTTTCAATGCCAGTTGCAAACTGTATCGTTACTTCAGAATGTCGAGCAAGTAACTATAACGTTATTGACATTTGGGCAAACGAGTCTGGGCAGTCACCAGAGCACATGACTGTGAATATCACAACATCTAGCCAACAGTTAGGAAAAAGATATAACGCAATGGCCATTCTGTTTCTGCCTTCACTATGGTCCGATTCGGCTATCTCGTCGCTTCAACTTGGTTTGGCCAAGGCGTTAGCTAAGGCTTATGGTCTTTCACTAGACGACGTTAACGTAATTACAAACATTGTAGAGCCTGGGTTTGTGGTTGAGTCAGGAAAGGAAGTAAAGTGGTAGGCAACAGATCTGGCAACAACACAAAATGAGCATTTAAACTGATGTCAAACTCAAAAAAAATTGGTTCCCAAATCAAATCCCTATTGATGGTGCTGGTGATCATCAGGTAAGAGCATTAATGGATTCGTTACTGAATAGCGCATCCGCCCCATTAAGTGATCCAACAACGTTCTCACATATGGACCCACCTGCATCGGAAATTGCCGCCTACATTGTTGGCCGTAACGCCGAAGTAAACCAGAATCTACTGCACGCAGATCTCAGCCCATTGGCAAGCGAGGCTGAGCGTTGTGTCATTAGCTGGCTCTGTCCCTATTTCCAGATGAGCGATGGTTTTATTTAAAGACGCCAGCGCATTGAGTAAGATTAGTTTTGGTGGTGCTTACCTAGCGGCTCCCAATGTTGGCGTGCAGGGTTCACGTGGGGCAGCTGCATTGGCTTTGCTTGCAACGCTATTGTCTGAGGGCTTGAACGGTATTGCGAATTTAATTGAAAAGAACATGGATGATGCAGAAACACTGGCGCAGTATCTGGAGGATGCCGAGGGGATAGAATTGCAACAGAAACCGGTTGCAGGCGTTTTGAACTGGCGCCCGATCAATCGTAATATCGAGAAAGTCGCTTCAAAACTTGGCCTAACCGCTTCGAAAACAAAAATCGACGGAGTATCCTGGTTACGCCAGGTTGCAGTTAATCCAAACGCTGATGTACAACAGATCATAAAAAAGATATCCGAATCCATATAGGTTCGAGTGTGAGCGGCCGATCTGTGTCGAAACCAGGCAACCTAATTAGAAGTCTCGGCGCAATCGAACTGACAACTGCTATTATTAACTTGCGCATACCGACTGCAGCTCATCGATGCTAGACCAAATAGATTGCATTGCCGGTGTATTGTTGCGCCTGGGCGGTAGTTGCTGCATGTCGTCTTCCAGCATTTTAAGCGCAACACAGGCTTCATCATTTCGATGCAGCGACAGTAGCAGCTCGACCTTTTTCAAATACCACGGCCACAGTCGCGGATTAATTGCAAGGACGCGTTCTATACGCATAAGTGCAGCAGCTGCGAACAGCTCAGACTGCATTTCCTGTTCGAGCGCAAAACTATGCAGACTAACTGGATGGTTAAGTTTTATTGCGCCAGCATCAACGATGGCGATTGCCTGAGCAACAGTGCCATCACTGCCGGATTGCAACACGGCATTAGCGTACTCGAGATAGTGCTCTGGATTGGGATTCTCCATAAGATCAATAGCACGGCCATACAAATCAGTGACGATCGATAAGTTACCAAGCCCGGCGTGCGCACGTGCATGCATCATCAAAGCCTGAATATGGTTGGATTGCTTTTTTAGCAATTTCCCCGACCATTGAGATGCTGCTAGAAAATTGTTCTGATCGAGGTAAAGCTGGGTTATGCCCAACAACATCCCGGGATTATCGGGTTGAATCGTTGCGATCGTCTCATAATCGTCGAGTGCAGCATTCCAGATTGTTTCCCTGCGGTGTAAATCCGCTCGACGTAACAGCAGCTGAACAACATCCGGGCTGGTTGAATCGGCAGTTTGCAAAAGCTGATCAAGCCGGTGGATTTCCTTATCGTGTGCGCTATGTGCATGCAGTACACCGCTACAAAAAAACAGACAAGCGAAGGCCCATGTTCTCAACAATAATGCAGCCTTGGCGCACAACATTTTAATACCTATCAACTCAAGGCGAACTTGAAGCTTCAATCGTAACCATGAAGTTCGCGATGCCTTCAGTGGACCATAGGCCAATAAAATAATCCTGGTCCGCTTGCAGCTCACCGCTCCATACGCCGGGGCTTGACATTTTAACAGTTGGGCTGAATGAGGTGTCATCCACGTCTTTCACTGTAAACCTGATGTCTGCATCAGAATCCCAGGTAACAGAAATAGTGTGTGTAGCATCTGTTATCGAGTCGAAATTGATGCGATTGTAGCGTGACGCAGTACCGTTTGTGGAATCAAGCGTACCTTGTCCGATTACCGTGACGGCACGCTCGATTGTGGCCGAAAAATCCGCAGACCCTGATGCAGACCAAATGCCCAGATAATAACTTTCATTCGCATCAAGTTCGCCTGTCCATGTTGACGGGCTGGCAACCGCGTCGGTTTTGCCAATTCTCTGTCCGTCCCTACTTCTAAATAGTGAGTAGCGAATTTCAGCATCACTATCCCAGGCAACGCTAATAGTATGAGTGCCGGATGCTAATGGATCAAAATTAACGCGTTGCCATCTCGGACCATCCCTTCTGTTGCTGTCAAGAGTGCCAGTGCCAATTTCAACAACCGTAGTGTCAGGTGGCGGACCACCTGCACCGTGCACGATTCTGAAACTGTCGCGAACCACGCCACTATCGTTTATGAATACCGCATCTAACTGATTGTCGTTCACATCAATGACCATCGAACCTAGTTCTACCAAGTTCGATACCATAACCGGGTGATTGAGTGGCGCGTTCTGAACTAGACCAGAACTACCGGCAACACCAAACACAGCCCCACTGTTACCACCTGGTTGTTTTTCGTAAGCACCCGCCCCCTGTGGATCGCCATCACCACCGTCGATAACATGGACACTATCAAATGTATCGCTAAAACCGTGGTGTCCGTTTATCAGCATCGATCGTTCGTAAGAGTGACTGTGGCCAGCGAGTACAAGATCCACTCCGTGGTTTTCCAGGATGGGCAGGAATGTCTCTCGCATCCTGCGCAATCGCCATTCCTGATCTGAATCATGCGAGCCTTTGGAGTAAGGTGGGTGGTGCCAGAACGCAATTATCCACTCTTGTGTGGTTGCAGCCAAATCATTTTCCAGCCAAGTCTCCATCGCAAGTGAAGGAAATCGAGCGGACTCGTATGAATCCAGAGAAACAAAATGAATATTGCCGTAATCAAATGAATAATATGCCTCGGTGCCTGAAGCAAGGCCGCCGGACTCACCAGCCTTTGGGAACGTGAAGATGTTGTAGTAAGGCCCCGACTGCGTGTCTGAATCGGCAGTGTGGCCATCATGGTTTCCAAGCGTTGACCACAGAATCGAGTTGCGCAATGTCTGTGGATACATGTCGAACACAGCGTTTTGATATTCGACGTCGGTGCCGTCGTTGTAAGCGTTGTCGCCGAGCATCAACCAAACGTCTGCGTGACTATCACCGTTATATTGAACATAGGCGTCTCGCACTGCGGCAGCTTTAGCATTAGCAGTACCGCTGTCCCCCAGTACCCAAATGCGAGTTGGCGATGTACTTCCCGACACAGGATGAGTGTCAAAATACTGCTCGGTATCAGGACGAAACGAATCAGTGTTATCACCAACGCTGTAGTAGTAGCGAGTATTCGGCGACAAACCTTTGATTACGACAAAGTGATTTTTACCTACATTAAAATTATTTGCTTGTCGGTTAAGATTTGCTGCATTAGTACCAAAGCGCACAACAGCATCGCGTGCGTATTTTGTACGCCAACGTATCGTGACTTCACTATCGCTTGCTCTTTGCAAATAAGGCCCACGCAAAACGTCGCCGTCGATATCGGCCAACGCAGTGCGCGAAATAAGAATGACAAGTGTGAGTACAAACGCACTCTGTAAAATTTTTGAGTTACGCATTGACCTCAACCCTGTACGAATGCTACTTCCATGAATATTCAAACTTTTTGTTATCCCGCATAGCTGCGAGGATGGTTGCCCCAGCAGTACCCAAGTTTATCAAATCAGCGCACTATATAAGCAACATCAAAAGACTCGATAATTGTTTAGACTAACAACTTCAATTACTTACGTGGCTTCTCCGATCTCGACATCCGGGACAAACTAACGGCAAAAGCACCATACAATCGCAAAAGGAAAAAAATTATTGCAAGTTCCGCGTCTCCCAAATCTGACGGTCATTAAGTGCATCGTTGCAAGCTTCGAGCGTCAATGAATTAATCTGGTGCTCCGAAGTTCCGCCTCGACCCAGCTTTGTTTCTTCGCCAGCGGTCAAACACATGTCTATATCAGCGATCTCCATGGCAAGGTTAGTCGTCGCCGATGGAAATCGGTTCGGGAGTACTTTGGCAGAGGAGTTGTGAACACCTCTTAACATTGCGACCTTTTAAGTCCCGTCTCAATCGCCTTAATGAGATCAACTTTACCAAACGGCTTGTAAAGAAATTGACTGACTACTGGCAAGTTTAGATCGTCATCTTGGGTAAACACATGGCCAGACATCAAGACAACCGGAATGTGGGGCATGATATATTGAATTTTTCGGGCAAGATCAGTCCCCTGCAAGTTGCCAGGCATCACAACGTCCGACAGCACAAGATCAATTTCTGGGTCTTGACTTAGTGACTCCAAAGCCTCGTCTCCGTTAATTGCTGTGCGTATTTGATATCCTGACGCGCTCAGCATTCTCTTCATAGACTTTAAAATAGCCGCTTCGTCCTCGACGATCATGATGCACGCACCAATTGATTCTGCGTTTTGCACGGCCGGTACATCTAAACGGGTATTATCAAAAGGTTCATCGTATGCACGAAACAACAGTTGGAAAGTCGCTCCAGAACCCAATTCCGACATCAGGTTAACCGCACCTCCCGATTGCTTCATAAACCCTTGCACCATGGCCAGGCCAAGACCTGATCCATCGCTTGGAGCTTTTGTGCTAAAAAAGGGTTCAAAGATTCGTTCCTGTTCCGACGCTGCAATACCGGACCCCGAATCTTTCACAGTTAACTCAACGTAGTGTCCGGCGGTAAGTTGGTTCAAACGGGCGTTTTCATTATTATCAAAAACCTCGAGGTTTCGTGTCTTGATCTGGATATAGCCTTTACCGGGTATTGCATCGCGGGCATTTATGATCAGATTCAACAGAGCACTCGATAGCGAACCCTCATCTACATAAATTGGTTTCAGATCATCGGCCAGTACTGTCTCAATCTCAATGTCCGCCCGAATAGTACGGGCCATCCAACTAATCGAACGTTCAACAACACTGTTAATCTCCAATTTTTTTGGTTCCAGGACGGCGACTTTGGCAAATGCAACTAAACTGCGAGTCAAACCTGTTCCCCGTTTAGTAGCATCCAGTGCGTCTTTCAGTGTTTCATCTAAAGTGTCTCTGTATTCCTGATTCGCTTTGATCTCTTGAACAGTATCCCGAGCTAATTCCATATTGATTGTAATAGCGGCCAATATATTGTTGAAATCATGGGCGACACCACCGCTCAGTTGAACTATGCTTTGTTGGCGCTGCAATGCTGCAACAACCTCTCTCTCTCGCATAGCTTCATCTTCAGCGTTCTTCAGGTTAATCAGACTTTCTCGCCAATACTCAGTTATTTTGGCCGCCATTACAGAACCCCAATAAACCATGGCGGCATAGGCAATTGCATACATTGCCCAGTTAATCGGATTTTTCATATAGTCTTGCAGCATCGTAGCCGGCTGAATGATTCCGAATGTGTAGAGGGCTCCGGCACCAACAATCAATACAACCATTAAAGTCGTGATAACCAAAGCCGTTGTCATACCGCGTACAGTGCCAATCATAATCGGCAATACGGTAATAATGACCAATGCTGGTGATACCAACCCGTATCGAAACAGAGCAAGTGCTGTGATGACTGTTATCAAAGCGATAGTGACGATCAGAAGCACTGTCACGGGAAACCATCGGCGAAAATATATGGCACCGAACAACAGAGTGCAAAGCACCAACTGCACGAAAAGATCAGTCGACAGACCGTATTGATATACACGAAACGACAAAATCACCAAACCAAATACAGCGACGAGCATCAGTCCGACGAGACACTGCTCTATCACTTTTTGGATCAAGTTTTCTGCATCAGCCTCTGCACGAGGTACATTTTCAGTCACGGCTAATTCTCAGGCTCGGTCCTACACTAAATAGAATCCAACTTAAAGTTATATCGATGCAGGCGCAGAACACCAGCCTGGTAGCGTTTGAACGGGCATAATACCTGTTTGCTCGTCGAAAAACATATGTCCAGCAGCTAGCTAAGGAATTAAAAAGTCATCGCGCAATAGAGTTGAATACAGTCAATTCAGGCCGAATAATATCGAATGTGCGTTCCATCTCACGCAACACCGGTTCACGCATAAAATTGGTGATGAAGGCGATTCGGTAGCCAATCGGGAACGACATCGCATCCAGAATATCAAGAAGTTTCAAAGTATTAAGACCTTATAATCGCTCAATATACTTCCATATGGAATATCTTACGCGGACGTATATGACGTATATAGTGTTGCTCACGGGTCATAATGATCGAATGCAAGGGCGGCTGGAAAAAGTAGTCATGCCGCTGCTCGGGGCTTTGCTCATCATACTAATGTGTTCGATCGTAACTCAAGTGGTTTACAGCGCACTTGATATTAGTCCACTGTTGCAGTTTCAATCGGCACTAACGTTACCGGGCAATGCAATAACACTAAAATCACTGATTGATTTTCAATGGCATTTGTTATTAATTACAGGATTGATACCGATAGGCATTGTCTTCCCTGAAGTAACCTACGATAGACACCGCGCAGTATTTAAGTGACTACTGGGCGTCTACATTGCGCCCGAAATAAAGGACAACCACCTTGTTTATTCACTAAAAACCTTTGGCTCGTATACAGCAGGAGGGCGCGTGGCTCACGTCACTGAAGGCGAACCGGTGCGTGTTCAATTTACGCGACAAGCCGGCATAGATGTTGATCCCCGTGGGCACTTCGCCATAGAGCATGCCTATGTTCAATATCTTGTTCCCACAAATAAAAATCACTATCCGCCAGTGGCGTTGGTACATGGCGGCGGTTTGTCCGGCAGCGGCTGGGAAACCACACCCAATAACCGACCAGATTGACTGCACCTTTTGTTGCTACGCGGCCATGAAGTTCATGTTGCTGACACCATGGAACGTGGACGCGCAGGGTTTGCACCTGGACACTGGGAAGGTGGACCCCTGTTGCGCAGTATGGAAGAAGCCTGGTCGCTGTTTCGTGTAGGGTCTGCAAAGCGATTTAGCAGTCGAATCCCATTCGACGGCCAACGCTTTCCGATTGATCAGCTTGAGCATTTCGCACGCAGCTTTGTACCACGATGGACGACTACCACTAACATACAAGTCAACGTCCTGATTGCGGTACTAGAACACACCGGACCTGCAATTGTCGTTTGCCACAGTCAGGGCGGTGAGCTCGTATTCGATGCGCATTCCAGTAACCCAAACTTGTTTGCCGAGATCATAGCCCTCGAGCCGTCGAACTACCCTGAAACAGCTACGTGTTTGGCCGGAACACCAACCCGAATACTTATCGGCGACTATCTTGATATGAACCCACAATGGATGCAGCGATATTCAGAATCGGTGAAGCTGTGCTCCGACTCAGGCGTTAAATTAATCGGGCCTGATCAGTACGGTAATGGTAACTCTCATATGCTTATGATGGACTCTAACTCTGATGATATTCTGGATTACGCGCTACAGCGATAGTGTGGAACCGAAAGAGGTCTCAATCCAGGGTAGAGTGTTGGGTCCAGTTTAGCCAACGTGTCACAGCAACACGTGCTAAACGTACAGCGCGTTCAGCTCTTGCACCCCCACCCGGTTCAGTCTTACGCGCCGCACTCCAACCAACGTACGTCGCTGCCCTGATCGCCATAAACAGTTCAAGATTCGATATATCGATTGATCGCAACTCGCGATAGCCGTCGATCAATGCATCACGCAATGCCGTGTATTGAGGTTCATCGACGTTTTTTCCTAACGCGGTAGCAATTTCAAATAGTCGATAACCAAACACACCGTCATCAAAGTCGATCAATGCAATCGTGTTGATATCGGTTGGTTCAAGCAAGATATTTTCCGATACAAGATCAGCGTGGATAAGGCCAAAGTCCAATAAATCATGCACCTCGGTCAATGCGACTCTGGCAGCCTTGCGAAACTGACTGAACAATTCAGTATCGGATGCGTTGAGCCCGGAACAGTCCCAGAATCTGCCCCACAGAGGTGACTCTCCTAACAGTGCATCATTGTCCCAACGCGGGCGTTCGAATCCTGAAGGTAATGTCCACTGATCTGATAACAAGTGGAGCCTTGCTGCTGTTCGACCCAACGTTCTGAATGTCATGATCGCATTAGTAAGCAGTAAGCGCTCACCACTACTGCCCATTGGCTTGCCACTGAGCCAGGTAACAAGATCTGCACGATGCTCACCGATGCAAACCAAACGAGAGCCATCTGATGCAGTAACAGGCACCGGAACGCTCAAGCCTTCTTGTGAAAGCATCGCCATCCAGTCAAGTTCTGAATTAATTTCTGCGTCACTGCGGTAGCTTACTCTTCGTATTCGTAAAGCATAACTGTCACCCTGAGTAGTATCCACACGATAGACAGTGTTCTCTCGGGTTGCTGCAAGAGTGACTTGCGATTGCGAAAGTGACCAATGCTCAAGAAACGCATACACCCGATTCATTGTCACACCCAGGTTTTCAGAATCATTGTCTAACGTATTAGCTGCGCTACCCTCTGTATCATCCGCAGCATCCTCCGGACGCTTAATCGTCATCACATCACCTACTTATCAATATTGAACTCACTCTGTGGCAGCACATCGGTCAATGTGGCATCAAGAGTGTCAAGCATATAATCTGCATTAGCCTTTGAAAAAGGTAACGGTGGGCGAATCTTCAATGTGTTGTAGTAAATACCGAGAAAATTCAGAATAACGCCACGTTGACGCATTCCATTGGCAACTTGATTTGCAAGCCTTGTGGCAGGTAGCTTCGTTTCGCGAGACCTTACAAGCTCCGCCCCAAACATCAGACCACGTCCTCGTACATCACCTATACAAGCATGATGCTGTGCTAATTGAGTGAGGCCTGCGCGTGCATAGTCACCAACAACGCGCGCGTTCTCCATCAAGCCCTCTTCTTCTACAACATTAAGTGTTGCAAGCGCTGCTGCCGCTGAAACAGGGTTACCGCCAAAGGTGTTGAAGTAACGAAAATCGCGACGGAACGCTTCAAGGTATGCGTGTTGCGTAACCACTCCACCTACCGGGTGTCCATTGGCCATGGGTTTTCCAAGTGTGACAATCTCAGGGACAAACCCCGCATACTGATGCCCCCAAAAATGGGTGCCTGTGCGGCCGAACCCGGGTTGTACCTCATCAGCAACCACAACGCCACCTGCTCGACGCACTGTCGCCACCGCATCATTCAACCAGCCCGGCGGTAAGTCCGGGAAACCTTCGTTAGCAAAATACGGACAGATAATAAGTGCCGAGATTCCATGGCCGGCAGCATCAAGGCTTACAATAGCTTGTTCGACCGAGTCGGTGAACGACGTTGCATCCAACTCACCAGAAGAAGACGTGCAAGCGCCACGATAACTATCGGGGGCCGGCACATGACGGATGTTGGACCAATGACCACCAGGTGGTGGATTAGTACAGGACAGTTGTGCAACTGCCATGGTATTGCCATGGTAGGTATGGTCAGTTGCAATCACGCCTGACTTGCCTGTTACGCTTTGCGCTATACGTAGTGCGATATCGTTTGCCTCGGAGCCCGTGCAAGTCATGATCGCGCTGGACAATGATTTATCAAACGTCGCGGTTAAACGCTCAACGTAATCCAAGATAGTCTCATGCACATAGCGAGTATGGGTATTCAGGGTTGCAGCCTGAGAACAAATTGCCTCGACCACTTTAGGATGACAGTGGCCTACGTGCGGTACGTTGTTATAGCAATCAAGATACTCTCGACCATTGGCATCCCAAACACGCACACCTTCTCCGCGCACAAGATGCAGCGGCTCATCGTAGAACGTGGACATCGGGCCAAGCAGCCGTTGTCGTCTTTCGAGCAGTGCGTCTGTGTCGTTGTCAATCATTTGCGAATGCTTCGATAAATAGCCGAGAAATCAAGATCACCATCGCTGGTTTCAACATATTTTTTAACGACTTGCCGCCAATGCACCGAATTCGGTTTGTTGATCGCTGGCAGCTAAATGATCGGTGCAGTAAAACCAGCAATTTCACGCTCTACGCACTTAGCGAACGCAAGTGTAGTGTAGTCTTTTCCGTGACCACCAATAGCTTGATAACCCACTGGTAAATGCCCTATCAAGTCCATTGGACCCACTACGCTGGGAAGCCCCACTACACCGGAATAGCCGGACCAGAACAATTGCAGCACTTCGAGCTGCGGAGCGTGATTCACTTCGATATAGCGTTCGTACCTTGGCCCGATTTCGTCTTTTTTGAACGCTGCAGATGCACATACCGGTGCGATGATGATGTCAATATTTTCAAAAAAATCATCAAAGGCCATTCTGCTGATGCGTCGTTGATTATCGATAGTAAGCCACTCTTTATGGCTCATCGCCATACCAGCGTATCGATTGCCTGCTACACGCCTTACTTCAGGCGCTTTGTTCGACACGTCATCCTGTAACCTGGCTATCTCATCATCGGATGCACCAAAAGACAGCGCCGCACCCAACAATTTAAGGTAGGTGGTGAAGTGCAATTCGCTATCTATTTTTGGCAGGCGATCACGATAGACGGTTGCACCGGCTTGCTCGAGCTTGTCGCTGAATTTCTCTATTGCAGCAAGATAGTCAGCGTCTACCGCAGATGCGTCATCACCTGCCATGATTGCAATTCGAAATTCATTCAAACTCGTTCGATCGTCTTCTGGAAGCGCCAATTGCCAGCAGGACGCTTCAAACCGTGACGGCCCGGAAAGCACTCGAAACGCCATCTCCAGATCAGTAGCACTGCGTGCCATTGGTCCGCCAGCACCAATATCAATATCACCGAACCATCCGTCCGGCAGTTGTCCCTGCATGGAAACAACATTCCAGGTGGGTTTTAACCCAAATACACCGCAGTAGTGGGCTGGATTTCGAATTGACGATCCGATATCGCTTCCTACCTCTAACGCCGACATACCGGTGGCTAACGCAGCCGCTGCACCACCAGACGACCCGCCCGGTGTGCGCGTTTGGTCCCAGGGGTTGGAGGTAGAGCCGTATATTTCGTTAAAACTTTGCCATTCAACCAACTGCAACGGCACATTGGTTTTGCCGTAAACAATGGCACCCGCGACCCGGTAGCGTTGCACCGCGTCAGAGTCAATTGAGCGAATATTGTCTTTCCAGGGGACATAGCCCCAGGTGGTTGGGCTACCGGCAAGATCATAGCTTTCTTTGACAGTTACCGGTACGCCATGCAATGGTCCACGACTTTGGCCTTTGGCTCGTTCGTTGTCGCAGTCCCTGGCCTGTTTTAAAGCCTGCTCTCGATCTTGCCAGATTACCGCATTAATTTCGGGGTTTAGTGCATCGACGCGTCGGAAATGGGCTTCCAGCAATTCTACTGCAGAGATTTTGCCGTTCGCAATTAACGCTGCCATGGTGAGCGCGGATTCATAAAAAACGTCTGTGTCCATAATTCAGATTGACCCTGTCGTGAATCGTGGCTCATGCCTGCCGGGATCTAGCCTCAAGCTACAAACTAACATACAACCGATAGGCATCAAATCTCCAAGGTTGGGAATGCCATCCGTTGCAACAATCACCACATCCGGTTTATGTAACAACACGTCTTCCATCGCTACAAGCTGGTTGTCTTTAATGTCAACGCCAAGGTAATTTAGCTCGGCGACTCGCCAGCCCACTACAGAATCAATATGCCGACGCCATGCAGCTTTGGCTGCAAGTATTAGTTGCCCGCCGGGGGCCACTTGCCACACATCCAACACGGGCACGCAATTAAAGCAAGTATCCTCAGATCACAATTTTCGAAACAAAAAAACTCACAGGAGTTTTTCAACCTAAATAATACCTCTCTGCTTCAGCAGTCACTCTCTTTAATTTGCGTGATGCCTTGAAATATCTCTGGCAATCCGTGCCAGATCGGTGACCACGGATGATACCGTTTGCGCATCGTAACGGGCAAAAAACTCAAGTGGTTTGGGAACCCATGGAAACTTAACCGCTTTCAAACTCCCATCGGCAATGTACGGCCTGGCTATGGCTACTGGCAAAGCACTAATTCCCATGCCTTGCACCGCCATATGAACACATGGAGCCATATTGCTCGACACAACGATATTAGGTGCTTTATTACTGTGTTTGCTAAAGTAGGTTTCAATCTGCTGGTACTGATCAGATTGTCTGCCATGTGAGAGTATTGTCTGGGCAAGCATGGCGTCTATGCCGGGTTTTCTGGTTCGAGTAATTTTTAATCCCGGCGCTCCAACCCACATGTAAGGAAATCTCCCCAGCTTTTCGTGCCCGCTCATTTGCCGCAGGAAAGGACCGTTCTGGAACGCCATATCGATAGAGCGCGAATGTAACGCCGGCTTCAAATTTACCGACATATCAACGGTTAATTCAACTTTAAGGTTGGGGTAGTTCTCATTAACTGAGCGAAACCAGTCCGGCAGCCAGGTATGTACAATCATTTCTGTGACGCCGAGTTTGATGGTACTTTCTGTCAAATGTGTAAGGCCTGTAGCATCGACAAATTGTTCAGCTGAACGAATGATCTGTCTCGCCTTTTCCAGCAACTCCCGACCTTTGACGGTGAGCCTCACCGAACCTGCATCGCGCTCCATTAACTTATGGCCAATCATCCCCTCTAAATTAGAAATTCGGGTGGAGATATTCGGTTGTGTTGTATTCATACGCTCCGCAGCGAGCCGGAAGCTGCCAAGATCAGCTACCAAAACAAAAGCCTCGATTTGTTTGAAGTTTATGTTCACTGCTCGCTAATATCTCTCTCGCATTTCTAGCATCTCTCGAATATCTCGAATATCTCTCGTTCTCTCTCATAGCTCAAAGGGTTGCCCTGCCCTGACAGCACCTGAAAGATATCTCATTATCATTAAATAATTTTATCAAATTGATCAAATAAAATAATTATTCAAGATGATTGATTTTTGCTAGTCTGTTCACAACATTGGAACAGACCGCTGATGCGTAAACTGTGAAAGCGGGGCCAATAGCGGCACCTATCTACACGAGAACTCTTTTATGACCCAGTCACCTGCCCGCCTAGGAGTCGACATCGGCGGCACTTTTACTGATGTTGTGCTTGAAACCGGCTCCCGACAGTACTCAACCAAAGTGCTGACGACTCACATTGCACCTGAAGACGCCATCCTCGACGGTTTACATCAAGTGTGCGAAAAGGCTGATATTAAAGCCTGCGATATTACGCAAATCATCCACGGCACAACCCTTGCCACCAACGCACTGATTGAACGTAACGGTGCTAAAACCGCATTAATCACAACACAAGGATTTCGCGACGTAATTGAAATGCGTACCGAATCCCGCTTTGAACAATACGATCTCAATCTCAATCTGCCGGCACCGCTGCTGCCGCGCAACATGCGCTACACGGTCAAAGAACGCGTCGACGCATCGGGCAATGTGCTGATCGAACCCGACCTTGCCGAGGTGGAGTTGCTGGTAGATCAAATTCGCAATGCAGGTTACGAAAGCGTCGCCATCGGCCTTATCCATTCTTACGCCAACGATAAACATGAAAAGATGGTGCGTGATGTGCTGGCAAAACGATTGCCCAACGTTTTGGTATCAGTGTCATCTGAAGTATCACCACAGATGCGGGAGTACGAACGATTCAACACAGTGGTTGCGAATGCTTATATAAAACCACTGATGAAGTCTTATCTGAACCGCCTGGAAGGTCGACTAAACAAAGAAGGTGTCGATTGTAATATTTTTCTAATGCACTCTGGTGGTGGCATTATTTCAATTGATAGTGCAGCGGAATTTCCAGTACGGCTTGTTGAGTCAGGGCCTGCTGGTGGGGCTGTATTTGCAGCCCATATTGCAGCGCGCTATGGGCTGGAAAAAGTGTTGTCTTTCGACATGGGCGGCACGACAGCTAAAATTTGCCTTATTAAAAACCAAACACCAAAAACCAGCCGCGTGTTTGAAGTGGCGCGTACTTACCGATTTAAAAAAGGCTCTGGTATGCCTATTT
>CAYTJF010000132.1:0-5979 GCA_964437945.1 uncultured Granulosicoccaceae bacterium
TGAGTACATGGCAGGCACAATCAATTATTCGCGGTTTGCAAGACATTGATATCGTGGGTATGGATCTGGTGGAAGTATCGCCACCTTATGATCATGCAGAAGTTACGGCACTTGCTGCAGCTTCATTGCTGCTTGATTTTATCTGTCTGCGAAAGCAGCGTCTTGATTTACAACGGACTTAGCGAATTCTTAAGTATTCGAGCGACGCAAGATCGCTTGGTCTACATAGTAAAGGAAGTGAACACTCATTGGGACAATCGCGCTTGCCAGCACTACGCCATAAATGACTATTATGGACATCGCAGACACCTTCAGCGAATAGCCGTTCATGAATAGATCGGAAAGTAATGAGAAGCGGAATCTTTCGAAAATAATTCTGCGGACTGGTTTGAGTTTTCGGATGTCACCAACTTTTTGTTAAGCCAAAAGTCATTATCATTTTGGTAATTGGTATTTATACCTCTGTTTGTAGCGTTGGAAAGATCTCAAGGTGCTAATTCCACTGCAAATTACTATTACTAAATATAAGTTTTTATGAATTGGTCGTCCTTCTGTAGCGGATCAAAACAAGTGCGAAAAACGCTAGATTATTCGAGAAGAATTTCGGATTGGTCACATGCTTGCGGTAATATAACCTGACACTTTTATGCGTCATTCAAGCCGTTGCTACACGGTCGACTTTGACTCTAGTTTCGAGCTTGGCCGTCGAGATCAATTCTAAACAGAAGATCCACATTCACTGGTTTAATAGTTGATTCAGTTGTAGTGCCACCAGCCCCACATCCTGACACGAGGCACAAAACATGTGGTGCAAAAACGAGCGTCACTCGCTCAAAGTAATTTCGTACACCCAATAGCAAATTCAGAAACGTAGCAGTGTAATTACGTAGTGTAAAATTGGCGTCCCAATTGTAGATTTGCTTCATATCAAAAACCGTTGGCGTTGCTGAATTATCCTGAAACCTTGGCAAATTTCCACGGTTATCTACCAGTATTATGGCAATATGCGTACAACGTTTACAACGAGAACTAAACACATGTACAGACTTTTCTACACATTGAAAAGTGCGTCGATGGGTACAAGAGTGATGCTCGAGGAACTTGGCGTACCGTATGAGCTAATCGAAACATCAGTTGAGACGGGTGCACCCAGGCCCGCCGAGCAACTGGCGATCAATCCTAATGGATGGGTGCCCGTCCTGGTTTGGGATGACGGCGCAATGTACGAAGCTGCCGCCATTACCATGTATCTGGGCGACCGGCACGTGGATGCAAATCTATCACCCAGAGTGGACGATCCGGAACGTGCGCAATACTTGCAAACGCTTGTCTATTTTTCTAATTCTGTTCAAAACGCTTATCAGCTCTCGTACTACCCACATCGATTTGCTGATACACCTGATACAGAACCAAGCGCGCAACAACGTGGTAATAGAAGACTACGTGAAACCTGGAAAATAATTGAAGATCAAATTAACCAATGCCAATGGGTACTGGGAGATCGATTCAGCCTGGTCGATATTTACCTATTTATGCTGACAACATGGTTGCGCCCTTCCAGGGGCCACCCTGATATTGATGAATTTCCTAACGTAAAGCGAATAGCGGACAAAGTCATGCAACGTCCAAGCGTTCAACTTGTTTATGAACGCTGGATTGCCGATCCAAACTACTAAGAAATTCACAACTAATGGAAGCTATCCACGCTCAAGACTGGGATATTTTCGAGCTGTTTTTACCAGTATCAGACGCCACCATTGTTTCTACTAAAGAAGTTGAAATTAAGGACAGAAAAAAGTTTAACCGAAGTTATCCAAGGTGTGACGCACTATTTATATAAGAACAAATCGCTTGGTGTCATCCCAAAACAATTCAGCCTGTTCTGGCCCGTATACCTCAGCACTCAATGTGTATTGAATAGCGTCGACCTGACGCCCTTCGGCTGTTTCCTCTTCAAGAGAGAACTGACGTTCTGCTTCAGCATACTCCGCGCCCAGTGTTTATACGAGCGTAGATGGACACGGTTCTCCTGGTTCGCGTACCAGATCGTACAATTCAGGAATGCCATCACCGTCGATATCGGGCAAGGTATTGCTGTCAAAGCGACTGGCGAAAATATCCTGACCATCGAGCGTAAAATTCAATTGACCCACCGCACTCCTGGGCAATTCTGTACCGGCTATGGCAGGTTGAGCAATAGGTTGTTCACTTAGTGGTTCTGGAACAGTATCGGTGTCTGCGTCTGTGTCTGTGTCTGCGTCTGTGTCTGTATCCGTTTCTGTTTCTGTTTCTGTTTCTGTATCCGTTTCTGTTTCTGTATCGCTACCTGTACCTGTACCTGTACCTGTAGTCACATCAGTAGTAGCCTCATCGCTCATAACGTCGGTTTCTGACGAATTGGTTGAAACTGCTGACGTTTGTGCATCGCCCGAAACAGAATCATTCGACCCTGAGCAGGCAGACACAGCCCATAGCGAAACAAGCAACACAGCAGCAAGACGATTGTATTGATTAGGGAGAAATATCAAATATTTTTCATTTAAGATTCCTGAAACTTGCACATGTAGATCTACAGTGACAAACAATGATGAATCAGCAAACCCTGAACCAGAAACAATTACCTGAATAAAGCGGTAATCTTACCGATTTCTGCTTATGTTGTATGTTCAGATCGTCAATGTTTTAATTACGACTTATGGTTCTAACTTCCGTACAACATTAGGTTAAATCATCTCTCGCAGATATCGCCAATTACTGTGGTGCAGATAGATCAGATTTAAGCTGTCTTGAAAAACAAGCTGAATCGCTAACGGCTTGCTGTTCATCTGGTTTGAGGAATCTGTCGGACGACAATAAGATAAAGTCGATTAAAAACTGAGAATTAGATGAAAATCTCATACAAGTTCGTGTGCTAAGCTTGGGAAAGGTTAATTTAAAATCTTTTGAGGACCATAAGGTGTCCAAGTTCAATTCAAACGAATCGCAAATAGGATTTAGCGGTTTATTCGGTAACCATTTCAATATTCGGTTAACGGGCATTCAATGACAATGTGTAACACGTTTGATATAGAGTAACTATATTAGAGTGCCCATACTCAAGCGTTCCTCTGTTAAAAAACCCAACGACTCATAAAACGCCGCAACATCTCTATTTGTTGCACGAATTTGTATATTTACTTTGACGCAACCAATATCCTTGAGAGATTGCATTGCATATTTAACTAGCGCAGTGCCAGTGCCACTACGTCGTTTTTCCTTGATAGTAGCAACTGCATACAACCATCCGCGATGTCCATCATAGCCAGCAATACATGCACCGACTAGTTTATCTTCCTGCTCCGCGACAAATATCAGATCATCTACCGCCAGTTTTGCATCGATCATAACCGATGGTTTGTTGTGAGGCGGATCATCTGGGAATACTTGCATCCATAAATCAATCAGGGAGATTTTGTCGGAGGATCTATACTTACGTACAATCATGCTCTATTAACCGTTTAAATTAATACTATCTTTGAACGTTCAGCTACAAATGGCCGAAGCCTTTCTTTAAAAATACGAGAATAGCAAGAAAAAGATCATTCAGCGCCATAGTAATGTGTTCGCACATCACTCGTTTATCATACTTTATTGATGGATTCCAATGACCAACCTGCCAGTTCACCCCAAAAGCGTTCTACTCGGCTGTGCAGCGATGCTGGGATCAACGGTTTTATTTGCCAGCATGCATGCTTGTGTGCGTCATTTGAGTGCAGACATTCATCCATTTGAAATAGCTTTCTTCAGAAACTTTATCGGTTTGATTTTTCTGGCGCCGTTCATTGTTAGAAAAGGAGGTGCGCTGCTGCACACACGATATTTCAACTGGCATCTGCTGCGCGCCGCTATCAATCTGATTGCCATGTTGCTGTTTTTTTATGCCTTGTCTATTACTCCACTGGCAACTGTTCAGGCGCTAAGTTTTACCGCACCGCTATTCACGACAGTACTGGCAGTATTTTTCCTTGGCGAACAAGTGCGCTTCAGGCGCTGGGCAGCAGTCATAGTCGGTTTTGTTGGTGTGCTGGTGATTTTACGACCTGGTGTACAGGCTGTTGATCTTGGTTCGTTACTGGTGCTGGCTTCGGCGGCAATCTGGGCATCGACCATGATTATCATTAAGCGACTGTCTAATACTGACTCGCCTCTGACTATAACGGCGTTCGTGACTTTGTTTCTGACCCTGTTTTCATTTTTACCTGCTTTATGGTTCTGGAGCTGGCCCACGGGTATGCACTGGTTTTGGCTGGTATTCGCAGGTGCTGCGGGCACCCTGGGTCAACTATTGGTTGCTAAAGCTTTCGCCTACGCAGATACAACCATTGTGCTGCCTTTTGATTTCGCAAAAATTATCTGGGGTGCAATACTTGGATTCGTGTTCTTTGCTGAATATGTCGATGTTTATACGTGGATTGGGGCGACGGTGATTTTTACTGGCGCAACGTATGTAGCGTATCGAGAACGCCAATTAGAACACAGCGAAAAACGCAATCTCAGCGTTTGAAAATCTAGAATGAAATAACTGCATGCGCGATGTCAAAGCTGGATTTACGTACTTTTGCAATGCGTCTTTATAGAATGCAGTAGTACCTGTCGAACCTCTGATCATTGTGTTCAAGTATTCGGGCCAATCCAACAAACCGCCAGATGTTGTTGAACTACCGCCACGGGCCTTAGTCATAAGGCCTAAAATATACGTGACATTGTGCAAGAAAATAGTATATAACCCAGTGTTAACAGCGCCGATGTTGAGCAAATACTGTGGTATCTGTGATACTGATAAAAGGCAATATTTGTAACCGACAGCGTAGGGAAAGCATACACCATGAACTACTGGAAACCCATCGGCATAGTGGCTAGTTGCGCAGCATTAGGCCTTGCCGGTGTACTGGTCTGGCAGCAGTATGGTCCCGCGCTAACAATGACAGATGCTGGCGAAATCGGAAGTAGCGCACCTCAATCATCGCAACAGACAAAAGAAGGCGATGGACAGAGAGGCCGCGGTGGCTCACGCGGTGGTGGCAGACCACCGGCTTTGGTCGTCGTACAACCAGTAGTTGAAGCGGTAATTAATGATCGCCTGAAAGCGGTTGGTAGTGGCAAAGCTAAAGCTTCGGTCAGTGTCGTACCTCTGAGTAGCGGCTTGCTTGACGATTTGTTGGTAACCTCCGGGCAATACGTTGAAAAAGGTGCGGTACTGGCCCGACTCGATAATGCAGAACAACAAATCGCACACGACCGCGCCGTGCAATACGCAGATAAAGCGGCGGTTGATGAAACAAGAGTTGCGAAACTATTTAACTCCAACACGATCAGCGAATCAGAATTAGTTGAAGCTCGCAACGAATTAATTGATGCCAGACTCTCGATGCGAGATACCGCGTTAACGCTTAAGCGCAGAAATATAACAGCTCCTATTGCAGGTGTTGTCGGTTTAATTGCAGTTAATGAAGGTAACTATGTCACTCCACAAACAGAAATAGCAACAATTGATGACCGCTCTACTGTGGTTCTGGAGTTCTGGGTACCGGAGCGGTTCTCTAATCAGGTAGCGAAAGATCAAAGTATTCAGGCCACTTCCCAGGCCAATCCGGCGCGTGTGCACAACGGTACAATCACAGGAATTGGTAGCAGAGTGGAAACTGATAGTCGAACCTTGCCGGTACAAGCTGCATTAAACAACGAAGATGACAGTCTGCGACCGGGTATGGCTTTTAACATCGACTTAAGTTTTACCGGGCAATCGTATCCGGCTGTTAATCCGTTAGCGATTCAATGGGATTCTAAAGGCTCATATGTCTGGGCTGTGGAAGATTCCAAAGTAAAACGCATTGCCGTGCAAATCATTCAACGCAACCCGGAGTCCGTGTTGGTTGCAGGTGAGATTGCCGCCGGTGCACAGGTGGTAACTGAAGGTTTGTTGGCATTACGCCCCGGTGC
>CAYTJF010000132.1:6079-15675 GCA_964437945.1 uncultured Granulosicoccaceae bacterium
GTGTTAAGCCTGTTGATTGTAGTCGCTGGCGTGGCGGCTTTATTTGGAGTTGAAATCAGAGAACTGCCGGCGGTGGACAGTCCGGTTATTTCTGTCTCTACCAACTATTCAGGCGCAGCCCCAGAGACAATCGACCGAGAGGTAACTGCCGTTATAGAATCTGCTGCTGGGCGTGTACCGGGTGTAAATTCAATATCTTCGTCTTCATCGTTCGGTAGAAGCCGGGTCACGGTGGACTTTAAAGAACACGTTAATCTCGATGTTGCCGCATCCGACATGCGTGATGCCATTGCACGCGTATCCAGAGAGTTGCCTGATGATGTTGACGATCCACGAATCGTTAAAGCCGATAGCGACGCACAGGCGGTTATGCGGTTAGCTATAACCTCGGACAGGTTAACGTCAGAAGAAATGACGATCATCGTGGAAGATCAGATTCTCGACAACTTCACCGCGATTAACGGTGTCGCGGATATTCGGGTTTACGGTGATCGCGAACAAGTGTTTCGTATCGATGTAGACCAGACCTTACTCGCCAGTCGAGGCTTAAGTATTGCTGATCTATCACGCACATTATCTGATGCGGCTTTCGATTCACCAGCAGGGTCTCTGTCGAGTGACACGCAAAGTTTAACTGTTCGAGCCAGTGCTACCGTTAGGTCGGCAGCCGAATTTGAGTCACTGCAAATCAACGATCGCACCCGTATCAGCGATGTAGCGAAAGTATCTCTGGGTGCCGACACCGGCTCCAGTTCGCTGCGCGCCAATGGTCGCACTGGTATTGGCATGGCAATTATCCGTCAGGCAGGTTCCAACACGCTGGAAATTTCCCGCGATGTTGCAGCCGTGGCGATGCGCGTTAACAAAGACTTGCCAGACGGTATGGACATCCGCGTTACCAGTGACGACGCCATATTTATCAACGGCTCTATACGTGAAGTACTGTTCTCCATGACCATCGCTATCAGTATTGTTATCGCGATCATTTTTATCTTTCTTTTAAATTGGCGCGCCACTTTAATCCCGGCGATCACAATGCCGGTTGCGTTAATTGGCACGGTTGCAGGTATCTGGCTTGCCGGTTTCTCGATTAATATTCTTACCCTGCTGGCCTTGTTGCTGGCAACCGGCATGGTAGTGGATGACGCCATTGTCGTGCTTGAGAACATTGTAAATCGTCGCTCCGAAGGTGCCTCTCCCAGAGCTGCTGCCGTTATTGGTACAAGGCAGGTGTTTTTTGCTGTCATTACCACCACGGTGGTGCTTGCAGCGGTATTCATTCCACTGTCATTTCTGCCGGGCAAGGCCGGCGCGTTGTTTCGTGAATTCGGCTTTGTACTGGCAATAGCAGTCAGCATTTCATCTCTGGTAGCACTAACACTGTGTCCGATGCTCGCCTCGCGACTACTCGCCAAAAAACAGATAACCAATAGATCTGCCATAGGTAATGTAATGCGACGCCTTGGCCAACTGGCCGCCAACGCCTATCGGACGATTCTTAAGGGCTGTCTTGCGATTCCGCAGATTGTTGTCATTTTGTGCCTGGCTATTGCAGCACTTGCATGGGTTGCATTCGAAAAAGTGCCCGAAGAATTGGTACCGCGTGAAGACCGATCTGTTGCTCTGTTAAGAATATCAGCCCCACAGGGCGTCAGTCTTGACTACACAGCGGCACAGATTCGAAAAATAGAAGACTTGGTGCAACCGTTGGTTGCCAGCGGTGAAGCGCAAAACGTATTTTCTATAGCGGGGCGTGGCAGCAGCAATCGCGGTTTTATGGTGGTAACACTTGCACCGTGGGATGAACGCGTACGTTCACAACAGGAAATTGTTGGCGATATCAATCGCGGCCTGAGAGGTATTCCGGGTGTTCGTGCTTTTGCCATTCAACCTAACAGTCTCGGTATACGAGGCGCGGGTAATGGACTTAAAATTGCCCTGGCTGGCAGCGACTATGCAGAGCTTGCGGCAAAGGCTGATGAAATTGTCCAGGTAATGGAACAAGATGAGCGCTTCGGACGCGTTAGTACCGGTTATGAAACCAGCCATGCGCAGCTCTCTATCAGTATCGATCGCGAGCGCGCCGCTGATCTTGGCATTGAAATAGACGGTCTTGCCACCGCAATGCAATCCGTACTCGACGGTCGTAAGATCGGTGATGTCTTTATTGACGACCGCGCAGTTGCCGTTAAATTACTTTCCAGTACTCAACCGGTCAATGACCCGACCGACCTTGCCAATCTTTTTCTAAAAACCTCTGACGGGCGCATTGTGCCGATGTCGACAATTGCTACTCTCAAAGAGTTTGCGATTGCACCATCCCTGCCCCGCGAGGAACGATCACGAGCAGTCACCATTAGTGCCGGTCTGACGCCCGAACTGCCACTGCGTCAGGCAATTCAAGAATTTGAACAGATCGCAGAACCCATTATCGACAGTGATATGCGTCTAATTCCACTGGCCGAGGCCGCAACGCTTAACGAAACCTCAAGCGGGCTGGCACTGACATTCGGCTTTGCCATCGTTGTCGTGTTTCTCGTGCTGGCCGCACAGTTCGAAAGTTTTGTCAGTGGATTGATCATTATGTTTACAGTACCTTTCGGATTAGCCAGTGCGGTGTTTGCGTTGTATCTCACCGGTACCACGCTTAACGTGTATAGCCAGATTGGCCTGGTGTTACTGGTCGGTATCATGGCCAAAAACGGTATATTAATAGTGGAATTTGCCAATCAGCTACGCGATCAGGGTATGACAGTGCGCGAAGCCGCACTCGAAGCTGCAACCATTCGCCTTCGACCGGTAACCATGACCTTATTTTCAACGGTGCTCGGTGGTTTGCCATTGGTATTGGCATCGGGTGCAGGTGCTGAAGCGCGCATCGCACTAGGTTGGGTTATCGTAGGCGGTCTGGGTATTGCTGCGGTGTTTACCTTGTTCTTAACTCCCGTTGCGTATCAACTGCTGGCAGGCTTTTCGGTACCCAAGGCTGCGCTGGATAAGCAATTATCAGATGAATTGAACGATGCTGCGACGGTGCAGCAATAGGCCTTTCGCAAATCAACGTACACGCTTTCGGTTCGCGTCCAATTGATGAGCGTGACATAGCGGTAGTTGATGCGTTTATCGCTCATATGAATGGTGAAAATCCGGACCCGAAGGCCAGGTAGCGAAATACAGGGTTTCTAATGGAGTGATCTGCCGGAATACAGGGTTTTAAGGAGTCCAACTCTACAACAAGCACCTCTACAACAAGCACTCTACAATCGCAGATACTACCGCCGTCCTGTGCTCGTGAATGAAAAAATGCCCTCCCGAAAATTCTTGCTGAGTAAATGCTGCACTTGTTTGCTGCCGCCAACCGGCAAGCATAGCAGCTGAGATCGCAGGATCACTGTCTCCGCCAAACACCGTCACAGGACAATCCAGTGGCTCAGACACAACATAATCATGCGTTTCCAGCAAAGTCACATCAGCTCTTAGAATCGGCAAAAACACGTTCTGTAATTCAGTACTTTGACGAATCGCTTCCGGTACCGCTCCATACAATCCATGTAGTTGTTCAATGAACTGATCGCTATCAAGAAATCGCAACGCTTCGCTGTTGTCCTGAAGCTGTGGTGCAGCACGAGCCGAAAGAAAAAGGTGCGTTGGTAACGCCGCACCCAGCACACGCAATCGACAGGCAACCTCAAAGCACACCATCGCGCCCATGCTATGTCCAAGAAAGGCAAACGGTCGATCGCCAAGGGTAAGCAATTCGTTGGTAAGCCTGTCGACAAGCTCGGTCATATCGGTAAGCAGTGGTTCACGCAACCGATCTTCACGACCAGGCATTTGCACGATACACAACTCAATTTCTGCGGGCATTAACTCGGCCCAGTCTTTAAAAGCTGACGCACCTCCACCTGCATAAGGAAAGCAGACAAGGCGTATACGCGCGTCGGGACGAGGTTGCGGTCGAACAATCCATAGTCCATCGTCGCGTTTGGGTTGATTGGAATCCGCATCTGTGGTGTTTGCCCCACCCAACAATTGATCGATAGCAACGGCGAGTTCACGAATGCTAGGTGTAGTAAACATTTGCTCAACGCCAAGTTCAACTTCAATATCCCGTTGCACCCAGCTGCGAAGTTCTACAGCGGTTAGCGAGTCGATCCCAAGTGCACTAAGGGCTGCAAACTCATCCAGATCGGCAGCAGGTACGCGCAGGGTTTGTGCAATGCGTTCGAGCAAATAAGAAGTGATCAGATCAACGCGCTCAGGCGAATGAGCCACTTTAACGCGCTGCGCTGCCGCTTGCGCAGCATTTGCGCTCAACGGGTTCGCCCCGTCTGCCGGAATCAGGTGTTTAAGTGTGCTCCAGTCAGTAGCGCCGGGAATCCGTTGTATGAAGGTTTTAAATTCAACAGGTAAGACGGCAGCCTGGGCCAAGTCGCGTGCGGTCAACAGGTGGGTTATGAATTCGCAACCCTGACTTGTGGTCATAGGCTGCCAGCCGTCATGCATAAGACGCCGCAAGACAACCTCCGATGCTGCCATTCCCACATCTGCCCATGGGCCCCAGTTAATCGAGATGGCAGGGAGGTCTTGCTGCCGACGGTAGTGAGCAAGGCCATCCATAAATGCATTTGCGCTAGCGTAGTTTGATTGCCCGGGTGAACCAATGACTGAAGCAACAGATGAGAAAAATACCAAAAAATCGAGTGATTGTTTGAGTGTTTGCGTTTGTTTATGCAGATGCCATGCGCCATCGACCTTCGGGCTGGCAACCTTGCTAAAACGATTCGCGTCTTGCTGCATTAGCATGCCGTCATCCAGAACGCCTGCCGCATGCACAATGCCGCGAAGTCGAGGTGCCATTGCGAGCACTCGAGCAACGTCATCAGCGTTGCCAATATCAGCCGCCACCACATCAACTTTGACACCGGCCTCTTCCAAGCCATGCAATGCGGTACGTTGATCGTCAGTTGAAACACCACTGCGCCCGGTAAGTAACAGGTGTCGAGCACCAGAGGTTGCCAGGAACTGCGCTACCTGCAAACCAAGCGCTCCTACGCCACCAGTAACCAGGTATGAGCTGTGCGCGTCCAGTTCAAGTGGTGCTACTGAATCATTAACGGGTGCAGATTTCACAAGCCGTGCGACGTTTCTGGTGCCACTTCGAAACGCTATCTCAGTCTCACCGGCTGATCTTCCAAATTCGGCAATAAGAAGATCGAGATGATTCTTACAACTGTCCACACTATTGCCCAGATCGATACAGGCACCGAGTTGCCCAGGGTGTTCAACTTGCAGCGTTCGTCCAAATCCCCAAAAGCGGGTTTGCCAGGGTGATACCTGGTCGTCAACTGCAACTGCCTGCGCGCCTTGCGTTATAAACCAGTGCTGCGCAGTTACGCCGGCGCGCGAAAGTGACTGAACGACATTTAAGCAATTAATTAAAGTGGCGTCAGGCGTTGCTTCACAAGCATCCATACACCACATATGCACAATGCCGGACAATGACTGCACATCGTTCGATCTGATCAGTGCATCGACAGCAGTGGAACTTGTAGCAACGTGTACGGTATGCCCTCGCTGCTCCATTCGGCGTACAAGTTCGGTTCCAACGCCGCCAGTATCATTTAACACCAACCATTGCGCTGCTGGTGCAGCGGTATCCTTTAGCTCTTTTTCATCCTCTTCCCATACGAACTCGTACAGCCACTCTGCCAAAACATCTTTAGATGCAAGCGGTTTAGTCATTGCTCGTTGCAAGCTAAATACTGGAACCGATCGTAGTGTTAGATCTTCAACGGAGGCAAGGCGCACCCCATCTTCATTGAACAGTTCTAAATTAACGACACGCGTTTTGTCCTGCTGTCGTCCAGTTGCTTTAACCCAGACTGTGCCGGAGGCGGCGTGTTCACAGCTGAACCCTGATATGCCGAACGGCAGATGAATTTGCTCACGATCTTCGTCAGGAAACATGGCTTCTGCAATTCTGAAGCTTGCGTCGGTAATGACAGGGTGCAGTCGATAACTATCGCCCGGCAGCTGAGCCTGCGCCGGTAGTTCGATACGAGCAAAAGCGCTGCTAAATTCGTTACCAGATTCGTTGTGCGCTCGATGGATTTCTGCAATGGCTCTAAAACGCGGAAAGTATTCAAGACCGCGTGCTTCAAATCGTGCGTCAAGCTCATCCAAGTCGACAGGTGAATTAAAGCTTGCCAGAGTTGATTGAATATCTATTGATGCTGCAGGACTGGGCAAACGACGTTCAAGCGTTCCCTTGGTGTGGCTTACCCATTCACCCATCTCATTAATTGAAGGGTCACCACTTGATGAGGTGTCTGAAGATCGACTACAAATTTCAAACTCGAAACGATCTGCATTTGGTGTGGCAACCATCTGCACAGTTACCGGTTCTTCAGTTAATACCAGTGCGCGTCCAATCGATACATTGGTCAGTGCCACTTCGTCTTGTTTGAAAATCGTGCGGGCGACGACCATTGCCATTTCAAAAAATGCACTCGCTGGAAACACAACACTACCGAAAACGCGGTGATCATCCAGGTACGCAGGGTTAGTGCAGCTTAGCGTCGACTCAAATATAGGGCTGCTACTGGCGTTCTCGATACGCCGATTGACGAGAGGATGCAGTCGAAAACTGTTTACTCCGGTCGATAATACGTCGGTCCAGCAGCGTTGATAACGCCACGGATAGTTCGGTAATTGTAACCTTGTTTGTGTGTTGCCGGCGCCATTGCTTTGATTGCTGTCACACTGGGTGTCATTACCCCGATAGAAGCGTTGCCAGTTGATATCGACACCACGAACATACAGTTCAGACGTGCAAGTTAACAATGTGGTCCATTCAGCTTCGGGCTTTATGCCAGGTAGCCAAGTTCCGTAATCAGGCGCAACACAACCACGGCCTAATCCCAATAGCGTCGCTCTGGGGCCTATTTCAATAAAAGTTTGAATCTTCTTTGATTGAGCGTACTCAATACCGTCTGCAAATCGCACCGCCGAACGCAAATGATCTACCCAATAGTCAGCGTTAAGTTGTGCATCACCCCATGGTTCACCGGTAACGTTGGAGATAATTGTTTTATTGGGTGAACTGAAATTCACTGTTTCAGCAATAGCCCGAAAGTCTTCGAGTATCGGGTCCATCATTGGCGAATGGAACGCGTGCGAGACTTTTAATGACGTTGTTTTTATGTCTTGCAAACCAAGCCGCCCGACAACTGCATCAACGGCGTCGCCATCACCGGACACAACAATGCTTTTTGGTCCGTTTACAGCGGCGACTGACACGCAGTTTGTATCTCTACTGGTTGTGCCAATGGCCTCGCGAACAGTCGGCTCATCAGCGGCGACACTTACCATTTGCCCCCCAGTGGGCAGTGATTGCATCAATCGACCGCGAGCCGATACCAAACGCATACCCTCTTCCAACGAGAACACATCGGCAGTACAGGCAGCGGAATATTCACCAATACTATGACCAAGCAATAGATCGGGTACCACGCCCCATTCTTCAAAGAGTTTCGCTAACGAGTATTCAATGGCGAACAGGGCCGGTTGTGTATATCCCGTTTGATGAAGCGCATCACCCGTCCACAGGATGTCGAGCAGAGATTCCCGCGTATTGGCTTCGAAAAGTTGCGCACATCGGTCCATCCAAAAGCGAAACGTTGCATGGGCTTCATACAACTCTTTACCCATACCAATGTGCTGGGCGCCTTGACCGGTGAACAGAAACGCCAGTTTAGGGGCGCGGCGACCAATGCTACCTGTGACTGTGCCAAGCGGTGTTTGACCGGCTGCATATTCGCTGAGTGACTGAGCCAACGCATCTGTATTGCTTGCTGAAAAAGTCGCGCGATGCGTGAAGTGAGAACGACCGGTAGCAGCCGAGAAGCATAAGCGCTGCAGGTTCACGTCTTTTTTGGTCGAAACGAGTTCGGTCGAGTCGTTGTCCGAGTTGATGAGCTGAGTGTTAATAAGTGCAGCGTAACGGTTCGCGAGTTCCGGTAATGCAGCAGGACTTTGCGCAGACAAGGTTAAAAGATGCTCGGGCAACTCGGTGTTGGAACGTGTTGATGTGATCTCGGTATTGTCGAGCGCATCCAGCGTCGATGCCGTATTTGGAGCTTGGCCAACAATCAGATGAACATTCGTGCCGCTCATGCCAAACGCACTGATACCAGCAAAGCGTGTCTCACCGGTCCATGGAATATTCTCCAGTGCAAGTTCCAATGGTTCATCGTTCCATGGGATATGTCGGTTGGGTTCGGAGCAGTTAAGATGCGGCGGGATGGTGTCATATTGCAGTGACAACACCACCTTCATTAACCCAACGACACCGGCAGCGGAATCAAGGTGGCCAACATTGGTTTTTACTGATCCAAGAAAAAGTGGGTTTGTCCGCTCTTTGCACAGCACGCTCGTAATGGCCATCACTTCGATCGGATCACCAAGCGGTGTTCCAGTGCCGTGCGTCTCGATGTAGTCAATCTGCTCCGGTGCAAGCCCTGCATCATCCAATGCGTCTTGCAACATCATTCGCTGCGCCGGACCACTCGGTGTTGTTACCGTGCGTGCATGACCATCGTGATTAACCGCAGTACCCTGAATAACGGCAAGAACGTTGTCGCCGTCAGCCTGCGCATCGCCGAGGCGTTTAAGTGCAACCATGCCACAGCCTTCACCTTGACCAAAGCCATCAGCACTCGCATCGAAGGTTTTGCATCGCCCATCTGGAGATAAGGCCTGCATTTGACAGATACCAATCAAATGTTCTGGTGCCAGGATAAGGCTCACGCCACCAGCCAGTGCCAAATCACTTTCACCTGCGCGCAACGACTGACAAGCCAGATGTACCGCCAAAGACGAAGATGAACAAGCCGTATCGAGCTGTATGGCGGGCCCGTGCGAGTTCAGGACATGGCAAATTCGACCCGCAGTTAAACCGCGAAGCCCGCTTAACTGCGCATAACGGTCAATCTCTCGATTATCCGCTCCATAAATACGTTGCATGGAGTAGTCGTCCCAGTATTGACCAACAAAAACACCTGTTTTTCCGCCACTCAAACCGCTTGGAGCTATACCCGCATGTTCTAAGGTCTCCCAGCTGATTTCCATGACAAGGCGTTGTTGCGGATCCAGACTTTCCGCCTCTCGCGGTGACAAACCAAAAAATTGCGGATCAAACTGATCAATGTCATCAAGGTAGTAACCGTGGCGAACATACATCTTGCCCGGTACCGTCATTTCAGGGTCGTAGTGCGCATCAACGTCCCAGCGTTCGGCTGGTATCTCTCGCAAAACGTCACGGCCGGAACTTAACAGGTCCCAAAATTCATCAGGGGTTCGCACACCGCCTGGATAGCGACATCCCATACCAACTATGGCAATGGGTTCACGCGTTGCATTGTTTGTTTTACCGTGATTTTTTTGCGCTGCAAGTTCTGCACGAAGGCGGTCGATCTCGGCGTTCGCCTCTTCAAGCGAGAGTAGCCGATGGTTATCGAACTGCGTTGGATCTGACATGCCTAGTGGTCCATCCACTTGATACATTCGGGTTCAGAGCCGTAGAGCCACTTCAG
>CAYTJF010000133.1:0-15633 GCA_964437945.1 uncultured Granulosicoccaceae bacterium
AATAACTTTTTACCCATCTCGAATCGTATATAAGGGTTTTGCCTGCTAGAGGGTTTGATTTTTTCAATTTGCAGCTTTTCAATCTGTTTTTGACGTGAAGTGGCCTGACGCGCTTTGGACTTGTTGGCTTTGAATCGTTGAACAAATGCCTGTAATTCACCAATCTGGGCTTTCTTCTTGGCGTTGTCTGCATACAGACGCTCGCGAGCCTGTGTGGAAGCGAGCATAAAGTCGTCATAGTTTCCCGGGTACAGTTGAATGCCTCCGTAATCCAGGTCGGCCATGTGAGTGCACACGCTATTGAGAAAATGGCGATCGTGCGAAATGATAATCATGGTGCTGTTACGTTCGTTGAGTACATTCTCAAGCCATCGAATGGTGTTGATATCCAGGTTGTTGGTGGGTTCGTCGAGTAACAATATATCCGGATCAGCAAATAAGGCTTGCGCCAACAACACACGAAGTTTTAGTCCCGGTGCTACCTCGCTCATAAGGCCTGCGTGCAAATTGAGTTCGATACCGGCACCAAGAAGAAGTTCGCCCGCCTTGGCTTCAGCCGAGTAGCCATCGAGTTCGGCAAATTGTACTTCGAGCTCGGCTACCTGCATGCCTTCATCTTCACTCATTTCTGGTAGTGCATAAATGCGCTCGCGCTCTTGTTTTATTTTCCACAATTCATCGAAACCCATAATGACGGTGTCGAGAACGGTTTGTTCTTCATACGCAAATTGATCTTGCTTTAACGTGGCATAACGCGCATTCGGTTCAAACGCTACGTTGCCGTGGGTAGGCTCCAGATCACCACCAAGAATTTTCATGAAGGTCGACTTACCACTGCCATTGGCACCGATAAGACCGTACCGATTGCCTTCACCAAATTTGATGGAGACATTTTCAAATAGGGGTTTGGCACCGAACTGAATGGTGAGGTTAGCGGTTGTGATCACAGGTCTATGAAATTTTATGCAACGATTAACCTTAAGTTTATCGTTTTTACAGCCTTCTGTGGCTAAACGCTGACAAACATTAAGGCTCTGGACCCACAAGCAGTAACGACCAGTACGGTCCGTTATTGTCGAACTCGTTTACGTCACAGGCCATGCCGATTCGAGTGATGTTCAGGTCGATTATTTGTTGGCAATCGGTTTGAATATCGAGCCAACGGTTAATGGCTTCGGCCGCGGTTTGTGGTCCTGAAGTAATGCTCTCAAAGACGGTTAGCGAGTCAATGCCGGCAAGCGAGACACGGTCAGATGTTGACAAGCCATTGGTTCCGACAAACGACTCAAACCGGTTATTGGCCATATCTGTCGCGTGGGAATTGCTAACGCGAGCAACTGTTTCGTCCCAAATAAGTGTGCTGGCTTCGGTGCCGATAAGTGCCAGGCCTGAACTGCCGCCGCAGGAGCGTTGGGCATCACGCAGTTGATTGATTATGCGTGGTGCTCGGTCGCGTATGCTTCCAGCAGCTTCGCATTGGCGCGACGATTCGGTGCAGTTGCGCGTGCGTTCACAGTTGTCCTGATACGCTACGCAGGCGTATCGCCCGCACAGCTGTACCGCATCGCACCCTATCAACAGGCAAGTGGATAACAGTACGAACCGACTGGCAATGTAAAACCGTAATCTAAGCATACTTGCGAGTGTAACCGGAAATGTGGCGATATTTTACTTAATTCGTTCATGCCAGGCCCAGGGCTGAAATACCGGGAATACCTCACTTAAATTCATTTGGTGAGAAACGACACAAAAGATGGCACGTAAAATGGCACAAAGAACCCAAAATTCATGGGTAGCGGTACGGTGTTGGTACACTTCCAGATGCGGGTATCAAATGATTGAAGGTCTGATCGTTAATCGTTATTTTCTACAATTGAATATCGACAATTTCAGAACGTAACTGGTTGGCAATTTCTCGTTTTATCAACTTGCCTAACAACATCGCAAACACAATTGCGCAATAGAGTACAAAAAGATACAGAGGGTAGGCCAGCAGAATAAAATCTACTTTTCCCACTGAAACTATTGCGCACACAGATGCGATCAGCGAGATAACCCAGGTAGACATAGTTTCACTCTCTGGTTCTTTGAACGCTTTAATAACCGTAACACTTCCCCCCATCAGGCTTATGCTAATGGTAATGGCAAGCGCATAAGCAGCGTTCTCGGTGAAGTACCACAAAATAATCCCGATCACAGCGGCGAATAGAATGACACAGTCAGAAGGCTTAAGGTAAGTCCCCGACCCGGATCTTATCGATAGTACAAATACGATAATGGTGCCCGAAACCTGAACTGCAGCGAACCAAAGTGATGCGCCTGCACCTTCGTAGATCTGTGAAAAAAATGCAATGGAGCCGAGTACAGACCAAATTAGCCACGATGCTCTTTGAGGGTGCGTTCGTTTATTTGCAGTGTCAACGATGTAAGGTATGAAAGCATAAATACTTATCACACCCGACAACAGCCCAAACACGGACATAACGCTCAACGAGCTTACCTGTGTTGTTAATACATCCACTGCAATACCACTCCGTCATACAGCAACAACCCTTAGACTGAAACGTTAGCAAAATTATTTATAGATCGAAACGTAATGATGAATGATTGACATTAAAAATATGCGGTTTTAGTGAAGTACAAACTGATCGGTTAATACTAATATTATGGTGCTTATTTGTTTGTCTTAAGTCGATTGGATTATGTTCGGCAAATGAACTATAACTCACGGTGAAAGTGTGAGCTGACGGATGGATACCAGGATATGTCGTTTGGGTATTAGTATTTGAAACGGCAGTTGCGGTGGCAAGTTTCCAAGTACATTTAAAACGGTGGGAGCGTCTTTGTGTGGTTAACAGTCGGTAGGCGCTTATGTACAAATGTTGTTCAAGATATGCTTGAGTAAACTGTCCTGGTATTGGCTGCGCAATATAAATAAGGTCAACATAGCTAAGGTCAATACAGCTAAGGCCAATATAGCTAAGGCCAATACAGGAACAGTTTGCTTAACTTACACGCTAGTCTTTTAACACAAAAGAGACTTTCATAACGACGCGGTATTCTGTAATTTTCCCGCCGTCAACAATGGCTTTTTGATCTTTGACCCAAACACTTTTGATGTTTTTCAGGGTTTTATCTGCTCTTTTTACACCTTCTTCGACAGCATCATCAAAGCTTTTGGTTGATGAGGCAATGATTTCGGTGACTTTGGCAACTGACATAACAACATCCTCTATTACAAATGAATTAAAGTTAGGCGCGGTATGCACCCACGTATTGCTATTGTATCAGCCACCTGCGGAATATAATGCAACATGAAAGATACACTCTCGTCATCCAGTACTGACTGTGCCGATAATCCCAATAAGCCAGCCCTTGACAAAGCGATTTTTGATCAGGTAGTTGATCGTAGGCATACTGGCAGTTTGAAATGGGATAAATATGCGGACAAGGATGTGCTGCCAATGTGGGTTGCTGATATGGATTTCGCCGTAGCGGAACCCATTCAGAGCGCCCTGATTGAGCGCTTGTCGCACCCGGTGTATGGCTACTCGGTTCAAACTGATGCATTCAAGCAAGCAATTGTTGAGCACGTAAAGCGGGAGTACAACTGGACAATCGATGTTGACTGGCTGGTTTTTTTGCCAGGTGTGGTTACCGGGCTCGCGGTGAGTTGTCGTGCTTTTTGTCTGGATGATGACAAAATCATGGTGAACCCGCCAATCTATCATCACTTCTACGACTCCCATGAAGGCAAGCGTCAGTCTTTAGTCAAAGTACCATTGCATAAACAAAACGAGCGATGGACTTACGATCTGGCTAGCATGCGCAAGGCCTGTGCTGATGGCTTGTCGATGATCATGATGTGTACGCCACACAACCCTACCGGAACCGTGTTCACGCAAACAGAGTTGCAACAAGTTGGCGATATGTGTGCTGAGCACGACATGATGATAATTTCAGATGAGATTCACTGTGACCTGGTTATTGATAAAAAATCAAAGCATGTTCCAACAGCCGTTGCCTGTCCACAGCATGCCGATAGAATTGTTACGCTCATGAGCGCAAGTAAAACCTGGAACCTGGCAGGTTTAAATGCTTCGTTCGCAATAATCTCGAACACGTTAGCGCGCGAAAAATTTGTCGATGCATGCCAGTCTATTGTGTCGTCACCACCACCATTGGCAATGGTGGCAACGCAGGCTGCCTACACCTTTGGTGCGCCATGGCGACAAGCGCTGCTTGGTTATCTGTGGGATAACTACAAAATAATTGAGTCTGAGCTGAGCACCATTCGAGGGCTACGCCTTGAGCCTTTGCAGGCAACCTATCTTGCATGGGTAGATGCAACTGACTTGGGTTTGGAAAATACCGCTGCCTATTTTGAACAACATGGCGTTGGCTTATCAAGTGGGGAGCAGTTTGGTCAGGCTCATTATGTAAGAATCAACTTTGCTTGTCCGGCATCGGTTTTGCGAGAGGGTCTGTCCAGAATACGGGCGGCGGTTGAAGCCTTGCCAGGCTAACTTTGGCAGGGGTTAAGCCGGCAGCAGCAGTTGTTCGTCATCCAGCGCTTTGAAAAAATTCATTGTCATTCGTGCCGAAGCACCCCACAGCGTTTCACCATCAAAATCGTTATAAACGATAATAGGGTGGCGCCTTGCAGATTGTTTGTCCAGTTCGTTGCGTGCCCGAAGTGTGTAGTTGTCTGCATTTCTTAGCCATGCAAGCGGGATAAGAAAAGCTCTGGCTACTTCTGATGTTTCAAGGTTCAAATTAGATGGCCATTGCATTATGCCGATAACCGGTGTGACTCGATAATGGCTGACTGTGTAGTAGTGCCCAAGCTCTGCGATAACCTTGATGCGATCTGCTGTTACACCGATCTCCTCTTCAGTTTCTCGCAATGCTGTGGCAACGGCAGAAGTGTCATTTTTTTCGGTCGCACCACCGGGAAACGCAACTTGCCCGCTGTGTCTATCGTGTTTGTTGGTCGCTCGACGAATAAATAACAGATGCCATTGACTGGCCGTTTTAACCAGTGGCATAAGAACGGCAGCCTGACGTTGTTTGGCAATATTATTCACATAAGCTGATGCACCATCTTCGGTATCTGCATCGCGATGCAGCCCGGTCATGTCAGCATCTTGAAGTATGGGGAGATCTTTTACGGTCATTTCGCCAAAGTATAGGCTAATGTTTGTCGGTTAGTCACTTTTCTGTTTTATCCTGATAGCGAAGATCATCTGCAGCCAAACGAGCATACAATCGAATATCCCAGAACTGGTCTCTAAACCATACTCTTGAGCGTTGTGTGCCTTCATTTTGAAACCCATTATTGAGCAGCACTTTCTCTGACGCCTTATTGCCCAAGGTGGTCCACGCTTCCAAACGATTCAAACCCATGACACCGTGTGCATGATCAACCACTAAACTCAGAGCTTCTGATGCATAACCTTTGTTCCAGTAATCTGGATGAATTTCATAACCAATTATGCCGCAGCTGGCTTTCTTCTCGACGCGGTTTATGCGAACTGCGCCGATGGTATTGTTTGAATCGCGCAATTTCACAATCCAGCCAACACCGGTACCGCGTGCATATAACTTCGACATCCAGCTGACAAAACGTTCACTGTGTTTTTTGGTTGGATTGTGTGGAACGTCTGAGTAGCGTGATATTTCAGGGCAAGACAGAATTCGATGATAGTCGTTGGCGTCTTTGAGATTAGGGCGCTGTAGTAACAGTCTATCGGTGACAAGCTCAGGAAATGGTGCTGATGTGAGAAAACGCAATTCACGGCTCGCTGAATAGTTTCAATAGGATGCTTAAATTCGAAGTCATAGATGCATTGTAGAGTATAAAATCGATATCCGGAAGTGAGCTAAGAAAAGCAACTAGTTCAATTTACCAGTCGAATTAAGTTAAATAATATTGGTAGAAACAGTTTGTTTAAGTCAGACGATTGCGAGTCTTCTTACAACGGCTGCAACGCTCCACTGTCATTAGTTTGCCGGACTTCACGTCAAACTGTTGTTCTTTAACAATCGTCCATTTATGGTGATTGTTCTTGCACATGATATTCCCACCGTCAGGCTTTTTCTTTTTGAAGGGCAATACATTGCTCATAATTTGGTTCGCTATGTCAGTGCCAGGGGTACCACGCATACTACCTTAAGTCACGTATGTATCCACTGGCCATGCTCGATCAGTGCGCGTCTTGTTTAGGTGCACAATCTCAATTTTCCGACGGCTATTTATGGTTCTTTTTCTTTACTACATGCTGCAACGGCCGCACGTTAATCTCTTCGAGCACGGCATTATCGGGCGAATTCAAGATTGTCATCACGGCAGTAGCCACATCATTCGCGTGTAGTGAATGCTGCCAGGCCTCACCCGGTTCAAACGATAATGTATTGAAGAACTCAGTTTTGACCATGCCCGGATTCACGATGCCAACATGGCAATTGGCAGAGGCACACTCGACCCGCAAGGATTGTGCTGCACCGCGCAGGCCAAATTTTGCAGCACTGTAAATACTGCCAAAGCGACCGGCTTGTATGGCTGATTCAGATGCAATGAAAACGATGTCGCTGCGATCGTGTTTTTTTAACGCTGGCAGCAAAGCCCGAAGTAAAACCAGCGGACTCACAAGGTTGAGTTGAATACTCTGTTGTATTTGAGTTGCAGAGAAATTTTCCAGCGCTCCGAACTGGCCAGCACCGGCATTGCAGACAACAGCATCAATTGAATTAATTTGATTGTCTGACGACAACCTGCTGCGCGAAGAGTTGATGAATGTGCCGATCGCGTCCAGATCGGATAGATCAACTGAATACTGATGAAGATTATCCCTGTCTTCGATTCTACTGCGAGCCACACCGATCACACAGTGGCCTGCTTTCAACAAGGCTTGCGATATTGCCAGTCCTATTCCTTTCGAGTGGCCGGTAACCAGCACTGTTCTCAAGAGGCGCTCATCTCAACGTATACCTTATCAAGACAAAACTTCTCAAGGCGGGTCCATCTCAAGTAACGCTTACACACCTTAAGTCACGCTTACGCAGGGAAAATACTGCTCGGGAGTGATGTATTCCTGCAGTTGCGTTTCGCAATAGTTTATTAAGTCAGTTTCGGTTTTCTCGTCATAGGAGATCATGTTTTCACGCACGTTCATGTTGGCGGCGAGCAGCTTTGATTCCGGATAGAGACGAATCATCTTTTTGAAGAAGGGCTTGGGTAGTCGAAATGGTCCCAGGCTAACCGAATGAATAGCGGATTGATCAAGTGCACTGAAGACTTGGTCAAAAAATTTGTTATACAGTTGTTCCGCATTATCTGTTTTGAGCAATGGATCGAACCTTAATCCAATTTTCCAGCCGTCTTGTTGCAGGGTCTTTAGCGCTGCAATGCGTTTGTCGAGGCTTGGCGTTTTGTGTTCTTCTTGGGAAACAATGGGTTCTGGCGACAAGCTGTACGCGATCACGCAGTTATCTATTGCCGGACGAGTTAACAGCGTTCTTATTTGTGTGCTCTTGGTTCGAATTTCCAGATTGGCTTTGGGCATCTTGCTGAAGGCATCAAGACAATCTGCCATGAAATTGGTCATCGGTTCCAAAGCGAGCGAGTCGCAGTCATAGCCGGAAAAATACCAACTAGGCGACTGGTGACTGTCGGTTTTTTCACGAATATCTTTGAAGAAGTCGTCGTAATTGACAAAGAGCACGTAGTTGGCAGAGCGATACATGCCTTGCAGATAACAGTATCGGCAATCGTATATGCAATTGAGCATGTGCGAGAAATAATAGTTGTTCTGGCCGCCTATATGATACCCAGGTGGTGTTGCTATCACTCGATTGCCGTGTTTATTGGCAAGGATAAGTGCTGGATTACTTTTTTGTACCCGGAAGTTTTGCCCCGGAGCGTTGAACACGTCTGAATAACGATCAATCATTATTTGCCGCGCCATCGGGTACCGATCTAAAATTGCCTTGGTGCGAGGCAATTTCAAAATATCCCTTTCTATGTAAATTGTGTCCATAGTGCTGGCGTTTTGTCAGATTACATTAAGGCGATTAGTAACTGAAGCGGGCATTGCTTATCTCCGATGACAGCATACGACGAATTGCTTTTGCGCTGCCTTGTGTTTGTAGTAGTTGATGGCCTGGTAACTCTCCGTAGAGTGCATTGTATCGATGCAGCAGCTGCTTGAGCGTATTTTGTTCAGTGGCTGTGTAATGAATGTGCCGAATCAGTGATCGAGTTAGTGCATTCACGGCTGATTTGTCCGGCAGGAGATCAAATGGCAAGGCCTGAATCATTTTTTCCACCGTTGGAATGGCACTCTCAATATGTGCTGTTGCCGCTTTGGCTGTGACGACTTTCACCCCCGACTCGCCATTGTCAGACACCGCCTTGATACTATGTATAAACGCTAAATCGATGACTTTGCTCGCCGCATTGAAAATCCCTGCTGCTTCCATGTCGAATGCGACATCGGCTGAATAGTCCTCAGCTGGCTTATCTACGGTTAGCAGCTGCACTGAACGAGTTTCCGGTATTCGATTTACCGGCGGTAAGTGTGGAAACCATTGTTGCGAACTAGCCTGATCCTGGACGCCGTGAGCCACGAGTATCTGACCGATTGCTTGCTGACAACCCGCAATGCCGACATTAATAACCGCGTTAACATCAGGCAAGGTTTGCATCATGGCAGCAGTGTTGGTTGCCGCGTTAAGTTTACCGGCACCACACTGCAACAAGTACCCGAAATCGCCCTCGTAAAGGCGCAAATGCCGATGACCACGTGCCTGAAGTTCGAAATGGGATATCAGTGGACGTGTCTCTGCCGGTAGTGCGGTTATCAGACAAATTGATTGCATGCCGGTATTGTAACCCGTTGGCGCGTCGTAGCGTTGCTATACGATTGAATTGCCTGTAGCTAAGCACATACAGCCAGGCCAATCAGTGCCCTGACATACACTTTTAGACTTTCAAAATGTGGGCTATCGCGCAATTTATTGTTTTTGTTCGACCATCCATCGGTTTATTAGTAAACGTGCAATGGAATCCTGACGAGGTAGTTGGAATTGGCAGGCTTGATCACCCCAGTTGCCGAAAGTTCGCAGCTGCTCAACGCTAAACCATTGTGCATCTTCGAGTTCTGCAGGGTCACAAGTGATTTCGGTGCTGGTGGCCGTGGCCTCGAATCCGAGCATGATTGAGCGAGGGAATGGCCATGGTTGCGAGGCGATATAGCGAACGTTTTCAGTGCTGATGTTGGCCTCTTCCAACACTTCTCGTTGCACCGCTTGCTCAAGGCTTTCGCCCGTTTCCACAAAGCCTGCCAGGGTGGAAAAAACACCCGGCGGCCATTGGGGGCTTCGACCAAGCAGGCATAACGCCGGGGATTTATCCGTAGCAGGTTGGGTGACCAGCATGATGACGGCGGGGTCTGTTCGAGGGAAAGTCTGGTAGTTACAATCGTTATTGTCGCAACATTTGATGTGGCCAGCATTAATGCTGTGCAAGGCGTAGCCGCAGCGGCTGCAGTACCGAGCGTTGTCATGCCAGTGGGTCAAACCACGTGCGTAGGCCATAAGCGCACCTTCGCTCTTGAGGAACAAGGAGGGCCCGATAATGCGCAGATCTTCAAATCGAATGTTTGTGTATTGTGGATAAGCCGCTTGCGCAAGCGTCAGCCATACAGCCAAATCGTCCTCGTTTATGTTAGCCAGGCTTTGCGCAAATACCGGTCGTTTATCGATAATCCCGAGAAAAATATTGGTTTCATCAGATACCGGGCAGTCGCTGGCGACAATACTCAGCATGTGAGGTGCTGAGCTGGCATCTTCGCCAACCAGTAGCTTGCCACGCCACACCGGCAACAATTGTGCGTTTTCGGCCTCAAATAAACGGGTTTGTGCGGCCTCATCTTTGCGAAGATGATCTGCTCGGTCAAGCTCTGAGTGGGTGTAGAACATGTGCGAAAGAATGCTGATTGAATCGATTGCAGTATAACGATGAATTGAGGCACTATTCGCGTTCTTCGAATAATTCCTTCGCGCGATCGAGCTGCTGAGATAAATTTTATATGAGCGTGCTTCAACTGGATTCGACGCTAAGTCAAACAGCCACCGGTGCTGCGGCCTTATTGAATCACGGGTATCGATTGCAAATTGATCTGCTGGAGTCCTGGTTGTGCCGTGTGGCTATCACACCAGATAATGCCAACTTTATCAGTAACTCCTGGATGATAGGTCCGCCTGATTCAACACCACCATGGCAAGGCCGTGACCGTCTTGAAACGCAAGGCTACAGTTGTCCGGAGGTCGCTTTATCCAGTGACTCACAACAATTGAGCAGTGAACAGTTTTGCATTAGCGTGCAATCTGAACCACTGGCCATTCGTATCGATCGCAAGCGCATCGGCACACAAAGTACGATGGTGCAAGACCGACCCATGGCAGCCTATCGTGTATTGAATCTACGCGGTTTGGTTCAGCATGCACAAACCCGCGAACTGGATAGGCTGCACCTGGGGTTGGGGGACAAGGCAGGGGACCTTGACCGAACCGGAAAACGTTTTCGTGTGCTGCAAACTGATTCCCTTGGCTACAACGCACAAACTTCCGACCCCCTGTACAAGCATGTGCCGTGGGTTATCGTCGGCAATAATGCGTGTGGCTATTGTGGCGTGTTCTACGATACGTTTGCGGAAGCGAATGTTGATCTGGGTGCCGAACATTCCAACTACCACGCCCATTATCGTCACGTGGAAGTTTTTGAAAAAGCCCTCATCTACTATGTTGTTGATGGACCCAAGCTGGCCGATGTGACGCTTAGATTTCAACAGCTTGTTGGCCTGCCGCACTTTCAACCACGCTGGGCTATGGGGTTTGCCCATACATCCATGCACTTGGCCGATGCTGATAACGCGCAAAGCGCCATGCTCGATTTTGTCCGTGAATGCGGCAAGCGTTCGGTTCCACTGAGCGCCTTGCACTCGGGCTCCGGTTACACCACAGGTGAGGATGGGCGTCGTTACGTGTTTACCTGGAATACGAAAAAATTCCCCGATCGCGATGCTTTTTTTAAAACCTTGGAAAGTGCCGGATTGCACAGTTGCGCCAATATCAAACCGGTGTTACTGAAAGAGCACCCACTGTTTGATCAGGTGGCAGACTTTGGCGGTTTTATCAAAGATGCACGCGGTGAACCTGCCATCGAGATGTTTTGGGGCGGACCGGGTGCAAGCCTTGATTTTACCAATCCCGATACCATCACCTGGTGGAAAGCCGGTGTCACCGAGCATGTACTGGAAGCGGGATTCAGTTCGACCTGGAACGATAATAATGAGTGTGAGATCTGGGATGAGTCGGCAACCGTGCATGGTTTTGGAACACCTCATCAAGCGATGGACATTCGGCCCGTGCACGCACTACTGATGCTTCGCGCAAGTTTTGAGGCAACACTTGCGCACCAACCGGATAAAAGACCGTACACCATTTCCAGGGCCGGGCCCGTTGGTATTGCACGTTATGCACAAACATGGAGTGGTGATAACCGAACCTCGTGGCACACATTAAAATGGAATATGGCAAACGGCTTGTCCATGAGTTTATCCGGCTTGCCATTTGTCGGGCATGACATCGGTGGTTTTGATGGGCCCAAGCCGTCAGCTGAATTGCTGTGCCGGTGGGTGGAAATGATGTGCCTGCATCCACGAGCTGTCATGAATTCCTGGAAACCTCAGGAAACCGACCCCGCGACTTTGCCTTGGATGCATGCAGAAGTTGAACAACCAATTATTGATGTGCTCAATTTGCGCTATCGTTTTCTGCCGTGGCTCTACCACTTAAGCTGGCTCTCGCATACCACGGGTTCATCAAGCATTGCACCAATGATGTTGTATTTTGATGATGAGGCCTGCGTAAATGAGCACACTCAATTCATGGTTGGCGACTGTGTCCTGGTTGCACCGGTTATCGAGCCCAACGCCACGCAGCGAACGCTGTATTTGCCGAAGGTGAGTGATGGATGGTATGCCTATAACGCCAATGTTGGCGTTGATTCGGACCATGGTGGCGACTTAGGCGGCGATTTAAAAAGTAGCGTTGCAAAACACTATGCTGCCGAACAAACCGTCACAGTCGATGCGCCGGTGGGTCATTTGCCGGTATTTGTTCGTGCTGGTGCGATAATACCAATCGCAAAAAAATGGCCTACAGACTCCCCACACGATGCAACAGAATGTGCAATCACCGTTTTCGTTGGCCAGAACGACGGCATAAGTTCTGGGGAAATTTTTTGGGATGATGGTAGCTCGTGGGGTTATCAGCAACAGCGAGCCTCATTGCTACAAGTGGACGTCGAGTGGAGTGAGACGGCTGTGCATGTGAAGGTTTGCGAGCAATGGACCGGTGAGGCCAGGCCTGAACTCTGTGTTGACGTTATTGGGTTGAATGATCGAACTTTATCGGTTGTGATGCCTTGACGTTAGCTTTTGTGTGTCAACTAAATTCGCATCATCGAAATTCGGATCAATAACTTCGTATCAATCATGTTCACCTGCAGGAATAACATTGCCAGCAGTATGTGAACTTAATCGTACAACAACGAAACACAGGCCAAAAAAACCGTAATGAAAATTCAATCACTCGATACCTATGTTGTTGGTAATCCACCACCGCAGTTTGGTGGGCAATATTTTATTTTTGTTCGCCTGACCACCGATGATGGTATCGAAGGTTTTGGTGAGGTCTATACCGCGACATTCAGTCCAGGTGTGGTAGAGGCCATGATTAAAGATGTGTTCGAGATGCATTTTATTGATGCCGACCCTTTTCATATCGAGAGATTATGGCGTCGTGTTTATGGTCGTGGATACACTCTACGACCCGATGTGTCATTGATGAGTGTGCTAAGCGGATTGGAAACAGCCTGCTGGGATATTGTTGGCAAAGCCGTAAACAAACCGGTATACGAGCTGTTGGGCGGTAAGGTGCATGATCGTTTAAGAACCTACACCTACATTTATCCGCGAGAAGGTGAAGATGATAGCGTCTATCGCGATGCCGATTTGGCAGCAGAGCGAGCGCTTGAATATATTGACATGGGCTTTACAGCCGTGAAGTTTGACCCCGCTGGTCCTTATTCAGTCTACGATGGCAGACAACCTTCGCTAACCGAATTGGAACGATCAGAGCGATTCGTTAAAACATTGCGTAAAGCGGTCGGTACAAAAGCCGACCTTTTATTCGGTACCCACGGACAATTTACCGCGTCGGGTGCCATACGGTTAGCCAAAAAGCTCGAAAGCAGCGACCCGCTCTGGTTCGAAGAGCCGATGCCACCGGATAACCCAAAAGAGATGGCCAGAGTGGCAAGACAAACGTCTATACCCATAGCCACCGGCGAAAGGCTGACCACTAAATATGAGTTTGCACGCGTGCTGGAGGCAGAAGCTGCATCGATTTTACAAATGGCACTGGGTCGGGTAGGTGGATTGCTCGAGGGTAAAAAAATTGCCAGCATGGCCGAGACCTACCATGCCTTGATTGCACCTCATTTATATTGTGGACCTATTGAAGGTGCTGCCAATGCTCAGTTGGCAACCTGCACACCTAATTTTTTAATACTGGAAAGTATTGAACGCTGGGGTGGGTTTCACTCAGACATTCTACGATCGCCCATGCAATGGGAAGACGGCTACGTTATTCCGTCAACGCAACCAGGCATTGGTGTTGAACTGGATATCGACGTAGCGATGGCAAATCCTTATACCGGTTCTGCGCTGCATCTGAATATGGCAGAAGACCCGGTATTGCCGGATTAGTTACGAGCGATAGCATTATAGGGAAAGGGATTTTAATTTCTGAATTATCTTAATTACCCAGAAGTACTATTTAAGATTTAGCAATAAGCGGCCATTCCAGTGGTGGAATTAAGTCAATATATAAAAGATAACAACCGGCCAATTGCTGCTATTGTGTTTGCGTCGTCCCTCAGTTTGTTGTTGCTCCAAAACTGACGTAAATATGGATCCCAGATCGATCACTTTTCGGATAGGCTACAGTTAATAGTAAAAGGTGAGTGAACGATGGGCGCCATTGATTGGACCGACAGTTTTCAAGGCACCCGAGGCTTACCCCGGTTGGTGCGCGATCGATTATTATCAGCTGCCACGATTCGAAAGTTTAAAGCTGGCGAACAAGTATTCCGACCCAATAAGGTCCCTGATAGCCTTTTGTTCCTATTAGAAGGCTCCATTCGCGTATCGCAAACGTCAGAAAGCGGCGGCCGTGAGATTGTTCTGTATCGGGTGGTAGCGGGCGAAAGTTGTGTGCTGACCACCGCCTGCATGCTTGCTGAGGAGACCTACGACACAGCAGGCCACGCAGAATCGGAAGTTACAACCATTGTTTTGTCGAAAACGATATTTGATCAGCTGGTAAAAGAGGAGGCGTCGTTTCGAAATTTCGTATTCTCCGCTTACTCCCGTCGCTTGATCGATCTTATGCGTGTGGTGGACGAGGTTGCGTTTGGCCGAATTGATGTCCGATTGGCAGAACGTATCATTAAATTAGCTGGTGAGTTCCGAGAAATAACGGCTACCCATCAGCAATTGGCCAATGAGCTTGGAACGGCGCGTGAGGTGATTACGCGAGTGCTGAGCGATTTTCATAAACGGGGATTAATTGCTCAATCTCGGGGCCGAATAACCCTGATTGATGTGAGCGCTTTGAGAGCCCTTGCAAAGAGTTAAAACCCAGAACAATTATTTCCTCTTTAAGTGACATTATCACTGTTACTGCGCTTGTTCGATCCTACTATAGGACCTCATCAAATATGTGATCGGACGACTTAAACTTATGGAAACTGAATTCACTCCACTTGTATCCTTTGGCGGAGGTCTGCTGATTGGCTTGGGCGTGGTAATGCTAATGGCATTTATTGGGCGAATTTTTGGCGCTACCAGCATCCTTTCTGGCCTTGCTTTTCCGGACAGCCGAGATGAGTTTCTCTGGCGAGCCGCACTCGTTGCAGGGATGATCGTGTCTCCGGTCTTGATTTTTCTGCTGCAAGGCTCAATGCCCACTGTTCAGATCCCCGTTAGCCCTGTGATGATTGTATTGGGTGGGTTGATCGTAGGGTTTGGCGCTAGTCTCGGCGCAGGCTGCACGTCAGGACATGGAATTTGCGGTCTATCCCGTTTGTCGAATCGATCCTTCGTTGCCGTGCCGGTTTTCATGACCACAGCGGCCATTACGGTGTATGTCATTCGCCATTTGTTAGGGGTCAACGCATGAGACTTATATTTATTTTTTTTACTGGGCTCGTATTCGGATCTGGAATCTCATTGTCTGGAATGATCGATCCGGCAAAAGTACTGAACTTCTTTGATCTGGCAGGCAGCTGGGATCCTAGCTTGATGTTTGTGATGGCAGGCGCACTGGTTGTGACGTTTATCGGCTATCGCCTTGTATGGCAAAGACCTGCTTCACTCTTGGGTGGCAGTTTCCAGCTTCCTACTGCCACTGAAGTTGATCGCAATTTAGTTATAGGCGCAGCATTATTTGGTGTCGGTTGGGGTATTGCTGGCTTCTGTCCAGGGGCCGCCATACCAGCAATTG
>CAYTJF010000134.1:0-15629 GCA_964437945.1 uncultured Granulosicoccaceae bacterium
TATCGAAAGTATGAGGTGATCCCTTTCTGGCTAGAGAACCTGTCTGCTCGAGCTGTCCATTGTCCAAATGGAATCCATCCATAGGCAGCCCCGCGACCCTATGCTCGCCCAGATTGTTTTGTAAGCCACTTATCAAAATTGGCATCAATGTGGATTTACCGGCGGCAGGTGGGCCAGCAATAGCGATAATGACTCTACGTAATTTTGCTGCTTTGCCGACAAAATCACTGACTCTTTGGCAAAGTTGCCAAGGTGTCACTTCAACGAATGGGCGGTTTTGAATGGGCGCAGACATACGCTACATAGTATATGCTCTGGAACAGTTTAAATTGATGATTTAGCGTAAAAATTTTACGAATACAAACGATATCCTAACCAAATTCTCTGCTGTTAACACCGCGAATATACGTTAGTCTTGCCGTGGAAAATTTACCTGTTGAAACAATTCTTTTCAAGGAGATGTGAAGTGAGTAGCGACCCCTATGCAGCACCAACTGCCAATCTAGAAAATATGACTGATGCGCCAGTCGTTCAAACAAAAATAATGAGTGCGAAAGGCCGACTCAGTGTGCTTTCTTATTTGGCGCAAGGATTCGTAATGATGATTGCGTTAACCGCAATTATCGTTGTTTTAGGAATCGTTGGCGCAACAGTCACGGGGTTTTCACCCGAAAGCTTTGCATCACCAGAAACAATTGATTTTTCCAATCCGGTACTAATCGCATTGATGGTTCTAGCTGCGATAATTTACGTCGCAATGATCGTCATTTCCATCATTTTAATGATCAAACGTTTACATGATCGCAACCATAGTGGTTGGTGGGTGTTGGCCTTGTATGTCTGCGCGTTCATACCGATCGTCAATATAGTCGCAATCTTTGGCTTCTTGTACGTGATGTTTTGGCCTGGTCAAAAAACTGGTAACCGATTCGGTGGTCGTCGCCCAACCAAAGGCTGGGAGAAAGTGCTTGGCATCATTGCCATCGTTATATTTGTGGCTTCAATCGTCGCTGCATTTGCCATGGGTGGAGCCGCGTTTATGTCGATGTCGGGCGTGGGTTAAATCTGAATAACAAAAACACAGTCGATACGCTTCACACGGTTGAAACACCCGAAGGAGCGTTATTGCAATTTGCGGTCGCAGGCCCGGTCATCCGAGGGATGGCCTGGCTGATCGATGTTGCAATTCGCTCTGTTATCTTGATTACAATTAACATTGTAATGGGCGCTTCAGCGTTTTCGACAAACAGTGCATACATGGCCACCGGTATTTTTCTCATCATGCAGTTCATGATCAGCTGGTTTTACACAACACTGTTTGAGGCCATGACTGGTTCTACACCGGGGAAAAAGGTGTTTGGATTATGGGTAGTACACGATAACGCAACGCCGATCACCTGGTCTGGTGCGCTAATCAGAAACTTTCTCAGAGTTATCGATACTTTACCGTTTATTTACATGGTTGGCCTTGTCTCAATGCTCTTGGATAATCGTTTCCGAAGGCTTGGAGATTTGGCTGCTGGTACGCTGGTTATTTATCGCGACAAAACAACACAAGACTCTAGCTTTGAACATGAAGTTGGACTACCTCCACCTGAATGGTTAACTAGAGAAGATCGCCAAGCCGTGGTCGATTTTGCCGAACGCAGCCGTAGTTTATCTCCAGATCGTCAAAAGGAACTTGCCAATATTTTAAGTCATCTGATCGATGACGATGTTGACTCTGTGCATACATTGAAAAGCTGGGCGCAGTGGATATTGCGAGGACAATCAGATGCTCAATCAACGGGCGTTTGAATCACAATACGAGAAGGACTGGGTACGTCTGGAAACGTCCCTTACCACCTTAGAGTCCAGAAAATTCTGGAAAAAACGAAAATCCGACAACAGTGATTTACCCACGCTGTATGCCGCGCTGTGTCAACAACACGCAACAGCACAAAGCCGGGGTTACAGCCATGCTCTAAATAAACGCTTACATGACTTGATTACCAGAGCACATCATCAACTGTATCAACACCGCGGGCATGTACTATCGCGAACCATCGAATTTCTGGGAGGTGGGTTTGCCAGAGCTGTGCGCGAACAATGGAAACTACTTGCCTTATCATCTGCTTTGTTTTTCGTAACTGCCCTTATTTGCGGTGGGCTATCTGCCTATTCTGTGGATTTTGCCGATTTGTTTATGGGCGGTGAACAACGCTTTGCGTTGGAGAGCATGTACAAACCAGGCACTGAAATACGGCCTGCCGGAAAAGAATCAGAATCCAATTTCATGATGTTTGGATTCTATATCATGAACAATATCAGTATCGACTTTCGTATATTTGCCACTGGCATTGTTTACGGTGTAGGCAGTGTTTTCTTTTTAGTCTTCAATGGTGTGTACCTCGGTGCAGCAGCTGGTCATCTAACAGGCATTGGCTATACCGAAACATTTTGGGGATTTGTGGCTGGTCACAGTGCTCCGGAATTGATCGCTATGTGTATTAGTGGTGCTGCAGGGTTGATGCTGGGCCAGGCCCTTATAAAACCCGGTACTCAAACTCGTGTGCTTGCCCTGAAACGCGCTGCCTCAAAAGCGGTTCCAATAATTGTTGGCGCAGGACTGATGACACTTGTTGCCGCATTTATTGAAGCTTACTGGTCGTCTAAAGATATCGCCTTCGGAATAAAAATAGCTGTCGGTGTGATCATCTGGATATTGAATATTCTGTACCTTTCATTAGCCGGGCGTACAACTCGACATCATGGCTGATATAAAGAATCTAACAGTGCTGCCAAGACCCAGAAGTGCCTGGCAAGCAATGGATGCCGGGTTCACACTTGCGCGCGCTCACTACCCAAAGCTTGTGATTTTATGGCTGGGCTTTTCAATACCGGTATTTCTGCTCTGCATATTAATTCAATACCAGCTCGGCTGGCCATTCATGCTGGTTGTCTGGTGGTGGTTTAAGCCACTGTATGAACTACCTGCGACCTTCTATCTGTCCAGAGCATTGTTTTCAGAGCATCTGTCCATACGAGCGGCTTGGAAGATGTCATTGTCACAGCTAGGCAGGCAGTTCAAAACATACCTGACGTGGGCCCGATTAAGCCCAGCACGTTCAATGACTGCCGGCGTGGTGTTTCTTGAGCAACTGCCGCTAAAACAACGTTCTGCCAGAATTAACGCTCTGACCTTGGTACCCACTCGACACGTTGTACTCTTTTTGTCCTGTATTCACATAGAAGTGATCATTGCGTATGCCCTAATCACTATTTTCGGAGGCTTGTTTCTATCTGAGGCCATGACCAATATTGACTGGGAAGCTGTCATCTTATTCGCATCAGAATCGCACACCATTGCGCCCTGGGTATTGGCTACATCATTCACGACTTTTATAGCTGCAGCTTTGATCGCACCATTCTATGTAGCTGGAGGATTTTTACTCTATATAAATCGTCGAATGCAACTTGAAGCCTGGGATATTGAGCATCGCTTTCGCCGTATTACTCCACGCGGCGCTTTAACTACTGTTAGTGCGCTATTGATCGTTTTTTGTTTGAGTACAAGTGAGCCAACGATAGCGGAAGAGCGCGCTCAAGCATTGAAATCACCGGCTGAAGTTTCCGTTGAAGTTCAGGCTATATTGGCTCTGGAAGATTTTGGCGCTACAAAAACGCGCAAAGTTCCAACATTCAAGGACGATGGAGATGACGACAGCGACCCGTTCGACACCAGTTGGCTAGACTGGATGGGTGAAAGCTCAACATCCTCTTTCGCAGGTTTTATGAAAGGATTACTCTGGATAATGATCGCCGTATTCGCTGGTTTACTGTTGTACACCCTACTTCAGTTCAAACCTCAGAAGCGTAACACTGCCAGCGCACTTTCTCGCACCGGGCGTGACGGTGAAGATGCAAAAAGCCATCCATTGACTCAAAATCTGCCACGCGACATAGTGACCGCAGCCGAACAGCTACTTCAACGCGGCGAGCGAAGACAAGCGCTGAGTGTTTTGTTTCGTGGAGCTTTGCGCGAGGTGATGGATGAATACGATCTCAAAGTATCCAAAGGCGCTACCGAGTCAGATTGCAAGAACAGCGTTTCGTCTGTTGCCAATGAAAAGCAAAAACAAACATTCTTAAAGCTTGTGGGTGTCTGGCAAAAGGAAGCCTATGCCAATCAGCCTCAGCAAGAAAAAATAATCTCCTCACTCATTGAAGATTGGAAGCACGCATTCAGCGGTCAAGCGAAACATAAAACCGATCAAGTTGGTAACGCGTCATGAGTGGTCGACAGTTTCCCATTCTACCCATCATTGCCATGCTGGCAATCATAGCAGGTGGCTACGGCCTTTATAAAAATATCATCTTTGAAGAACGAGAGTATGAGGTTGCACAAAGCGCAGAGGCGCGTAGCAATCGCTTACTGGCCGCTAATTTTTTGCTAAATACTGAAGGCTTTGAATTTGAGGTAAAGAACAATCGTCGGGTTTTTACCGAGCTCGACGAGTCTGATGGCGTTTTGTGGCTCACTGACGCCACTGAACTCGAAGATCAACGCGAAGCCGAAAAGATCATTGACTGGGTGGAATCGGGAGGTATTTTGTTAACCAGTCCGGCAGGACAATATGGGCTGGACAAGTCCACTATTTCAGGATGGCTTTTCGAACAGTTCGGAATTGAAGAACTTGATCAGGATGAAAAAAATGAAGAGGAAGAAAGTCCTGAGGATTTAAATACCATTACGCTGCCTGACGCCAGTCTTGACGTTCCGCAGATCAAGATTTTTTCGGACTATGATCCCTATTTTAAAATATCTGAAGAAGGCCCTGAAAACGTAACGACCATCATTGATGCTCCCAATTTAATCCATCGTTCAGTTGATAACGGGTATGTTGCTGTGTACTCTGATGAAGAGCTATTCGATACAGACCGTTTAGACGAGACCGATCAGGGTTACCTGTTACTTTGGTTAACTCAACCTGCACAAAGTAAAAACGTATCTATCGTATTTCGACCAGCCAGCTCGCCTGGATTATTCACGGTGCTGTGGAACAAATTCACGCTTGCCATTTGTTTAATGGGCCTTGTATTGATCGGTTTTTTGCGGTGGGCAGCATCGCGAATAGGGCCAATAGAACATGAGCTTCCACCAATCAAGAACAACATCATGGCACATCTGGAGGCACGCGGCGAGTTTTGGTATCGGCATAAATACACCAATAAAATTATTGGTAACGTACAAAAAGCCGCAAGAGAAAACATGCTCACCAGTGGTGGAAAATTGAATAATAACGCCGACAACCACTCCAGCGAAAAATCGGTGCTTATAAAACAGGCATGTAAACAACTGCAATGCAGCCCTGAAAAAGCTGAACAAGTTCTGTTTGGAAAGGCCAGAAGCGATCCGACGATTTTAAGCATGAGTCGTGCATTGCAACGTCTTAATCACTATAAACTATACAAACCGAAGTAGTAGAACCGAGTATCTTTTCACTATGACTGACTCTACCCATCTAACAACAGCACAGCTAGCAACTGCAGATTTATCAACTACACAGCTATCTACCGCACATGAAAATCTGACCAAGCTCAGAGAAAATATAGGACAGGTGGTTATTGGCCAAAAAAACACCATAGATCAGTTGCTGATATGCGTTGCCGCTGGAGGGCATGTATTAATTGAAGGTGTTCCGGGTCTGGCAAAAACACTGCTGGCCCGTGCACTTGCCAATTCTGCTCAGGCGCTCGATGTACGCATTCAGTTCACACCCGATCTTATGCCAAGCGACATTGTTGGCCATGCCATGTTCGATAACGATAGCCAATCTTTTACCGTACGTCAGGGACCCGTGTTCGCCAATGTAGTAGTAGCAGACGAAATTAACCGCGCTCCTGCAAAAACCCAATCAGCGCTTCTTGAGGCAATGCAAGAACAGCAAGTCAGTATAGAAGGTGACACCCATACATTACCGCAACCGTTTTTTGTATTGGCTACACAAAACCCTATTGAACAGGAAGGTACGTACCCACTGCCTCAAGCGCAACTTGATCGCTTTCTTTTTAAAATACTCATGGATTATCCCAACGCCGACGAAGAGCTAACCATGTTGCAGCAAATCACGCATGAGAGCGTTGCCGACAAACTTGATTTACGTGGCATGCAACCGGTTCTGAGCGTCAACGATCTTATGGCGATTCAACAAGCAGCTAGTTTAGTGGTCGTCGATGCTGCGGTACAGAAATACGTAGTCAGTATTGTCACCGCAACTCGGACATGGAATGGTATCGATATTGGTGCTGGACCACGCGGCTCAATCTCACTTTTACGTGCAGCCAGAGCACATGCTTTATTGCATGGCAACGATTTCGTCACACCGGATGACGTAAAAAATATTGCACCAGCGGTTTTGCGTCATCGAATTCAACTAACGCCCGATCTTGAAATTGAAGGCTATAACCCAGACGACGTTATTGCCAATCTACTCACAACAGTGGAAGCGCCAAGACAGTGATACCAACGCCTCGCTTAGTGTGGCTTGGATTTGCACTGGCATGTTCAGCCTTTTTGTTGGCGTTCTATCCACAAATGTTTCGCTTGTGGTTGATATTGCCAGCCATACTATTTGTGTGCGCTGTTTTTGATTTGTTTAGCGTTTACCGAATAAAGCTAATTGGTAACCGTAAAATCAGAAATGTTTTGTCCCATGGCCAGTGGAGCGACATTAACGTTGAATTGACCAATGTGGGTAAGAACCAAATCAATGTTCGCGCACACGACATGCACCCACAACTTTGCAAAGTACGCGGCTTACCGCGTAAATTGAGTATCGATGCCAATGCGATGGTCAGCGTACTTTATGAGGCGCTGCCTGAGGTTCGCGGTCAAATGGTCTTTGACGGGATAGATTGCCATGTGAGCACCAACATGGGGTTATGGTTTCGACAAGTGAAAGCGGATTGTCTGGACACAGTAAAAGTCTATCCCAACTTCCGCAACAATAAACTGTTTGGTGCCTTGTTAAGTAAACGTAACCTTGATCATCTGGGCATCAGGCGACTGCCACGCCCGGGTGAAGGTAGCGATTTTCATCAACTGCGTGAATACCGCGATGGCGATAGTCTCAAGCAAATTGACTGGAAAGCCACTGCCCGCATACAAAAACTGATCACCCGTGAATTCGCACAAGAACGCGATCAGCAAATTGTGTTTTTGCTCGACTGCAGTATGCGAATGCGACACCAGGATGAAAAATCGTCCCATATGGATGACACTTTAAATGCGGTCGTTTTATTGTCTCACGTGGCTCTACAGCAAGGCGATGCGACAGGCATTATGACATTCGGTGGCGTTGATCGCTGGATTCCTCCATCCAAAGGCGTTCAATCAGCGGGTCGGCTAATACACGGCCTATACGACTTAGAGGCTACACGTGAACTGCCCGACTACGTGCAAGCCGTTGAGACTTTGGCCGTCAGACTCAAAAGACGCGCGTTGGTCATACTCATTACCAACTTGCGAAATGAAGATGGTCAATCGGCATTACAAGCGCTGCAAAGACTCAAAGGCAAACACCTTGTGCTTATGGCTGATCTTAAAGAATCTGACTTAGAGTCGGCCATACAAACCGAGCCCGACACCACCAAAGAAGCCATGCTTTGGCTCAGCGCCGAAAACTATCGATTGCAACGACAGCACCAGCATCGATTAGCTGTTGCCGGTGGTGCCCGGCTGCTTGATGTGTCACCTGCTAATCTGTCAGCCGATCTAATAACGCGTTATCTGGCTATAAAGCGTCTGGGGAAGTTGTAAGAACATTGATTGCTGATCAGTGATTGCTGATCAGTTTTTACAGAGCTACCGTGAACAACTGATCATTCCGATTCGAGTAACTCAGTTTCAATAAATGCACAGTCAAAGTCATTGGCACTGATGACATCATGACGAACACCTGCTTTTCGAAAATACGGCACGCCATGCTCAAGCTTTGATAGCGCTTTTTCCCCACCCTCAGTTTCTATTTCAAGATAACCATCAAACAAAGGCACAACAATATAGTCGAATCCGTGTTGGTGCCATCCGGTGTTATCACCTTTTATTGGAAAACGCCATTCAGTCACTCTGACCCGCTCGTTGTTGATAAGTACCGAGCCGATAGCCGTACCTTTGGTATCCATATATTAGTCTCCATTAAAAAGAAGTTCGTATTGATCTACCATTTGCTGCATATCAAAACACTTCAACGCATGGGATTGTGCAAAAGATCCCTTTTCCTGCAGCATTTGAGGGTTGTGCGCCATGCTTATGACTGCATCGGCCAAGGCTTGCGCATCTTTGTTAACCAGAATACCACCCGATTGAGATTCGTGTTTAGCAACAGCATCTGCTGACCCACCAGCGTTGGTCAGAATAACCGGGGTACCGGCTGCTTGTGATTCGAGTGCTGTTAGCGGATGTCCTTCGCGGTCAGACGACAATATAAAAATATCAAGAGCAGCCAGTACATCAGGAATATCTGATCTGGCACCGGCGAGAATCACATGGCCTTCCAAACCCAACTGTTTCACAGCAGCTTCAATTTCCGTCCGTAATTCCCCATCACCGACCAATACCAGTTTGAAAGCTGGCAATTGATCTTTAAGTAATACAGCCATGTCCAATAATCGCATTTGATTCTTTGCAGGAACCATCCTGCCAACAGTGCCAAGTAACAACTCATTGTTTGGGGCCCACTGTTTTTTTATTGCCACACCATTACCAGCTGCGTATCTTTTTGTGTCTACTCCATTGTTGATTACGCAAACAAGCGATGAAGGTAGTTTAATTTCAGATAGGTAGAATTCTGCCGTGTCATTGGACACTGCTACCAACTTCTTAGTACTCCTCGATAACAGACGGTCGATTAAACGGTAGTGCAGTGCTTTCCATGTGTCTCTGCTGTGTTCAGTAACAATAATGGGAACTGAAGTTCTAAACAAGGCTATTCGGGTCCATAGGTTAGCCGTCCACAAATGGCTATTAACCGCTGTTGGTCCAATTCCCTGAACCAGCGCTCTTAACCGCTTGGGCAAGACCAGATCAATACCCAATTTTTTATGCATAACATGTAATTTAATTTGTGAATCAAGTTTTTCAGCCAGTTCTCCTGCTTTGGTAAGACATATCATGTGCACCGACCAGCCACGCAACACAAACTGATTTGCCATTGCAACCAGCATTTGTTCTGCACCACCAACCGTTAATGCCTCAATACAAAAGACAACGATTTTATCGCTTTGGCTCGAACTAAGATCAGCTCTTTCAGACAAGCTACCAGTTAAACTACCGTTTACACCTACCGCTGTGTTGTTGTCTGGTGTATTGCTTTCCATACTCAAACAACTTTCCCTGGAACATAACGTTCAAACAATGCGATTAGTTCATCTATGTTTTTCTGCTGGTCAAATAATTGTCCTACTTTATTAAATCCAGCATCACTGATCGACTTTGCCAGTACTTCATCGTTTGCCAGATCTGCAATTGCGCTGGCAAACCCGTCAATATCGTCAACTTCAACGAGCTGACCCGTTTTCCCGTTTTCGAGTAATTCAGGTATGGCGCTCACTCGGGTACTCACCACTGGTACACGCAAAGCCATAGCTTCCGCTATGACATTGGGAATTCCATCAGGTGGGTGCCCCGGGATGAGTCTGGGTGCCAGGCAAAACATATCAGCCTGCTCAAGCGTGCTTAGCACCTCTTCAAAAGCCAAACCACCACGAAACAGCACTTCATCAGTAACACCTTGCTCCACTGCGAGCGCTTGAAGTTCTTGATCGATTGGACCCGATCCAATAAGCTGAAGCTCGAAATTCAAATTGTATTGAGTCTTTAGTAATGCACAGGCCTTTATCAGAACATCGTGACCTTTGGTTGGTACCAAACGCCCTATACTGACCAGCTTTAATTTCTGCCCGTCTTCACGCGCATTAAAGCTTCGATCGGTCGAGCGCTGCATAACACGCGGGTCAAGTCCGTGGTAATTCAGGTGAATATCATCAGGACGCAGCAGGCCCAATTCGCACTGCAAGTGATTACAAAAATATCCGCTGCACACCACACTAAACGATGCATCGTTGAGCTTATGCTCAAGAAATTTATTGGGTGAAAAAATATCTTCTCCGTGGATGGCGGCCGACCAGCTCACGCCGTGTATCTGTTGCAAATACCAGCAGGCAGTAGTTGGAATATTCGCCCAGTGCCCATGCCAGTGCTGTATCCCACGAGCGTTGCCGACCTGATAGAACTGCAATGTGAGTGGCAGAATGGCCAGGTTCTTGATGACATCACCTGGCCGATTACGGCCCTGCCAAATGACTCTTCCAATGGCGGATAGCGTTTTCACCGGTTTGGAAAACAGAGTTTTGACAAACGCGGCTAAGCTTCTGGCGCTGATTAATTTAGCGTAAGTGGTACGCTGTTCTGATAAGCGAATAGCATCATCGATGGTGATTGGATCGCGCGGATACTGCAGACTGTATATATCAAATTGCAAGCCCCTTTTTTCCAATGCCACAAGCTCGCGCAATATAAACGTTTCATGCAATTCAGGGAACATTGAAATGATGATGCCGAAACGGGGCCTTACAGAATCCAAGTGATCAGTATCCTATGAATCTATTGAATCAAAACCAGAGTCAATATTATGTTGTAAACGCAATTCACGACGCTTTACTTTGCCCGTGGTTGTCATTGGTAGCGCATCATAGAATTCAATAATGCGTGGGTATTCGTAAGCTGCCAACTTATCACGCACCTGAACACGAATAGCATCCGACAAGTCTACATCAGCATTAATACCGTTTTTGGCGACAATGCACAGTTTGATAACATCTCCTCGTATACCTTGCGGGTCAGGTACGCCAATGGCTGCAACTTGTAACACACTGGGATGTTGCATGACGCAATCTTCAATCTCTCCAGGACCTATACGATAGCCTGCGCTACTTATTACATCATCTGCTCGACCCACAAACCATAAGTATCCTGCTTCGTCCTGGTAGCCAACATCGCCAGTATGAAACCATTGTCCGCTGTATTTGGCGGCCGTGGCTTCAGGTTTATTAAGGTAGCCTAGAAAATGCACAGGATCGTCACAATTCGCAACAATTTCACCCTGCTCCCCTGCTGCAAGCAAGTTGCCATCTGAGCCCATTATCGCCACCCGATGGCCTGGGTAAGCCTTACCCATTGAGCCGGCTCTTACTTCCATGATTGCACTGCAGTTGCCGATAAGATAATTATGTTCAGTCTGGCCACACATTTCATTTATATCGATACTCAATGCATCGCGCCCCCAATGCAGCAGCTCTTCACCAACCGCTTCTCCAGCGCTCATTATGCTGCGAATCGAGGATGGGTTAGCGGTAAACAGATCGGGCACTGCACGCATCATTTTTAATGCAGTAGGCGGAATGAATGCACAGGTAACTTTGTGCCGCGACATTAGCGAAGCTACTTTTGTGGCATCGAATTTTTTAGCATCGTAACCAACAACCCTAACCCCGTAAAACCATGCAGGCAGCAATGCATCGAGTAACCCACCAGTCCAGGCCCAGTCAGCAGGTGTGAACACGCAGTCATTATTTTGTGGAAAACCATTGTGCGATAGTTCGAATCCAGTCAAATTTCCGATTAATGCCCTTTGAGGAACCAGGGCGCCCTTGGGCGGGCCAGTAGTGCCAGATGTGTAAAGCAAAAAAGCCGGATCGTTTTTTTGCGTTTTCACAGGATTAATACTCGATGACGCCTGAATTAGATGCGTCCAAAAGCAAGCATCTGTTGAATCATTTAACGGCGGATTAGCTAATTCAGGCGGATCATCGCTGAAGACGCACAGCACGTTCTCAAGTGATGGCAATTCGTCGCGCAATGAATCAAGCAAAGATACTCGTTGCTTATTGGTCACGACCAGTCGACTTTCACTGTCCGCTAATCGAAAACGCAGCGCATCGTCACCAAACAATACGGACAATGGTAAAGATATGGCACCCAGTTTTTGTGCAGCCAAATGTACCAGAGCCGTTTCAAGGCGTTGAGGCAGTACAACCGCGATTCGATCGCCTCGTTCTATACCCAGTTGCCTGAACGCATTGGCAAGCTGGTTTGAGAGCCGATCAATATCATCAAAACTGTAACTCTGAATTGAACCGGATGCAGATTCCGCAATAAGCGCCACACGGTTACTGCCATCTGCATGGCGAGAACATACCAGCTCAGCAACATTTAGCTGATCTGGAATATCCCATTTAAACTGCTCGCACAGCGAATCAAAATAATCTGGTTCAACATCGCCCTGTTCAATATTTGCGCCCTGTTTAATATTTGTGCTCTGATTTATATTTAGAAGAGAAAAACGATTCATAGAGCCTCAGTCTTGAAAAATGCCTGCGAAGGATGCCTGTGACGTATGTGCAATCCTGCTGCAAACAGGCACTCATGGCATGAATATATCATTTCAACCGCAGTGGAAGCAGGCTTAGCAGAGCTGCAATGCTAAGATGACAGTTCTACGACACGTAAAACGTCAATTTCACCATCAAGATTCTGAACCATACGCTTGTCGCTGACGAAACGATGACACTCACCAAAGGTATTGCTATCAAGTGCGTTTCAGATTGCTAATGACTACTACAGTGCTACGAGACTATGCTTGATTCTCCGCTACTAATGATCGCTCTTCTCGCTGGCTTGTGCGCAGCGTGTCAATGGCTTGCCTGGCGATTGAAACAACCTTCCATCGTGTTTCTACTAATGGCTGGCCTGTTATTTGGCCCGGTGCTGGGTGTGCTTGATCCACAAGAACGTTATGGCGATGCGCTTTTCCCGTTCGTATCCATTGCAGTTGCCATCATACTTTTTGAAGGTGGGTTGACGTTGAACCTGTCAGATATCAAAGGGCATGGTTCAGTGGTGACACGGCTGATCAGCGTCGGCGTGCTGGTAACCTGGCTACTGCTCAGTGTTGCCGTGCACTTTATTTTTTCCTTATCCTGGCCAATATCGTTTGTGTTTGGCTCTATAACGGTTGTTAGCGGACCCACCGTTATCAAACCACTGCTACGTGCCGTTAGACCCTCTGAAAAGATTGGCCATCTTCTGCACTGGGAAGGCATTCTAATCGATCCTGTCGGTGTGTTTCTCGCACTATTGGTGTTCGAGTATGTATTACTTGATCAACCGGGATTGGCAGCGACAAAAATTGCCATCATATTAGCCAAACTGGTTGGCACCGGTTTGCTATTGGGTGTGACCGCCGGTTACGCAGCAGAAACGGCCCTAAGGCGTTATCTGGTTCCGGATTTTCTGAAAAACGTACTTACATTGATGTTTGTTGTTGTTGTGTTTGCGCTGTCGGAAACCGTTCAACACGAATCCGGTTTGCTGGCTGTAACCGTGATGGGTGTTTGGCTTGCTAATGCACGCGGCCTGCATATTCATGAAATTCTCCACTTTAAGGAGAACTTGACCGTTCTTCTGATTTCCACGTTATTTATTCTACTGGCGGCCAGACTCGATCTGAGTAATCTACCGTTCTTTGTTAGTGGTGTTGCAATACTGATATTAGTTGCACAGTTTATAATCAGACCAATCAACGTTTGGATCTGCACATTAGGCAGTGAGCTAACCAATCGAGAACGTTTGTTCATTGGCTGGATAGCCCCGCGCGGAATTGTCGCTGCGGCAGTGTCATCGCTATTCGCACTACGACTCGAAGAGGTCGGCGTGCCGCAAACTGAGTATCTTGTACCCCTTACTTTTAGTCTGATTATTGGAACTGTCGTCATTCAAAGCTTCACAGCGAAACGCCTGGCAGATAAGTTAGGTATTAGTAATCCTGAACCCAACGGCGTGCTAATTCACGGCGTGAATGGCATGAGCCTCACACTTGCTACAGCACTACGGCATCATTCCGTAAAAGTGCAGTTCTCCGACGCATCATGGAGTAGTGTCAGGCGCGCCAGACAATCCGGGTTTGAGGCCTACCATGGCAATCCTACTTCTGGTCATGCAGAAGAAAATCTGGACTTGCAAGGCATTGGTAAATTACTCGCACTCTCGACAAATAAGGATGCTAACGCCCTGGCCAGTATTCATTTTAAAACTGAATTTGGCTCGAATTCTGTTTTTACACTTGAAAGTGCGTCCGATGACCATGCGTTTGAACGATTTGATACAGCAAACCGGCACAGAGCCAATGCATTGTTTGATGACAAACTCAATTATGGGCGAATGAAAAAACTGGTTCAGGAAGGTGAAGTCGTCCATATTACTTTGACAGAAACTGGTAAGGCAAATGAAGATGCAACTGACGCACAAACACTTCTGGACGATGATCTGAAAATGTTTGCAATCAGTAAGGAAGGCAGACTGTTCGTGTACGGATCGGCCGGGCAAATTTCACCGAAAATTGGTTGGACCGTAGTCGTTTTGAGATTACCAAACACATAGTTCAAGGTGATGGGTCAAAGCGATGTCGCTTTGCGATGGTCAATATTTTTGCAATCGCAATAAGTGCGGTGCGCCATCGTGTGGGTAGCTGATGCCAGTTATACGATTGTAAGTGTGGGCAGGTGTGCTTAGCTTAACCCCGAAGCCAGCTCTGCGACTTGCTCATCAGTTAGCAATTTGGCGAGTGCACCCTGTTTGAAACCTGATCCTCGCGTGTTGATGATTTCGGGTAAAGCAATGCCGTTTTCTTTCATTCGCTTGCAGGCTGCTGCGATTGAGCGCCCACCACGTGCTGTGAGCTTACCCTGTATGATTTTTATTGCTTCCCCATCCTCGCCTTCAGTATCGTTAATGGAAGTAGCAAGAACGACATCTTCTATATCTGCACGCCAGCGAATACCATCGTTATTACAACCGATAATTTCATCGCCTGCTGAGATTTCTAAATACTCTTTAGCCAGGGCACGGCTTTCACATAAAGCAACATTCGCAATGGCCAACCCCCTGACCAAGCCATGCTCTTCAGTTTCAATTTTCTGATCAGTATTTAAAAACAGCAGATAGGTACGCACTCAGTTTCAGCCTTTTGCGGGGGAAACCCAGTTTAAAGCAAACTGAGGCGTACGTCCAATAGACCAGGGTAACCTTTATTTCTAACGCGGTACTGTTAGCCGCTGCTCGCTGAGGCGTCGGAAATACTCCGCTGCCGACTCTGAAATCTCGCCCTCGCGAACCATTTGATCGATTGATTTTGACTCCAGCACCAGCGCATCCACGATCTGTAATTCAAGGTTTTCAAGGCTTAACAATGTGCGGTTAAATTCGGCCTCAATTCGAGCTCTATTTACTTCCCCACCACCTGCGCGAAAAATTTCTGCTGCTGATTGTAAATCTTGCATAGCTGCAGAATCGACTCCCAAGGCTTCAAGATCGGGTAACAGCTGATCAATCGCGTTTGCTGCTTGATCGGGATCAACCGATTCGGCATTTCTGACATAACCTTCCTGCGTTCCGTCGGTCGCATTGTTTGCGAATCCGGAACCTTGCTGTAAACCAGAACCTTCAGAAGACGTACCTTGCTGACCTTGCTGACCTTGCTGACCTTGCTGGCCTTGCTGGCCTTGCTGACCTTGCTGACCTTGCTGACCTT
>CAYTJF010000135.1:0-1422 GCA_964437945.1 uncultured Granulosicoccaceae bacterium
CTAGTTTTACGCCACGCAACTACAAACCTGAAACTATCGAGTAGTAATCTTCCAACAGGGCTTTACCATCAAGGCCTGCATCATTGGCTTTGGCTACCCATTCTTCGGTGATTGGTTGAATAAGCGCCTTAAGTTCAGCAACATCGTCATCCGACATGGTGGTAATGGTATTGCCGGCAGTGGTCGCTGCATCAATACCTGCTTGTTCAACACTATCCCACTTTTGAGAGATAAATCGTGAGCCCCATTCGCCTGATACTTTATCCACTGCCGCCTGTTGACTCGGTGACAAGTTCTTCCAGGTTTTTGGGCTCATGGTCATGTAGAAAATACCGGCGTAGGTGCCACCGGGTACCACCATGTGATGCGTTGATACGTCAGCCAGTTTGAACCCTTTGACAGACTCCCACGGAAACTGGGAAACATCGATGGTCCCTTTAGACATTGCTTCGTTGGTTTGTCCCGGTGGCATGCTCACCGGCACCGCACCAATCATTTCTGCGATTTTCACACCATTGCCACCAACGCGAATTTTCTTGTCTTTAAAATCGGACAGTGTCATTAATGGCTTTGTGCTGTGATACAAGTGCGGTGCGTGGGCGAACAATGCAAGCAGCTTTGTGTCACTGGTATCTTCTGCCATGAACCCATGCTTTTCATACCATTGCCATGCGGCTACACCGGCTTTTTCAGCGTTTGGTGCCGCGAAAGGTGTTTCAACGGCCATCAATTTCCAGAATCGTTTTGGGTGATAGGCAGCTACAGAATAGGCGATATCGACAACACCGTTTTTGGCCAGGTCGTATTGGCCATTAGGTTTGGCCAATGGCGCGCTCATGATTTCAACTTCCAGTTCACCGTCCGAGGCAGCTTCGAGTTCATCAGCCCAGGCACGAAGCGTGGTTGTCATGTGATGCACGGGTGGAAGCCAGTTGGCCACGCGCAATTTGGTGGTATCGGCCAGTGCCAGTCCGGGTAAAGTCATGCCTATGGCAAAAGCGGCGAGTGCTGCTAACAGTAGAATACGTTGTTTCATAGTTCACTCCTCATTTTCATATTTCACTCCCCATTTTCATATTTCACTCCTCATATGTTTTACTCCTTTTTTTTACTCTCTATTTTTATTGTTTACTTGTCTACGCATGTTGTCTTTGCGCGCAATGCGCCGTACAGTTTAGGTTGGCTGCGTTATCTAAGCTTGGCTGAAAAACCTTATTGGTGCTCTGAGAATACGTTTTATGGTTTATTTGTGTCAATAAAAAAGAATCTGTATTCTTGACTAAGCGTTTATTGTCTATTTTATCGCCCGAAATCAAGCGCCTGACAGTACTAGTATTGCTTTGAATGGGTATGTGTCTGTGGATGGGTTTTTGTCTTTTAATGGGTGTTTGTCTTTTAATGGGTGTTTGTCTTTTAATGGGT
>CAYTJF010000135.1:1522-15627 GCA_964437945.1 uncultured Granulosicoccaceae bacterium
TTTGTCTTTTAATGGGTGTTTGTCTTTTAATGGGTGTTTGTCTTTTAATGGGTAGAAGTAGTGACCCTGGACAGCAAGTTAAACTGGAAGCGAATCGAAATGACGAGTAAAAAGCCTAACGTTGTGTTGATATTTACAGATAACCAGCAGGCTTCCACGCTGGCTTGTTACGGGAATTCTGAAGTACATACACCGAACCTCGACAAGCTTGCCGGTCGGGGTATCCGGTTTAACAATGCGTTTTGCCCTAATGCATTTTGTTCGCCATGTAGAGCGTCGGTGCTCACCGGGGCTTTGCCATCGCAGCATGGAATTCATTCATGGATTGACGATAGAAACATGCCGGAGTGGCCTACCGGCTGGCATGCGTTAAACGGCATGCAAACGCTACCGAAATTATTGCAAAACGATGGTTACACTACCGCTCTAATTGGTAAGTATCACTTGGGTGAACCAACCACACCAGCAGAAGGATTTGATCACTGGGTGACGCTGGAAGATGGGCACGTGCGCAGCTTTTATCGTAACCGAATTTTTGATAACGGCCAGGTCTATGATCAACCCGGGCACTCAGTAGATTTTTTCTCCGATAAAGCCCGTGAGTTCATGACGGCTCAGGTTAAATCAGACAAGCCGTTTTTTCTATTTTTACCGTATCCTGCGCCCTATGGTCACTGGCCTGCTACTAAAGAGACTGATGAAAACCGCCACACCCATCGCTATGCAAACTGTCCAATGAACTCGATACCGCGCGAAGCGTTGAGTAAAAAAGCAGTAGACGGGTTTTTAATGAACAACGCTGAGTCTACTACCGATCTCGATTTTTCCATGTTGATGAGGGCGCCCAACGATTTGGCAACGCTTCGCAACTACTATTCGCAAATATCCATGGTGGATGATGGCGTGGGTGAAATCATGGCATCACTTGAAGCGCTTGGTATAGACGACAACACTTTGCTGATTTTTACTGCCGATCATGGGTTGTCAGTTGGGCAACATGGTTTCTGGGGGCATGGTGGTTCAAGCTTCCCATCGAATTTGCATCGTGCGGCTCATTCGGTTCCGTTAATTGTTAGTCAACCTGGCGCTGTGCCTGAGGCACAAACTTCAAATATGATGGTGTCAAATATGGATTTGTATTCAACTATTCTTGACTACACAGGAATTAAAGTGCCTAACACCGACTACGCACTGCCTAGCCGAACGCTAATGCCAATAATAATGGGAAATGCACTGGTAGATTGGGGTGACGATGCAGTTTACTCAGAACAGGAAGAAACGCGCGTTGTCAGAACACAAAAGTGGGCTTTATTCAAACGCTACGATGGACCGACCAATAAAGGGATTGGGGATGAGCTGTTTGACGTGGAAAATGATCCGCAAGAAACCACTAATCTATCTGGATTGGCAGCGTATCAAAATATCGAAGCTCAACTGAACGATATGCTGACTGAATTTTTTCTCAAACATGTCAGAGCCGAGGCAGATTTGTGGACCGGTGGTGCGCCGATTCAAAACTCCATGCGTAAGTCGTTTTGGAGAGAGGCATGGGGTGAGCAGTGGGCTCCGGTGTATAAGTATGAGTAGCGTGGTTGTGCGCACGGTTATGTGTGAGACTTTTTAGGATGAGCCATATGACAGAAGATGCAATACAACGTGCCGCTGGACTCTCCTGTTTTACCGATCCTCAGGAAATCAAACCGCTTGACGGCGGCATTACTAATGTCAACCTGTTTGTTCGTGATGGCCAGAACGAATTTGTGGTTCGGCTCGGTAATGATATTGAAGCGCACGGTGTGATGCGTTGGAACGAACTGGCTATCTCAATGGCTGCGGCGTTAGCGGGATTTTCTCCAAAGGTGGTTCATTTCGAATCCGGCGTGTTGGTGCTGGAGTTCTTGCAGGCATCGACTTATCACGAAGCCGATGTACGCAACCCTTCGAACCTGCCGCGCATTATCGAACTGATTGCAAGTGTTCATCGCAATTTGGATGCGAAGTTAACTCAGCCTGTTCTTGCATTCTGGCCCTTTCAAGTGAACCGGTCCTATATCGCTCGATTGTACTCGGATGATTCAACTCACAAAAAAGCCTTACCTGAAATGCTAAAGCAGAACGCGTTGCTTGAAGCAGCGGTAGGGCAGATCGATCTGGTGATTAGCCACAATGATCTTTTGGCAGCCAATATTCTTGATGATGGGGAGCGATTGTGGCTGATCGATTGGGAATACGGTGGATACAATTCTCCATTGTTCGATTTGGCCGGTCTGGCGTCGAATAATGGATTGAGTGAATCGCAGGAGCACGCTATGCTGGAACAGTACTTTGGTGGTGTTTCGGATAAGCGTTGGCGTTCTTATCAGGCAATGAAGTGTGCATCGTTGATGCGCGAAACACTCTGGTCAATGACATCAGAAATACACTCTGAAATAGATTTTGATTACAGCGCCTATACCGTCGAAAACATAGCCAGGCTGGATGCAGCACTGTCTGGTTTTACAAATACATGAGATTTTCAAAGCTTCAATGACGCTTCCTGCCTCATCAAAAACCATCGTAATTGGTGGTGGCATTATCGGCTGCTCGACTGCCTATCATCTGGCACAAATGGGTCAAGAGGTATTGCTGCTGGATAAAGCGCGCTTAAGCTCCGGCTCCACATGGCATGCAGCAGGATTGGTGGGGCAGTTGCGCTCAAGCGCGAATATTACTCAACTGCTTGGCTACTCAATAGAGCTTTATAACAAGTTAGAAGCTGAAACCGGGCTGGCGACTGGCTGGAAAATGAACGGTGGCTTGCGGTTGGCGTGTAACCAGGAACGTTGGACCGAAGTCAAACGACAGGCCACCAACGCACACAGCTTTGGGTTAGACATGCAGCTGTTGTCCAAGCAGGAGGCGCAGGATCTTTGGCCGTTGATGGACATTGGCGATGTGGTTGGTGCAGCATTCCTGCCATCAGATGGGCAGGCGAATCCAGCTGATATTACCCAGGCTCTTGCCAAAGGTGCTCGTGACAAAGGTGCACAACTGTTCGAACACACCAAGGTTACGAAAATTCTAGTCGACAAACATCAGGTTAAAGGTGTGCGTACCGCGCAAGGTGATATCGCGTGTGAAAAGTTGGTTTTATGTTGTGGCCAATGGACTCGAGATCTGGCCAAAAGCATTGGCGTGGTAGTTCCGCTGGTTTCGGTCGAGCATCAGTATATGGTCACCGAACCTTTCGCAGTGCCAGCCAACTTGCCTACTTTGCGCGACCCAGACAGATTAACTTACTACAAAGAAGAAGTAGGTGGACTAATAATGGGTGGGTATGAGCCAAACGCTATCCCGTGGGCGCTCGATGGTATTCCTGAACCATTTGAATTTCAGCTTTTAGAATCTAACTTTGATCATTTTGAGCAATTGGTTGAGTTAGCTTTACCCCGAGTGCCTGCATTGAGCACTGTTGGGGTTAAAGCGCTTATCAATGGACCTGAGAGCTTTACACCCGACGGCAATTTTATTCTTGGAGAAGCGCCGGAGCTTGCCAATGTTTTTGTTGGAGCCGGATTCAATGCGTTCGGCATTGCATCAGCAGGTGGCGCAGGTATGGCGCTGGCAGAATGGGTTGCCAACGGTGCTCCTCCTTATGATTTATGGTCGGTAGATATTCGTCGATTTGGTCAACCACATTCGGATGAAAATTGGGTGCGTACCCGTACCCTGGAAGCCTATGCTAAACACTACACAACCGCCTGGCCCAGCGAAGAGGCGATCAGTGCGCGTCTTTATCGACGTTCACCGCTTTATCACAAGCTGAAAAAAAACGGTGCTGTGTTTGGTGAAAAAATGGGTTGGGAACGTCCCAACTGGTTCGCACAAGATGGTGAAACCGCGCAGGATATTTATACATTTGAACGCCCAAATTGGCACGAGGCGGTTGGACGTGAACACAAGTGCGCGCGCAATGCCGCTGTGCTGATCGATCAATCCTCTTTCGCAAAATTTTTACTCAAAGGCTCTGATGCAGAAGCCGCGCTAAACTGGATTGCGTCAAACAGGGCAGATAAACCAGCAGGTTCTATTATCTACACTCAAATGCTTAACGACAATGGCGGCATTGAGTGTGATGTCACGCTTACACGTACTGCACAGGATGAGTACTACATTGTTACAGGCACAGGCTTTGTTACCCATGATTTTAATTGGATATCACGCAATATCCCGAAAAACATGAATGCGCAGCTAGTCGATGTGACATCGTCGAACGCAGTTCTCTCGCTTTTCGGTCCTGAAGCGCGAAACGTTTTGCAATCATGTACTCAGGATGATGTCAGCCATGAGGCTTTTGCTTTTGCACAATCTCAAATTATTAACATCGCAGACTGCCAGGTGCGGGCAATGCGAATCACCTATGTTGGTGAACTGGGTTGGGAGCTACACTTACCTGTTGAAAATGCTGTGAAAGTGTATAACTGCTTACACGCTGCAGGTGAATCTTATGGTTTACGCGATGCAGGTTACCGTGCTATCGAAACACTGAGACTGGAGAAAGCTTATCGAGCTTGGGGTTCGGATATTGGTCCTGATCACACGCCCGTTGAGGCAGGTCTTGACTGGGCTGTGAAGATGAATTCTTCAATCGATTTCAAAGGCCTATCGGCGATACAGGCTCAATACGACAACGGTATCAAGAAAATTTTGGCAACGTTTACTTGCGATGGAAACACAATTCTGTCTGGTCGAGAAACAGTGTTCAGAAACGGTGAGCGCTGTGGTTGGTTGTCGTCTGCTGGTTTCGGACACACGATTCAAAAAAGTATTGGTATGGGCTACATACGCAGTACTCATGCAATTGACAACGATTTCGTACTTGCAGGTGATTACGAACTGGAGGTGGCTACTCAGCGTGTGAAGTGCTGCGTGACGATGAAGTCACTTGTCGATCCAATGATGGAAAAAGTGAAGTCGTAACCAATCCGATTTAGAGTTGAAAAGACAGCAAGCTAAAGAAAAAATACGGCAACGACATTCCCTGGGGCGGAAGAATTGAATACGCCGTTACCGTATTTTCTATTACTTATCTACTTTATTGATATCGACAATTAACGTTATCGATATTGAATGGTTCAGAGTCAAATTCATCCAGCGAATTCAGCTGGGACCAGATACCTACCGCTTCGACAGCTGCGCCTGAACTGATACTTCCGAGTTCAGCAAATTCAACTGTTGCAACATCTGCAATCACATTTGCATGTTTAGCCTCGACACCGCAAACAGCCTTACTGATGGTTTCCGGTGAATTGTTTGACAGCATCAGTCCTACTGTTGGTCTGCCTGAGTTTGACGAATAGGCTGTAAATGCCACTGTAACCATACCATTTACAATATCTCCGCTGCCATTATTTCCATCTGACCACTCACATCCAATACGTATTGTGCTAACACTCGAATATCCATCAGCCAGTGCAGCAAAATCTCCAATACCAATGGCGCTCTCTCCAGCATCAATAGGACCACCGTTAGCAAACGTTGTGCTCGCTATATCCAAGGTTTGATCACCCTGTAGAGCCGTCAATTCACATACACTGTTGAAAATTGCCGCTGATGAGTTGTTATTTAGCCTCAGTTCAATTTGTGGTGAGCCTGACTGATTAATTGCAAATCGGTTTATCTGCAAGCTAATGCCTTGAGTCGGAGCAAAGTTTTCGATGATGGTATCACCGATTAAATCCTGACCCGGAATTGAGTCCCCGTCTGGTCCCTCTGGTCCCTCTGGTCCTCCTGGTCCCTCTGGTCCTACTGGTCCTACTGGTCCTTCTGGTCCTACTGGTCCTACTGGTCCTTCTGGTCCTTCTGGTCCTTCTGGCCCTTCTGGCCCTTCTGGTGCTTCCGGCCCAACTGGTGCTTCCGGTGCGCCTGGTGGCTGTGGTGGCTGTGGTGGAGCTTGAGGTACTTCAGGTCCTTCCGGTGTGCCGGGAGATTGTGGTGGTGCTTCAGGTGCATCCGGTGTATCTGGTGCATCAGGAGCATCGGGTGCTTCTGGTGCTTCTGGTGCTTCTGGTGCTTCTGGTGCTTCTGGTACTTCTGGTACTTCTGGTACTTCTGGTGCTTCTGGTGCTTCTGGTGCTTCCGGTACTTCTGGTGCACCGGGTACTTCTGGTGCATCGGGTACTTCTGGTGTGCCTGGCGCTTGTGGTGGTATTTCAGGTTCTTCCGATCCGGTATCAGTCGCAGCGTCACCTCCACCATCAGCACCTGCGTCATTTCCACTATCAGTACCGGTGTCATTTACAGCATCAGTACTGGTTTCGGTTGCAGGGTCTGTCCCTGTTTCCGGTTCGGTTGCTGTACCGGTATCATTATTGGTTTCAGACCCGGCTTCTGCCCCAGTGTCAGTTTCCATTTCTGCCGGGGGTTCTACAGAGATCTCGTTATCTGTCTGCGTTACCTGGCTTGAATCTGTTTCGGTTGATTGTGCGGCAACCGGATCTTCAGTAACTTCGTTTGGTGACGCAGGCGTCGCTACGTTATTGCTATTGCTGTCATTGCTGCATGCGGCCAACAATAGGATGGTGGCGAAGGCGAGAAACTGAATTGGTTTGAGCATTTATCGTCCTTACAGGCAAATGATTTTGGGCAATTGATCTTGGCGAAATCCGTCGAGGGGCGCGACTAGCGATCTCTAAGTCTACTGCAATCTCAAATGCTAGACCTTATTACATGTGTGCGAGTTTCGTCGAGATGGTGTTAAAGACAGTGTGAACTGGGTAGAGTTATTGATCGTTAATACCGGTACATAAAGGAATTAATTGCTTGATACAGCCTCTACGGCTAATGCAGATGTTTGTGATTACAATTATATAATATTAGTACAACAGCAACGCGAAACATAATCGGATCGTTTGCAGTTTAACCAGCATGTACCAAAGTTCAGGATTTACTGGGCGGTGAGTAGAGACCAGTAGAGACCAGTAGAGGCGAGTAGATACACAGGTTTGTTTTTTCGGCAGGCTCTTGCTTCTCGCATTTTCAACTCACTGATCCAGGTCGGAAATATTTGCTGCAGGCAGGCATGAGAGTGTAGTCTCAACAGTTAAATAAACTGGTGAGAGAAATCAATGTACAAAGCACTAATTCCTGTTATTTTCCTCTTGATTGCATCAGCATCGCAAGCTGCTGACAAAGCCGAGTTTTTAGCGTTTTTTAACGACTACCAGCGACTGATTTCCGAATATGATGTGTCAGTCAACCAGATGTACGCAGACGATGCAAAAATCATGGGGGCGCGCAAAAAACCAGACGGTACTGAAGAGTCAATGACTATTGATGGTGCTAAATGGAAGACCATAGTTTTGGCTTCAATGGAGCGAGCTAAAAATATAGGTGATCGCAGTGAGTATAGTGAAATTGATATAGATGTTAATGGAGACGAGGCCAGAATAAGTGCCAGCAGATACTCCCACGTCGATTGTTTCCATGACGATCGATTCTACATGGTGGTAAAAGCTACCGCCGATGGTTCACTGCAAATTGTTGAGCAATTTATGGAAACACCAGCTCAATCGAACTGTGAGGAATCAAAAACAGATTTGCCGAAATTTTTGCAAACCACCGTTAAGATGATAAACCAGCAACTGCCGGCAAAAATAGATGCCGAAACCCAACTGGTTAGAACTTCGGCAGATGGAAACAAGCTCACTTATCACTATGTTTTAATCAACTATACCTCAGATACGCTAACAACCGATGAAGCCACGGCGAAACTATCGCCTGTGGTCGTGCAGCAGTCGTGTAGTAGCCCAAACCTTCGGCCTATTCTGGATCAGAATGGTTCGCTGTCTTATATCTACACTGGTTCAGATGCTGCGCAAATCGTTAAACTCGATGTAGACATAACAGCTTGTAACTGATTGTATACAACGGATAGTGCACAGCAGTTAACAGGAGATAAAATGTGCAATCAGCATTGCTTGATAATTGCCGAAGCCTGTTAACAGAGCTAGAACTTATAAACTCAGACGACACGCTTATGGCCTACCCACTAACAGGTGGTGTGGCCAGCGATATTGCAATGGTTCAGGTTGACAACCGAAAACTGTGCGTAAAATTTGCGCTGCCTAAGCTCAAAGTTCAAGCTGATTGGTTCGCGCCGGTTCACCGAAATACGGCCGAGTATGCATGGATGCAAGTCGTTTCCAAAGTTGCGCCAACAAATGCCGTGAAATTGTTCGGACATTCCCGCCATTTGAACGGATTTGCAATGGAGTTTCTGGAGGGGGAAGACACTTACCTATGGAAGACGGCTCTGTTAGCTGAATCACCTGGGCTTGGAGAAGCTTCAGCGGTTGGAGAATTGGTTGGCCGCGTTCATGCGGCGTCGACAGACTCAGCATTTAACACAAAGCCGTTCCAGAATAGAGATGACTTTAAAGCGATACGTATTGAGCCTTACCTTTTGCACACGGCACTTGCTTATAAAGACATCGCTCAAAAATTACAGAATATTGCGACACAGCTGTATAACAGTAATTGCGTTTTATGCCATGGTGATGTGAGTCCCAAAAATATTTTTCTGCGTAGCGCGGGTCCGGTCATTCTGGATGCCGAGTGTGCAACGATGGGTGATGCCAGTTTCGATCCCGCATTTTGCATTAACCACCTTGTTTTGAAAGCTGTTCATCTACCTCATTCAGCAAAGCAGTACCTGGCGGATGCCAGGCAGTTGTGGCAGGCTTACTGTCCCTTTGTTTCATGGGAATCGGTGGAAGATCTCGAAACTCGCGTATGTCAATTAATACCAGCTTTGATGTTGGGGCGGATTGACGGAAAGTCGCCAGTTGAGTATTTATCCGAGGCCGAACAGAACAGTGTGCGCTCCATTTCGTTGCAATTGATCGAGTCGCCCATTAACCGATTAGATGAATTGCTGCACTGTGTCGCTGAGCTGGTCGTGTCGATGTCCGATACCTGATAACGATCATTACATGGACATTTTTAATTGACAAAAATAAAATCGTTGAAGGGAAGGCGAGTTTGGGACTCGCGTGGAAATCCGACAGTCGAAGCGGATGTGTTACTGACTAATGGTGTAATTGGCCGGGCCATAGCGCCAGCCGGTGCATCGCGTGGCAAGCGCGAAGCCATTGATATGCGTGACGGGGGGCTGGCATTGCGAGGAATGAACGTATCGAGGGCGATTGCTAGTATAAATGGCCCGATAGCGGCGCAACTAACGGGTATGGACATTGAAGATCAGGCGCTTATTGATAACGCTATCCTGACTCTTGACTCATCACCAATGAAATCGACACTTGGAGCCAATGCAACCGTTGCTTGCTCTCTTGCGGTACTGCATGCTGCAGCCGCAGACGCTCGCATTCCATTGTGGCGTCACATTGCACAATATTACGGAACAACCCCGTCAATACCGTTGCCCGAAATTCAGATCTTTGGTGGCGGCGCTCACGCGGGCCGTCGAGTTGATATTCAGGATTTTATGATCATGGTGCCTGGTGCTGCGAACTTTGACGAAGTTATGGAAATTACTAATGAAGTTTACTTTGCTGCTGGTGACATCATGGTTTCCCGAGGATGTGCAGCGGGCGTTGCAGATGAAGGCGGATGGTGGCCAATGTTTGACAGCAACGAGCAAGCGTTGGAAACACTGGTGGCGGCTATTGAAAAAGCCGGCGAAAAACCAGGTGAGCGCGTAGTGATTTCCCTTGATGTTGCAGCATCGGAATTCGGCAGCAATGGCCAGTATCAATTAGCATTGGATGAACGTGAGTTGTCCTCTTCAGCCTTTATCGACATGCTTGGTGGCTGGCTGGATGCTTACCCGATTGTCTCTATTGAAGACCCATTGGCAGAAGATGATGTAGACGGCATGGTTGAATTTACGCGTCGCTTTGGCGATCGAGTTCAGATCATCGGCGATGACTATCTGGTGACCAATGCCGAATTGGTTCAACAAGCGATCAAAGACAATGCTTGCAATGCAGTGTTGGTAAAAGCTAATCAAGTCGGTACGGTTAGCGAAGCGGTGGGTGCATTTGACAGAGCCAAAGAAGCTGGGTGGGGAACGATTGTTTCCGCTAGATCTGGCGAAACTGAAGATGTCTCAATAAGTCATCTGGCTACCGGACTTGGAAGCGCGCAGCTAAAGGTAGGTTCGTTTCAGCGATCAGAACGCATGGTTAAGTGGAATGAATGTCTGCGTATTCAGGATGAGCTGGGGTCTGATGCTTTTGTTGGCGGTGTGTCGTTAGAGAACACATGGTGGGGTAGACATCGTGGGGTAGGCATCGTGGGGTAGAACAAGCGCCTTAATAAATCACCATAGCAAAGCGCCAAATTAGTGCAGCTAGTAGCAACTTGTTCCATTGTAAACAGTTGAAAGTCTTCCAAATATTCTATTCGGCGATACAGCACCAATAATGCAGGTACACGCATAATTCGTGTGATGCGTATCTAAGCCATATACTGACTAATTTGCCTTCCGGCTATTTTACTGGAAGAGGATTTGTGTGATAGTGTTATTTGGGGTGGTATTGAACAAAATCTTATAAGGTCCTGAACCAGAATCGGTGCCAGTACCAGAGGCCACATATGTACCTAAAACAGGAGAATTGAATGTTCTTAAAAAAGCTCGTTTCGATCGTCGGTTTGGCGATGTTGTTGTCAACCAAGTTGGCGATAGCGCAGGAAGCAGGTGGAAATCTGGTTTATATCGTTCAGCCAGAGCCACCTTCGTTAGCACCTTATCTTTCTACATCAGGGCCCATTGGACTTGTTGCTCCAAAAATCTATCAGGGTTTACTCGACTACGATCTGGAATTGAATATCGTTCCTGAGCTCGCAGAGAGTTATGAAGTGAGTGACGACGGTTTAACGGTAACTTTTAATTTGCAAAAAGGCGTTACCTGGCACGACGGCGAACCGTTTACGTCTGCAGATGTTCAGTTCACCATTATGGAAGTGTTAAAGAAGTTCCATCCCCGAGGGCCAAATTCATTTAAGGAAGTGAGTGCAATTGAAACTCCGGATGAGCACACGGCTATTTTCAAACTTGATCGACCAGCGCCGTACATGATGCGAGCGTTTGCAGGTTACGAATCTCCTATTGTGCCCAAGCACTTGTTAGAGGGTAAGGATATTCGTGAAGCTGAACTGGGCAATAATCCAGTTGGTACAGGCCCGTTTAAATTTGTGGAATGGAAGAAAGGTCAGTTCATCCGCCTCGAAAAGAATGAGGACTACTGGAAGGAAGGTTTGCCGTATCTTGATCGCATAGTAGCGAGAATAATTCCGGATGCATCAACTCGAACAGCGGCAATGGAAAACGAAGAAGTTATGTATGGTGCTTTCGGTGCAATACCTAACGTTGATGTTGTACGGCTTCGTGAAATGGATACCATTGGTACCACAACTGACGGCTACTCGATGATTAACCCCATGGCCTTGTTAGAGTTCGACACAACCCAGCCACCGTTTGACAACGCAGCCGTTCGAAATGCAATTTCCATGACGCTTGATCGCCAATTTTTTATTGACAACATCTGGTTTGGTTATGGTAAGACCGCAACCAGTGCACTCTCGTCAAACTTTGAACCGACTGGTTTATACAAACCGAGCGCAAATTACCCAGAAAGCCCAGATATTGAAGCTGCAAACAAAATGCTGGACGATGCAGGGGTCGCTGCAGATGGAGATGGTGTCCGAATTAAGACAACGCTCGATCTTATCCCTTATGGAGAAGAATGGCGTCGCGCTGGAGAGTATATAAAGCAAGCGGTAGCTGATATTGGTATCGACGTAGAGCTGCGTTATGAAGATGTGCCTACCTGGATTAAGCGAGTCTATGGAGATTATGACTACTCCATGAACCTGAACTATTTCTACCAGCTGCCCGATCCTGTTATTGGTGTGCACCGTCATTATGGAACCGATCAAATTCGAGCTGGAACGCCGTTTGTTAATTCAACCCGTTATAGCGATGAAGAGCTTGATGCACTGCTGGTTGAAGGTGCAACATCGGCCGATCCTGAAGCTCGAATTGGTATCTACCACAAGATTCAGGACAAGTTGAGTGAAGATCAACCAGTGGTTAATCTGTTTGAATTGGAGTTCATTACGGTATTCAACAGTAAGGTGAAAGACCACGACTTCTCAGCGATGGGCTCTTACTCTTCTTTTGACCGCACCTGGATAGAAAAGTAAAAACTTAACAGGTATGGCCCTAAAAAGGTATCGTAAGTGGAATGCAGCCGGGTTTAGTGCCCGGCTGTTTTCTTATATAAAAAATTTTTAACCAGAACACAGCTTAAATCTCATGAGTCACAGTGCCAAGCGCGTACGTTATGTATTAAAACGGTTGCTCCAGGCTGTGCCGGTCATTCTTGCCATTCTTGTTGTCAATTTCTTCTTGTTACAACTTGCCGAGGGCGATGCGGTGGATGTGCTGGCCGGTGAGGCTGGTTCTGCAACCCCGGAATACATGGCGCAGCTTCGAGAAAAATTTGGTCTCGACAAGCCGCTGCCAGTACAGCTTGCCATCTATCTTAAAAATGTGTTGTCGTTCGACCTTGGCTACTCTTTCAGGCATGAAATGCCGGTTTTAAAACTGGTGCTCGATCGTTTTGTTCCAACGCTGCTGCTGATGGTGTCAACGATTCTGCTTGCTGTGGGTTTTGGCATTGTCTTAGGGCTGTTTGCAGCATCGGGTCTGAATACCTGGCGCGATAGCGCTATATCGATTTTTGCGCTGATTACCTATGCAACACCGTTGTTTTGGGTTGGGTTAATGATGATCGTTGTGTTTTCGCTTAAATTGCATTGGTTTCCTACCAGTGGAATGGAAAACGTGGTGATGTTCTATGAAGGCTGGGACAGAGTCAAAGACATTGCGCATCATCTGGTTATGCCGACCATTACTTTATCCTTGTTCTATTTGGCCTTGTATACCCGTTTGATGCGGGCGTCCATGTTGGAACAGTCCGGTATGGATTACGTTACAACTGCTCGTGCGAAAGGTCTGACTGAGCGACGCATTATGTTTGTTCACGTTTTGCGTAACGCCATACTTCCGGTGGTCACTATGGCTGGTGTTCAGGTTGGCGCATTAATAGGTGGTTCGGTCATTGTCGAGTCTGTGTTTGCCTGGCCTGGGCTTGGAATGCTTGCCTACGAAGCACTATTCGCTCGAGATTTGAATTTACTATTAGGTATATTTCTATTGTCAGCGCTTTTAGTCGTAGCAATCAATTTGATTGTTGACATTATTTATTCGTTTCTCGACCCGCGAATAGAGGTGTCTTGAATGGAATTCTGGAAACTCTTTACACGAAATCGGTCAGCTGTGTTTGGACTGATCATTCTTTTTGTCGTTTTTATCATCGCTGCAATCGCGGCGCTGCTGTTCCCTGAAGATCCTTTCAAACTTGTTGGAAAACCGATGTCCGCACCGGGTGCGAATGGATTCTTACTAGGCAGTGATACATTAGGGCGTGACGTGGCGGCTGGTATTGCTCATGGGGCAAGAACATCGTTGCTCATTGCCAGTTTAGCGACGGCGGTTGCCGTGTTAATCGGTGGGCTTCTTGGTGGATTGGCTGGTTACTATGGTGGCTGGGTCGATGATATTCTGATGCGTGTCACTGAAATGTTTCAAACCATTCCTTCATTTGTGTTTGCGATACTTATCGTCGCCATTATGAAGCCCTCCATCCAGAGTATCATTATAGCTATTGCCGTGGTGTCCTGGCCGGCGGTTGCTCGATTGGTGCGAGGTGAATTTATTTCTTTGCGTAACAGGGAATTTATTCAGGCCTGTCACACAGTCGGCATGAGTGATTTTCGTATTATGTTCAAAGAAATTTTACCTAACTGTCTTTCACCCATCATTGTTGCTGGCTCGTTAATGATAGCCACAGCAATATTGATAGAAAGTGGTTTGTCTTTCCTTGGTCTGGGCGATCCGAACATTATCAGCTGGGGTTTTCAGATCGGTGCCGGAAGAACAGTGCTGCGATCGGCCTGGTGGGTTTGCGCATTTCCAGGTGTTGCCATTCTACTAACCGTTCTTGCAATTAATTTAGTCGGAGAAGGGCTTAACGATG
>CAYTJF010000136.1:0-10058 GCA_964437945.1 uncultured Granulosicoccaceae bacterium
GCCCGGAAGGACTCGAACCTCCGACCACCTGGTTCGAAGCCAGGTACTCTATCCAACTGAGCTACGGGCGCACTGGATGCTATGCAAGCTATTTTACCGCGTCGGCATTATACGACGTGTCGAGTGGAATCGTCGAGTAAAAAGTGTGACAATTTGAACTTTATTCAATAGCTTAAGTCCCACCTGAGCACTAACGAGAGAATCAATTATCCCCTTTAACCTGTATCATTGGACTGACAGAATACTCTTTGATTTTGATTTGGTAATTGATTTATTAAAGCAAGTTCGTAATTATCGATTGATTGGCTGCGCTTCCTCATCAGCCATGGAATCCCCACCAACACTATTAACAACTGGAGAAAAAAGCATGAAAACGACTGTTTTGAAAGCCGCTGTGGCAAGCGGAATCCTTGGTTTCAGCACTTTTGGCAGTGCTGCAGATCTATCAGGTGTGCCATCTGGCTTATATACTGTCGACCCTACTCACGCATATGTAACATTTTCATACAACCATTTGGGCATGTCAGACCCAATACTGAGCTTCGACGATTTCACAGTCGATCTCAATCTGGACAATGAAGACCCTACAAAATCTACTGTTATGGTAACCATCGATGCCAACAGCATCGTTGCCGGATCAGACAAATGGAAAGACCACCTTGTCGGTGACAAGTTCTTCGACACCGCTAACCATCCAGAAATAACTTTTACCTCTACCAGCGTCGAAGCTGCACGCGATGGTAACTATAAGGTAATGGGTGATCTGACGATTAAAGGTGAAAGCAAGCCCGTTGCATTGGACGTCACTATCAACGCCGCAATGAACCACCCGATGTCAGGAAATCCTGTAATCGGTCTTCAAGCCAACACACAGGTGCTTCGATCAGAATTCGGAATGGATACGGCTATACCTCATGTTAGTGATGAGGTCGCATTGAGCGTAACAGCAGAACTTGGCCAGTCTAAGTAATCTACTTACCCAAGACATTCTAAAAAATTAATGCTGTACAAAACAGGCGCTGAATAGAATGTAAACTATGCACAAAATTACTGGTTTACTTAATCGGCCAAGATAAATGCCTCAAACGCCTGTTACTCGCTACAACAATATCGCCATCAGCCTGCATTGGTTGATGGCGTTTCTTATTATTGGCATGCTGATCGTGGGCAAATGCCTACACCACCTCGACCCTACCGACCCACTTCGCTTTACCCTTACTCAATGGCACAAGACTTTCGGTGTGCTGATTCTTTTACTCGCAATTGTTCGTCTGATTTGGCGCGTCACCCACCGCGCTCCAGACCATCCAGCAAACGCACCTGCCTGGGAACGCTTTGCCGCCAATGTTTCCCATGTTGCATTATATGCGCTACTGTTTATCGCGCCGATCACTGGCTGGATGATGGTCTCTGTTTCTCCACTTAACATTGACACCTATTTGTTCAATGTTATCCCCTGGCCTCACCTACCCTGGCTACAGGACTTGGTTAACAAAGAATCTGCTGAAGCACGCTTCCATCAGCTCCACGTTATTTCCACCGGTGCATTGATCGCGCTGTTGCTGCTGCATATCGGTGCTGCGCTCAAGCATCATTTTATTGATAAAGACACAGTACTAACCCGCATGTCGCCAAGTAAAGCAGCGGGTACTACGAAAACCATGATTGCATTCATTTGCACGTTGGTAATGGGCATTGCGGTGGCGGTGTTTGGTTATGCACAACTGAACACAGTGAGCAATGGTTTAATCGCCGGCAACAGTGCAGTGCGTGCAATAGCCATAGTTTCGGGCACATCAACCGAAATAAATTTCACCGAATCAACCGTTAACGCTTCAATAAACATTGATACGCCGGAGAAAAGCACGTTACAGGCAACCGTCAACACAGCTTCGGCCACCTCCTCTAATCTGCAAGTTTCAGGTCCGCTGCCCGATGCCGATTGGTTCGACAGCAGCACCCATCCAACAGCTCAATTTCAATCCACCAGCATAAAGGCTGTTGACGAGGGTTTGTACTTAGTAGTTGGTGTGCTCAGCATTAAGGGAATAGAACAAAATCACACTTTCGAGCTCAACATCGTCGAAGCAGATGGTGTGAAAACCGCTTCGGGTGAATTTCCAGTTGATCGTACGGCCTACCAATTAGGCCTGGAAAGCCAGCCAAATGATGACTATGTAAACAACGATGTCACGATTGCATTTGAATTCACGCTCTCCAAATAAAGACTATTGAACCCAGCCACCTTTAAGCTGCCGATCAGGCTGCTAAACTACTCTTATCTATTTACTTGTATTGGAGTTTCGCGTTGCGCATCAAAAAATTACTGGTTGCCAATCGATCAGAAATAGCAATTCGTGTATTCAGGGCGGCGAACGAGCTTGATATCAAAACCGTTGCCATTTGGGCCGAAGAAGACAAACTGGCCCTACATCGGTTTAAGGCCGATGAAGCCTACCAGGTTGGCAAAGGCCCCCACCTGGACTCCGATATGGGGCCGATCGAATCCTACCTGTCTATAGAAGAAGTGCTTCGCGTGGCCATGCTCTCCGGCGCTGATGCCATACACCCAGGGTATGGTCTGCTTTCCGAGTCGCCAGAATTTGTGGACGCCTGCGATGAGGCCGGCATCATGTTCATCGGCCCGCGCGCAGAAACCATGCGCTCACTAGGCAACAAGGTAGCCGCCAGAAATCTAGCCATAAAAGCCGGTGTGCCAGTAGTACCGGCAACCGAACCACTTCCAGACGATCTGCCCACCATCAAAACCATGGCTGGAGACATTGGTTATCCGCTAATGCTCAAAGCATCCTGGGGTGGCGGTGGTCGTGGAATGCGTGTTATTCGGAGCGAATCTGACCTGGACACCGAAGTATCGGAGGCAAAACGTGAAGCACGTGCCGCATTCGGTAAAGACGAGATTTACCTTGAAAAATTAGTCGAACGAGCTCGCCATGTTGAAGCGCAAATTCTTGGCGATACGCACGGCAACGTAGTGCATTTGTTCGAACGCGATTGTACCGTGCAACGACGCAATCAGAAAGTGGTAGAACGCGCACCCGCGCCTTATTTATCGCAAGCCAAGCGTAAGGAAATTGCTGACTATGCATTATTAATCGGTAATTCTACAAAGTATGTTGGCGCTGGCACCGTTGAATTTCTGATGGATATGGACAGCGAAGATTTCTACTTCATTGAAGTGAATCCTCGGGTACAAGTGGAACACACGGTCACCGAAGAAGTTACCGGTATAGACATCATCAAGGCGCAAATTCACCTACTCGAAGGCGAAACAATAGGTACGCCAGAATCAGGGGTGCCAGCCCAGCAAGACATCAAACTCAACGGTCATGCTATGCAGTGCCGCATTACCACAGAAGATCCTGAACAGAACTTTATCCCCGACTATGGACGCATCACCGCGTATCGAGGAGCGCAAGGGTTTGGTATTCGGCTCGATGGTGGTACCGCCTATTCCGGTGCTGTGATCAATCGCTTCTATGACCCGTTACTGGAAAAAGTGACGGCCTGGTCACCAACCGCAGACGAAACGATTAAGCGTATGGACAGAGCCTTGCGCGAATTTCGTATTCGTGGTGTTGCCACTAACTTAACCTTTCTTGAAAACATTATCGGCCACCCTGAATTTCTGGATAACAGTTACACAACCAAGTTCATTGATTCAACACCTGCACTGTTCGAACAAGTTAAACGAAGAGATCGTGCAACAAAGTTGCTGCATTATATTGCCGATGTATCGGTTAACGGTCATCCCGATGCTCGCGATCGCGCCAAACCGCGTGAAGATGAGCGCCCAATGGATGCGCCCTGGTTTGACAAGCCTATTGTTGATGGCACAAAGAATCGACTGGATAAAGACGGTCCGGTTAAATTTGCGCAGTGGATGCGTGAACAAAAACAGGTGTTGGTCACCGATACCACCATGCGTGACGCTCCACAATCCTTGTTGGCCACGCGTATGCGTACCTATGATCTGGTCAACATTGCTGGTGCATACGCTAAGGCAATGCCTGAATTGCTGTCTTTGGAATGCTGGGGGGGTGCAACGTTTGACGTGAGCATGCGTTTCCTCACCGAGGACCCATGGGAACGTTTGGCATTGATTCGGCAGCGCGCACCGAACATATTATTACAAGCACTGATTCGCGGTGCCAATGGCGTTGGCTATACCAACTATGCGGACAACGTAGTCAAGCATTTTGTCAAAGAGGCCGCCGCTGGTGGTGTTGACTTATTCCGAGTGTTCGATTGCTTTAACTGGATAGAAAACATGCGTGTGTCGATGGACACGGTGCTCGAAGAAAATAAATTATGTGAAGCAGCTATTTGTTACACCGGCGATATGCTTAATGAAGCCAAGCCCAAGTATCAACTGGACTACTACCTGAACATGGCTCGTGAGCTTGAAAAAGCCGGCGCGCACATTTTATGTATAAAAGACATGGGTGGCTTGATGCGCCCCGCCTCTGCCCGCGTATTATTCAAGGCACTGCGCTCAGAAGTTGGTTTGCCTGTGCACTTTCACACACACGATACCTCGGGCATTTCGGCAGCGACGGTATTGACGGCTATTGAGTCTGGTGTTGATGCTGTGGATGCGGCTATGGATGCCCTTTCTGGCGGCACATCACAACCCTGTCTGGGTTCAATCGTAGCTGCGTTGTCTGGTGATGAACGTGATCCAAAGCTCGATCAAGACGCCATTCAAAAAATCTCTTTTTATTGGGAATCGGTTAGAGCGCAATACACCGCTTTTGAAAGCGATCTGAAAGGACCGGCATCAGAGGTGTATTTACACGAAATGCCAGGGGGGCAATTCACCAACTTGAAAGAACAGGCCCGTTCACTGGGACTCGCCCCTCGCTGGCATGAAGTCGCACAGGCCTACGCCGATGTGAATGACATGTTAGGCGATATTGTAAAAGTAACGCCATCATCAAAAGTAGTTGGCGACCTTGCTCTGATGATGGTGTCTCAGGATTTAAACATCGACGACGTTGTTGACCCTGATCGTGACATAGCATTCCCGGAGTCTGTTGTATCGCTTATGCGCGGAGAGCTCAGTCAAATTCCGGGTGGTTGGCCCGAACAAATACAAAACAAGGTGCTAAAAGGCGAAACGCCTTTGTCCGAACGGGCAGGAGCACTGATTCCACCAGTAGATCTTGAAAAGACCCGAATCGAACTCGAAGAAACGTTGGACAAAAGTATTTCCCAACAAGAGTTAGCAGCCTACAATATGTACCCGAAAGTATTTACCGACTTTGTAGGTGCGCAAAATGACTACGGTCCAACCAGCGTACTACCTACATCGGTGTATTTTTATGGCCTCAAGGTCGCCGATGAATTACTTGTAGACATTGAGCAAGGCAAAACACTGGTTATTCGATGCGTTGCCATTGGTGAGACCAATGAAGAAGGTCTGGTGCGTGTGTTCTTTGAACTCAATGGCCAACCTCGATCAATCCAGGTTCCTGATCGCATTCATGGTGCCTCCGCCGCTGCCGCTGTTCGAGCAAAAGCCGACCCTGCTGACAAACTACAAGTTGGTGCGCCTATGCCAGGCGTTATTTCCACAATCAAAGTGTCAAATGGCCAATCGGTTAAAGCTGGAGACGAACTGCTCTCCATTGAAGCCATGAAAATGGAAACTGCGATTTATGCCGAGATTAGCGGCGTGGTGAATGAGCTGCTTGTTAAAGCCGGAGATCAGATCGATGCCAAGGACTTACTGGTACGACTAGCTGAAACGGCTGAGGCTGAGGCTGAAGCGTAAGGTATCACCACTGTGAGACTAAACCCTGATGAGTAATCTACAAGATGTGCTGAATTTAATCGACAGTGAGCAACCCCAGGCGCTCGAGCGGCTTTGCGCTTTACTTAGAATTCAAAGCATATCCACCGATTCAGAATACGCAGACGACTGTGTTAAAGCAGCCGATTGGCTGGTAGACGACTTGACTGACATTGGTTTCGAGGCTATGCGACACAACACACCAGGACATCCAATGGTGGTGGCGAAATTTATCGCAGGTAACGATAAACCACATTATTTGTTTTACGGACACTACGATGTACAACCAGTTGACCCGTTAGAGCTTTGGAACAGCTCACCATTCGACCCTAAAATTGAAGACACAGATCAAGGTAAGGTTATTCGTGCGCGAGGCGCTGCTGACGATAAAGGTCAACTGATGACCTTTGTTGAAGCCTGCAGAGCTTGGAAACAGGTCACTGACACCCTACCCGCCAATATCACGCTCTTTTTTGAAGGCGAGGAAGAAAGTGGCTCACCATCACTTATTCCGTTTATGCAAGCCAATACCGAATTGTTAAAAGCCGATATTGCGATGGTTTGCGATACCGGCATGTGGGACCAGAACACACCTGCCATTTCAACCATGTTGCGCGGTATGGTCGGTGAACAATTTACCATTACAGGACCATCGCTCGACTTACACTCCGGTATGTATGGCGGACCAGCGATCAATCCGATACGCGTGATGAATAAAATTCTGGCAGGCCTTCACGATGATACCGGGCGTATCACGCTTAAGGATTTCTATGATGGTGTTACCGAACCCCCATCTCAAGTTAAGCAGCAATGGGCTGAACTCAATCACGATGAAAAAGACTTTCTCGGCAGTGTTGGCTTATCCGAACCAGCAGGCGAGGAAGGCTACACTGTACTAGAACAAATCTGGTCGCGACCCACTTGCGATGTGAATGGTATTTGGGGTGGATACACTGGCGAAGGATTTAAAACCGTTTTACCATCCAAAGCATCCGCTAAAATAAGCTTTCGCCTGGTTGGTGAGCAAGACCCGGATAAAATCCAGCAAACCTTTCAGCAATATGTGCGCGACAGCCTACCGCAAGATTGCACTGTTGAATTCCATTCCAAAGACGCATCAGCCGCAACGGTTATGCCTATCGATGCGCCCGAGTTCGCTCGCGCCCATGCCGCACTTTCAGAGGAATGGGAAAACGATGCAGTTTATGCTGGCTGCGGCGGCTCTATTCCAGTTGTCGGTCATATTAAAAGTATCTTACAGATGGATAGTCTACTTGTCGGGTTTGGTCAGGACGACGATGCTATCCACTCTCCCAATGAAAAATACAATATTAAAAGTTTTCATAAAGGCACCCGCAGCTGGGCGAGAATACTATCCTCGTTAGCGGGCTAACAGTCTGCACTCGCACCAACCCGCTACCCACGAATCGGCATATAAATTTCAGTGATCAACGATTCTTCTGGCGTGTTTTCAGGGTCATTTACATACAGTTCAAACGGTGGTTTGGCTTTGTCCATTTTTTTCTTTGCATGACGTATTTCACTCATACCCGTTGACCAGGCATTGCCCAGATGCCGGTAAGGACCAGTGTGCACCACTTTGAGTGCTTTACATGCCGGGCGATCGCTGCATTGCACGCCATGACCGACGCTAACAGATGCGCCAACAGGAATTGCCGCTGTATAACTACAGGTCTTTTTCACCATATCCATTTTATTGTAAATACTAAAAGGCACCCCATTGATCTGCGCTTCTGAATCGGTGGCGGCTTTGTATACTTCAGGAAATGCAGCACCCATTGATTCAGCAATATCACTCATGGTTGTATGATATGTTTTGCCTGCATAGAGCGACGCTGGCATATCGACTACACCCTCTACAACCATTTTTGATGGCACTTCACCAGACTCAAGATAATCCTTAAGCATGCTCAGCCCACGATCATAGTCACTGCCTATCATTGCTTTCATTTTATTCAGCATAAAGAACATGAAAAACGGCAAACTACTGTCCATATGCCATTTAACGTGAGTTTTATTTTCATCTACAGATTCAAAATCAAATGCAATATCAGCTTTTGACTTCCACGGTTTAAGAAACAATAGATCTGCTTCAAAGCGGTTCGCATCAAGCGATGTTAGTGTCATACCTCCTGCACCTACTTTTTGCCCATCCCAATCATAGCCGTGCCCTAATTCACCTGCCGAGCCTCTATAAGTAATTTCGCACTCAGGCTCCATAATTAACCATGGAGACCAGATAGGCCACGTATTGAAATCAGATAATGCTTCGCGCACACGTGAGGCAGGAACATTGATATCAATTGAACTAACTACATTAAAAGCAGGCACAGACATCTCCTTGATATTTAATTACCGCAAACAACTATTATCACTACAAATAGTCGCAGTTTCAAATACCAGATGGGTTTAAATAACCAACTTACAATCCGCCTAAATCTGACTTAGCCTGAACACAAAACCACGTAACTTCTGCAATTTACTCAAGCAAAATACGTTACTTTGTCGACCGACCCTGTCCTTAGTTTTCGCAACATACTCCGATTCTCTTCACCGTTGGGTAAGAGACAATTTTTCGACGTCAACTGGATTTCTGGTTGTCATTCTTAGCATTTCACACTAAGACACATTTCGTATTGATCTTTAAACATTTGATTAATAACAATTTTGTCCGATTTTCACCCATTGACACACAACTCCGGGTCGAATTGTTGCAGATGTTAGCTAAACCTGCGGTAATGCCCTTTTCCGCCGATATCATGATTATAGGCGAGGCATCACTACTGGCTGACGTACTGCTCACTTAACTCAAGGAATCATCATGTCCGGTTCATCACTTATTATAGCCAGTGGTCGATTTAGGGATAACAACCGCCTTAATAGCTACACCCTTCCAAACCGTACATTGGCTTTAGTCCTCGCTGGTGGTCGCGGATCGCGATTGAAAGGGCTGACTGACTGGCGTGCCAAACCGGCAGTGCCATTCGGTGGAAAATACCGATTAATCGATTTTGCGTTATCTAATTGCCTCAATTCCGGTATCGGTAGAGTGGGTATCCTCACACAATACATGTCACATTCGTTAAATCAGCATGTACAGCAAGGATGGGGCATGACTACAGCCGACGGCGCACCGATGATGCAGCTTTTGCCTGCACAACAACGAACCAAAGATCATAACTGGTACGCCGGTACGGCAGATGCAATCTATCAAAACCTGGATATCATCCGTGGCTATGGCGCTGAATACGTGTTGGTGTTGGCCGGTGATCACGTTTATAAAATGGACTACCGCCCACTAATAGAACAACACGTCAATTCAGCAGCAGACATGACAATTTGCGCAATTGAAACCAGCGCTAATGATGCAAAACAGTTTGGTGTGTTGGGCGTTGATGATGATGGATCCGTACTGCGTTTTACTGAAAAACCCAATAACCCTGAAACCATTCCTGGTACTAACGACACTTGTCTCTCTTCTATGGGCGTTTATGTGTTTAGCGCAAAATTTCTTTACCAGGAGCTTATCAATGGTCACGAGGGAAAGGGCTCTGGAGATGATTTTGGCAAAGACGTTATCCCATCGTTAATAGGAAAACGCAAAGTAATGTCTTATGCTTTTCGTGATAAAGACAAAGATCAAGCTGCCTACTGGCGCGATGTTGGAACCCTGGATGCATTTTGGCAAGCCAATCTGGAACTTATTGGTGTTGTCCCACCGTTAAATTTATATGACAAACAATGGCCTGTTCGAACGTTTGCCGCTCAAGTACCACCAGCAAAGTTTGTGTTTGATTCAGAAGATCGTTGCGGCGCTGCTGTTAACTCTATGATATGCGGCGGCTGTATTATATCGGGTGCACGAATCAAAAACTCAGTGGTGTGTTACAACGTGGTTGCGCGTGAACAGACGGACATTGATGAATCTGTTATTTTACCCGATTGCGATATTGGTAAACACTGTAAACTAAAGCGAGTCATACTGGATAGACACTGCGAAGTACCGGCTGGAACGATCATAGGGTATGACAGAGAATTTGACGCATTACGCTTTCATGTATCTGAAGCAGGCATAGTTCTAGTAACACAACAGATGATCGACGCATTAAATACAAAAACGGATAAAGCTGCTGCCTGAATAGTTCTCTGCTCTACCTACTACTTTACCGTCTACCTCTATGTTCTGATCCACATGTTCTACCCCACATGTTCTACCCCACAT